>JAZQLP010000123.1:0-5256 GCA_045542755.1 Eubacteriales bacterium
ATGGCCATACCGCAGGTGGAATGAGAAATAGCGTCCACCATATTCTTTATCTTAAATTCAGCATTATGGAAGCGCTCCGTATAATCAATGCTCTCCTCGGTAGTTTCGGCTATTTTTGCCATGGTCTTAACGGCCTGAACAGGATATTTACCCGCCGCAGTTTCGCCCGAAAGCATTATAGCGCTGGTTCCGTCGTATACGGCGTTTGCAATATCCGATATTTCGGCTCTGGTGGGTCTTGCGTTGGTTATCATTGACTCAAGCATTTCGGTAGCGGTGATAACTCTCTTACCCAAAAGACGGCACTTTGTTATAAGCTTTTTCTGGATTGAGGGAAGATGCTCAAAGGGAATCTCAACGCCCATATCTCCGCGGGCAACCATAATACCGTCGCAGACCTGGCATATCTCCTCAATATTGTCAACGCCCGACTGATTCTCAATTTTTGCTATAAGCTCAATATTATCGGCGTCAAGCTCCTTCAGGTAATTATGAACGTCTATAAGATCCTGTTTGCAGGAAACAAAGGAACAGGCTATATAATCTATCCCATTTTCAACTCCGAAACGTATATCCGCCTTATCCTGCTCCGAAAGGTAGGGTTGGTTCATAACCTTACCTGGGAAGCTCATACTCTTTCTGTCGGAAAGCTCGCCTCCGCAGATAACTTTACATATGATATTGGAGCCTTCAATATTTTCAACACTAAAGGTCAAAAGACCGTTATTTAAAAGGATAGTATCTCCCACAGAAAGTTCTTTGGGAAGATTAGAATAATTAACGGATACTATCTCTTCATTACCCACCACGTCGTCGGCAGTAAAAATAAAGGTCGCGCCGTCCGAAAGGACTATCTTGCCATTTTCAAAGGTTTTGATACGGTATTCGGGGCCCTTTGTATCAAGCATTATGGCAATGGGAAGATTGAGTTCTTTTCTTACTTCCTTAACCAGATCTATACGTTTCTGATGATCCTCGTGGGTATTGTGAGAAAAGTTCATTCTGGCCACGTTCATACCCGCTTTACAAAGGCCTATAATCACGTCCTTCGTCTGGCTCGCAGGACCGAGAGTACATACTATTTTAGTCTTACGCATTATATGTCCTTTCCGTTCTCTTTCTGGAAAACAGATTGTATTCTATACTATTATTGCTCATTATAATACACAAATCCCCTATTGTCAAGGGAAGTTTTCGCCCAACGGCCTATTCCATTACCTCAATATAAAAAGATACGGGACGAAAGCCGTCGTTGCAGGATATCATGGCAGAGTGAGGATTTTTCATCCAGCCGTCGTAAAAGTTTCCACCACCTTGGGCAAGTTCTTTAACAAAACGTTCCATAGACTCCCACGCGGCGGAACAAAGCTCTGCGGGCTTCTCTCCGTTTTCGGATATAAATACTCTTCCTATCTCGGTATCGCAGGCGTGTTCTATTGGATTTTCGTATTTTTCCATAAGATCGGGGTATTCCGTTCTTCTCAAGGCGGTTATTTTTACCTTTCTCATACTGTCTTACACCTCGTATTCTATCCAGTCTTCTATTTTTATATTTACGCCGTCATTTCTGACATAATAGATCTCGTCAAAGCCTTCACCTTTACAGGGTCTTTCCAAACGGGCAAGTGTACCGTATATTCCCCTTTCGGGAATCCGAGCCTTTCCTATTCTTTTGTTATTCCGCTCTATACATGCTGCCATGTCACATTCCATATAATAGCCAATTATCCGATAACCGTGGGATTTTGCGGCGGGTATATATCTTTGCCTATCAGCCTTGGATGGATTGGTATTGTCAATCACCATACTGCTCCCTTCAGAGAGACATTTTTCAAAAAGAAGCTTTTCTTTATTGCGGGTTGTCAAGGTGTCGAGGTTTACACGTATGTATCCCGAAGACAAAAACCTCTCGCAAAATGTACTTTTGCCGCTACCCTGTATGCCCATCATTATGGCTAATACTTTTTCCACTTTTTATCACCAAGTTAAGTATACCACAAAGAGGCATACCTTTCAAGCCCCAAAACCAAAATATACCTGCATTTTTTATTGTTTTCGGCCTTTTTACTGTTGACATACCGAGTTTTATGTGATAGAATATATGTATATTGGGGTATTATCCCCTCTCTTCACACACAAACACAACCACAAAATTACGAAAAGAGGAAACACAATGCACAGAAACAGCAGCTTGAATTTCCGCAATCTCTACATAGTGTTCATCTGCGTTATCTGTCTACTTTCGGGCATACTTTTCTCATCCTTTTTCCTCATAGGAAATCCCGACACCGTTCTTGGCGGACTTTTTGCAAGAACCGACAGAACGGATAAAACGCCCGACGACGTTACGCCTGTCACAGATACTGTTCAACTGGAACAGTTGCAGGCAGAGGTAGACAAATATACCCAAATCATGTCTTCTCCATACCTCATGGTGGTAAACTCCGAAAATCCTTTACCTGAGGATTATGAAAAGCCTAATCTCAATGAACTTTCGGCCAATCCATCTATGGAACTTGATGAGGTGGCTGCCACCCAGATCGAAAGGTTCTTTGCAGATGCGCAGGCTGCGGGATATAAATATGTAATCACCGGAGCATACCGCACAGCCGCAGCGCAGACAGAAGCTTACAATACCGAATTGCAGGCAAATCTCAGAGCAGGTTACACCACAGCAGAAGCAGAAGCACTTGCCTCGAAATCCGTGGCAAAGGCTGGAGAAAGCGAATATCAGACGGGTCTTATAATATCCTTTACCGAAAACCGTTCCATGACGGCAGAGGAATTTATGCAGACCGACTTCTACAAATACATATCCGAAAATATCTACAAATACGGATTTGTTCAAAGATACCCCGCAAATAAAGAGGCCATTACCGGATACAGCGCATCCCCCTTCGTTTACAGATACGTAGGAGATGTGGAAAGTGCTGCTTACATATACCAGAATGGTCGTTCGCTTGAAGAATATAATGGTTACATTGCCCATCAGAAGGCCTTAGCAGAGCAAAGACTCAGTTCTTTAAAATCAGGCAACTCATAACATACAAAAAAATCTCTCCGTGTGGGGAGATTTTTTTTATTGGGAAGTCATTTTTTTCGAACATTTAATGAAGTTTGTTAAATTAAATATAACACACTTGAATTTTCCACATAATGAGTATATAATTATGATTGTATAAAATTGGAACCGGTATCCCCGTTTCCGCACATCCGCTGACGGCAAAGCGATGATGTGTAAAAATAAAATCTGCCGAGAATGGTAAGGAAGAATATGAATTACAACAAGAAAAGCATTGAAAATATTGAAGTAAGCGGCAAGAAAGTTCTTGTAAGATGCGACTTCAATGTGCCCCTCAACGCAGAGCTCAAGATTACTGACGAAAACAGAATCAACGGTGCTCTCCCCACTATCAAGTATCTTATTGACAACGGCGCAAAGGTTATCCTCTGCTCCCATCTCGGCAGACCCAAGAACGGCTTTGAAGACAAGTTCTCCCTCAAACCCGTTGCTGCAAGCCTTTCCGAAAAGCTTGGCCAGGAAGTTATCATGGCTAAGGACGTTATAGGCGAAGACGCTTTTGCAAAGGCTGCTGCTCTTAAGAACGGCGAAGTACTTCTTCTTGAAAACGTACGTTTCCACAAGGAAGAAGAAAAGAACGATCCCGAATTTGCTAAGAAACTCGCTTCTCTCGCAGAAGTATACGTAAACGATGCATTCGGTACCGCTCACAGAGCTCACGCTTCCACCGAAGGCGTTTCCCACTACCTCAGCCCCTCCGTTTGCGGCTACCTCATTGAAAAAGAAATCTCCATCATGGGTACTGCTCTTGAAGATCCCAAGCGTCCCTTCGTTGCTATTCTCGGCGGCGCAAAGGTTTCCGATAAGATAGGCGTTATCAACAACCTTATCGAAAAGGTTGATACTCTTATCATCGGCGGCGGTATGGCTTACACCTTCTTCCGCGCTATGGGTCACTCCACCGGTACTTCCATCTGCGAAGAAGACAAGCTCGACCTTGCAAAAGATCTCCTTGCTAAGGCAAAGGACAAGGGCGTTAACTTCATCCTCCCCGTTGACAACGTTATCGGTAGAGAATATAAGGCTGACACCCAGAACATGACCATTTACTCTGATTCCATTCCCGACGGTTGGATGGGCCTTGACATCGGAGAAAAGTCTCAGGAACTTTTCTCCAAGTCCATCGAAGGCGCAGGCACCGTTATCTGGAACGGTCCTATGGGCGTTTCTGAATGGGAAAACTTTGCAGCAGGTACCCGTGCAGTAGCTAAGGCAGTTGCTGAGTCCGGCGCTATCTCCATTATTGGCGGCGGCGACTCTGCAGCAGCAGTTGAACAGCTCGGCTACGCAGACAAGATGACCCACATCTCCACCGGTGGCGGCGCATCTCTCGAATTCCTCGAAGGTCTTGCTCTTCCCGGCATCGCTTGTCTTGACGACAAATAAGAAATCATTCCAATACTTTCAGCGTGGAGAAGATTCTCCACGCTGATTGATAATTTTACATAATACACGAAAGGTAGTTTTACCATGGATAAAGCAAAAAGAAGAACCGTTATTGCCGGTAACTGGAAGATGAACAAGACTCCTTCCGAGGCAAAAGCGTTTATCAACGAACTTCTCCCCCTTATAAAGAACGCTGACTGCGAAGTAGTAGCTTGCGTTCCCTTCACTTCTCTCCCCTGCGCAGTTGAAGCCGCTGCAGGCTCCAACCTCAAGATCGGTGCTCAGAACCTTCACTTTGAACAGTCCGGCGCTTTCACCGGCGAAATCTCCGCTTCTATGCTCAAGGATCTCGGCGTTGAATACGTTATTATCGGCCACAGCGAAAGAAGACAATATTTTAACGAAACCGACGTTACCGTTAACAAGAAGATGCACACCGCTCTCGAAGCAGGTCTTAAGCCCATTCTTTGCGTAGGCGAATATCTCGAACAGCGCGAACAGGGCATCACCGCAGAAGTTGTAGCTATGCAGACCAAGATCGCTCTTCAGGGTCTTTGCCCCAAGTGCATGAAGAACGTTATTATCGCTTACGAACCCGTTTGGGCAATCGGTACAGGCAAAACCGCTACCGCTGCACAGGCTGACGAAGTTTGCGGCATCATCAGAAACGTTATAAAAGAACTCTTCGGAGAAGAGTGCGCTCTTGCTACCACCATTCAGTACGGCGGTTCTATGAACGCAAGTAACGCAGCAGAGCTTCTCTCCATGTACCACATTGACGGCGGTCT
>JAZQLP010000124.1:0-9657 GCA_045542755.1 Eubacteriales bacterium
AAGCAGAATTTTCAAACATTTTCTAAAAACTGTTGACTTTAGGCGAATTTTATAATATAATTACCTTGTAAAAGACACATTTCGGAGGTAACTCAATATGGATATGTTGGTAAAACTTTTCGATCTTCCTCCCCTCTATCCTGAAATAGAGAAAATGGAGAAGCTCGGCATCGCAATCAGAAAGCCCATTGGCCCTGAAAACTACGGTGTTATCCAGTGGATACTTGAAACTTTTGGCCCAGCTTGGGCAGGTGAAGCAGAAAACTCTTTCTTTAACAATCCCAAGAGCATTTGGATTGCGGAAAGAGGCGGTAAGCCCATTGGCTTTGCCTGTATCGATGCTACCGTAAAGGGCTTTTTCGGTCCTACCGGCGTAGCAAAAGAAGAAAGAGGCCAAGGTATTGGTAAGGCTCTTTTATTGGCTGCTCTTCACGGAGCAAGAGATCTGGGATACGGTTACTGTGTAATCGGTTCTGTTGGCCCTGCTGAATTTTATGAAAAAGTATGTGGCGCTACAAAGATTCCCGGTTCCGACCCCGGCGTATATAAGGGAATGATTTGGCCTCCCAAAAAGAAAAAAGAGAAAAAAGAATAATAAGTACAAAAGCCGCACCAAAAGGTGCGGCTAATTTCTACTTTAATTACCATTATCAAGATCACGCATAACAAGTTTATATTCGCAATTAGGGCATTTCAAACAAATATAGATTCTGTAAGCATTCCCGAAAAACCATGTCTTATTGATGCGAACGAAGTCAGTCTTTTCCCTTTCTTTACCTCTGAGCAATTTTGTGCCGCAATTTGGACAATACCGATTCTTATTAATAAAGGTGTTTGTTTTATAGAGTACGAACAACAAAGCGAACAAAATAACACATAAAAATATAGAAACAACATACTGCATTATTATACCCCCCATTATCTCTGTAATTAAGTATAGCAAATTTTCTAATCCATGTCAATAGAAGGTTTTATATCGTTTTGCTTATAAAAATCAAAAAGACCGTATCTTAAATGATACGGTCTTTCAATACTTTACGCTTCCTTCAGCGCTCTTTCAAGCCAAACGGTAGCAATCTCCATAGCGGGAGCCATTCCGGGCTTTACTGTTTCCTTTACGATGCGGTCTTTTACGTCGTCACCGTTAAGCTGAAGCTGAATTGCAACCTTAGTTGCCTTGGTTATATCCTGACCGGCATAGGGCTCACTGTCAAGAACCTGCATCATGATAATATATTTATCAGCAAGACTGCCGTAAAAAATAATATTTTCAAAACGAACGAGGGGTTTGCCTCTGTACATGAGAAATTTAGGTCTGTTGCTCATTTTTCTTACCTCCGTTTTTATTATAAAACATGAGAAACTGTAAACTATTGTACATTATATCACATTTTCTTCCGTTTGTAAAGGGGGTTTACCAATTATTCGAATTCTTAAATATAAAAAATATGGACTATCGCTGTTGATAGCCCATATTTTTAATTCATATAATCAAGCCAATCCATGCAAGTATGTTTTGCTTTGGCAAACTCTCTGTTTACTTCTTTTCTTACGGTTCTGTTTGTCATTAAAATGCCGACGCCAACAGACAAACCGACAACAGCGCCCAAAATCATTCCTCCTACAAAACCGCATCTTCTTTTCTTCATCAAAAACATATTTTCCCTCCAAATTTATAGATATTTTCTCATCACAGCAACTTTTCTTCGTTTGCGGATATATCGTATCCTCCACTGTTTATTATAGCTTGAGATACAAGATCGTTTACTTCATGCTTACAGTACACCGCCATATAACATTCTTGGGGTTCCTCCCCGTATGGTATAGACGACAAAGAGTTCAACGGGTTTGAATATCGCGATTTAATACCGTAGCCGAGAGGCAGATCTGCCCTATTGTTTTGTACATATAAAACATTATCGTTTTCCTTCTCACTTCGATAATCAAGTCTGATTTCGTATATCCCATCGGAAATTCTGTTTATCCTTTGTGCAGCTCTCTGTGCCGACTCTGTATTCAAAAATTTCGAACTGACCCTATAAATCATTTTTAACCTCTGAACCAGTTTTATTACTACAGGGTCATACACTGTTACCCCGCTGAAGGAAGTTTCCCCTCTTTAATAGAGTTTATCCTCCCTCTTCTTGCTACTATTTCCGTTGTTATCCATAAGCCTAACAGTATGAGAATCATAAAGGGGCCACCGTAGCGATAAAACTCTATATAAGCAAAGAATTTACGAATAGAGTCAAATCCGAATGCAGCAACTACAGCACAAACCAAGCAGGCACCGATATTAATATATTTAGTGTATGACTCTAATACCTTTATTCTATTAAAACGATAGACAAAACCTTTTGCCGCACAGTAAAGAGAAAATGCAATTTTAACGTTCAGCGCAATAAAATATAAAATATCCACAACAGTTTCAAGACGGGCTACGAATCCGAGATTTATCAAGGACACAGTAACGTAGTGAGGGAAATACAGCTTGTTAAGTGCTTCCCCGCCTATTACCAACAATGAGTTCAATACCGTAACTAAAAGACATAAGAATGCGAAAGCGTAGGCCAAGATAAAATATCTTTTTCTTAAGGGCTCTGCTTTTTCCTTTTTATTGTTCATTCCGCACACAAAGAGTACCAGAACCGTATCACCGAAAAATCCCGTTATGCTTTCAGCAGTAGAAATTACGATATTATCCATATCGGACAAATTGATTGGCTCAAAATTACCAAATTCGAACCTACTCACACTTAACAGAACATATGCTATTATACTTACTACCAATATGGGCGCATACAAGGCAGAAAAATGTCCTAAAACCCTATATCCTTTACTAATAATATAAAGATATAGCACCGACATAAACAGAAACAAAACTATCAGCGGTGTATTAAACAGCGAGGTAAGTTTAATCTCTTCGCCTACAGTACGTAAAGAAGTTATAGCCGTGGTAAGTGCGTAGGTCCCGTATACCCCCGCAAATCTTCTCCCTATAAAGCCATTTGTTTTACACAAATATTCAAACACATTACCATGCTCTCGGGAGAGATCAGCTATTCGCAATATAATTAGCAAAAAAGGTATAAACAGTATTCCGGCCACACCGATAGAAATGTAATAATATTTTCCCGCCTGGGTATGGCTCCCCAAAATAGGCAGCATTGCGGTCATTAAAATAAATGTCAAAGCGGCAAGATGTTTTTGTCTTCGTTTTTCCATACGCTATTCCTCGTTGGTTATGGGCAGATCGGATAGTCCACTGCTTTGCAACTCAACCGTAACTTTTATATCAAAATCAAGGGCATCAATATATTCTCCGTTTTTTGACGATATATCTCTGAACACCGACGGAGATTCCTTGTATAAAAGGTACCCGTAAGAAAGAATATCACTCCGATATCCTACCTTGATTTTCTGTATACAGCTCTGTAGTTTTTCTTTTATTTTAAGAGCGATAGTTTCCTCATATTCCTTTACTGTGGAAGAGTCCTGAAAGTTTATATCTTTGGGGATTCTCATCATCGATAAAGAGAGTTTTACATCGATACCTATTTGTGTTTCATTATCCTTCTTTGGCTTTACCTTTATTTTATCGGACAAAATGTTAAAGTGCAGATAATTCCCCTCTGACATCTCAATTTCCAGAGAACCGTCTTTAAGGTCATCTGTAAGCATAAGAAAGTATAAACTTTCCTCTTCAGAGAGAAAACCTATGAGCTTATCATCCTTAAACACGGATATACCGGATATGGAAAATCGTTGCTCTCCGTTATCATCATCAAAGGTTATTGAAGGTAAATAAGCCTCTCCTCCCGGATTTTCCATAGCATTGATACACTCATACACCTTTATACTGGTAGTAGTTGAGTTTTCTTTGGCGGTTTCTTTAAGTGCCTTTGAAACATCAAAAGACACGAGATTTGCCCTTGTGGGGGTACATTTAAAAACGTCTGAAGCCTTGTCCTGCTTTACAACGACCATATCAAGAGAAACGTTTATTCTGTTATCATGGAAGAAGAAATCGACAAAGTCGCGTATCCCCTCTTCGGCCACGTCTTTGCTTAATAAGACTACGGCACAATGGCCAAAATACAGTTGTCGCACATTTGTACTTACAATTTTTTCCAAGGCACCCGCGACTGTTTCTCCGGTCTTAGTAATCACCACAGGATTCGGCGTAGCCTCTGATGAAGATTGGGATTTCATTGATAAAATTTCCGCCGTAACTTCATATCCCGCTGCACCCTTATCAATGGCTATTCCTGCAACAAGAGAGCTTTCTTCAATATCCTTGTAATCGTAGCACCCAGTCATATTGAAAAGCGACAAAAATAGCAATATAGATAACACTATTTTCTTTATCATTTTACCCCTCCGCTTTTCTGCCGTATCTTGTCTTGGGATATTCTTCTTGGTCGCGTAATCATTTTTGACCATAAAGCCCGTATAAAAATATCTTTTTTATTTTGACGGCTTTCAAATATACTGTAATCGGTATATTTTACCCCAAAACTTTCCATACCGAGGATCATTATACACATAAACAAGAAACTCAATATTACGCCATACAGACCGAGCAAGGTACCTAAAAGAAGAATGGCAAGCCTAAACACAATCACAGCACTCTTTAGTCTGGTATTCATGAGTCCGCAAAGAGCTGTCATTGCCACAATAATTACCATTGTAGAGCTGACGAATCTGGCGTTTACGGCCGCATCTCCTAAAACTATCGCACCAACTATACTTAAGGGCTGACTCACACTTGACGGCACTCGAATCCCCGCTTCCCTGATTATTTCAAAAACCAATATAAGCAACGCACACTCTACTACTGTTGAAAAGGGCACACCCTCCCGTGTAGCTATTATTGACAATAAAAGCTCTATGGGGATTATCTGAGTGTGATAGGTTAATATAGCCACGAAGGCCCCAGGTAAGAAAACGGTAAGAAAAAATGATATTATTCTTAAAATACGAACAAAAGAAGCATATATATTACTTACGTAATAGTCCTCGGGAGACTGAAAATTCTCTATAAAAAGATAAGGAAGAGTAAGGACTTCGGGACTTCCGTTTACTATGATTGCGATACGCCCCTCAAGAATTTTTCCTGCAGCTCCGTCAGGACGCTCTGTAGTCCCCATCATGGGAAAGGGGGACATTGACTGGGAAGAAATAAGTTCTGTAAGATAATTGCTATCCAATACCCCGTCAATATCAATAGCCGATATTTGTTTTTTTATATCATTCAAAAGATTCTTATCGCACAAACCGTCTATATAGCACAAGGCTACCTGAGTATTTGTCTTTCGCCCAACAGAAACAAATTCTGCTTTAAAGTCGCTACTCTGGATACGCTTTTTTATCAGCCCTATATTCCCTACCAGATCCTCAATAAATCCTTCATGAGACCCTTTTATCACCTTTTCATTTTCGGGCTCCGACACAGATCTTACTTTGAGCATCTTCGTATCGGCTATTAGACCCTTTTTCTCGCCCTCAAAAATGAAAACCGCATTGCCCCCAAGAATACCTGCAATGAGGTCATCAATTTTGTCGGTAAGTTTTACGTCGCTACCGAAAATAATATTTGCCGCAATATATTCAATCGGTTTTCGTTCTCCCGTATATTGAACAATGGGTCTTATATAATCGCTGGCAATCATAATGTCGTTTGACATACCGTCAAAAAAGAAGGTTTTGCCAACGATTGGATTAAGGCCGCTACTTATAATATCTCGTGTCTTAAGCAGGCTATCATTCTTGAATCTTGTCATTATCACATTGCTGTCAACTTCAAGATTACCGCTGATATCACCCGTGACCGTATTATTTTGAGGTGTACTTGAACTTCTCGTATTAACGTTTAACAGCCCCGTCAGGTACCGTTTGATAAGATTTGTTTTTTCTCTGCTCATAGTATCCGTTACCGCTTTTTGTATATTGTTTTACAGCTATCTTTCCCTTAATATAAAAAAATAAACGGCTTCTGAATAATAATTCAAAAGCCGTTTATAAAAGTTAATTTGTTTTAGTATTTGATAACCACAGCAAGAAGTTCCAGAGTTTCATCAAAAGGATTGGAAATACTGTGGCTTTCGCCATTACCCGTAAGAACTGCATCTCCTACGCCAACTTCAGTTTGAGTCAACGTATCGTCAACAATACCTCTTCCTGAGAGAATATAATATATCTCATCCTCATCAAGATGGGTATGTATACCGATTGATGCACCCTTTACAAGGGTAAGCTTTGCGCAGAGGCGGGTCTTGGAAGTCATTTCCTCATTAGCAAATGCCTGAGTAACAACAACCGTACCTTCTCCGTCACGCATATGCTCGCGGTTTTCCATTGCCATTTCGTTCGCTTTTCTTATCATATGGATATTCCTCGTCAATAATATTATTCTTCAACAGAAAAGCCAACCTGAACGGAAGCCTTTACAAGATTGATTATCTCACGGCAGTCACTCATAAGTGCCGCTTCGTTGGGAGAATGGATATATCTTGTGGGAATGGAAATGGCACCGGTATAAACGCCACCTCTTGCCTTGTGGATAGCGCCGGCATCGGTACCGCCTGCAAAGAGTATTTCACTCTGCCATTTAATACCGTTATTCTCTGCGGTTTTTCTCAAGAATGCAACCATAGACTCATGACAGAAGACTGAAGCATCCATAATTTTTATACAAGCACCGCCACCCAATTTCTGGGAAAGATGTCCTGACTTGGGAGTATCAGATACAGTACAAACGTCTATAGCAACACCATATTTGGGGGCTATACCGTAAGCTGCGGTACCAGCGCCTCTAATACCCAGTTCTTCCTGAACGGAAAATACGAAATAAACCTCATTTTTGAGATTTGCCTTTTCCTCGTAGAGTTCTTTAATTGCTATCATCTGAATAGCAACGGCAATACGGTCATCAAGGAAAGGACCGGCTATCATATCCTTATTTTCGCCCATAAGGAAGATATCTCCAACTACGGAACAAGCTGAACCGATGTTTATCATTCTCTCAGCCTCTTCTTTTGAGGTCGCACCAATATCTACGTAACAGGTCTGAAGAGTCGTAGCCCCTTCGCCCATCTCATAATAAAGAATACCATCAACACCGTTTTCGAATCTTACACGGCATCCCGCAACGGTTTTAATGTTAATACCGCCAAGATTGCTTACTTTTACAAAGCCCTTATCGTCAAAGGCATAGGCAATAAATCCAATAGTGTCCGCATGAGCGGAATACATTACCTTTTCCCCCTTATTCTGTCCAACTACAGCAATAAGGTTACCAAGAGCATCGAAATAAAGATCGTCACAGTAAGGAGCAATCGCTTCCTTTACAAACTTAAGTTCTTTACGCTCGTGTCCCGAAGGAGAAACGTAAGTATTAAGCTCTTTCATTATATCATAAACATTAAAATCCATTGTTTTATTCCTCCTCAAAAAATGTTTCAAGGTTTTTGTCTGCCGCATGGCAAAGCGCCAGCATACCGTTAATATCGTCGAATGAACCTACACACAACTGTGAATGTATATATCGTAAGGGCAAGGATATGGCAAGAACTCGTCCGCCTGCGCCGGTTCTCTGGAATCCGTCAGCATCGTTACCTCCGGAAACGAAAGATTTGTACTGCCAATTGAGATTATTTTCCCTGGCGATACCCACAAGCTTTTCTACAAGATAGGGGTCATACATGGTCATTCTGTCCATAAAGGAAATTGCAGGGCCATTTCCTACCTTACAAACCTTATTTGTTTCGTCGGTACCGGGAATATCTCCTGCAGTAGTACCCTCCAAAACAAAAGTAAGATAAGGTTTGAGAGAGTATGCGACTGCGTCAGCACCCGAAATACCTATTTCTTCTCTTCTGGTAAAAGCAAACCAGGAATCGTATTCCAAGTCATCAGAAAGAATCATCTTGATCATAACGTAGCAACCTACTCTATCGTCAAGGGCCTTTGACTTTATCAGATTGCCAAGCTTACCAAAATTATTCTCAAAATATGCGTAATCACCAAGCTCAACCAAAGCCTCAGTTTCTTCTTTGTTTGTAGTGCCAAGATCGACGCGAAGCTCCGTAAAAGCAGGAACAATGCTTCTCTCCTCGAGCTTAAGATGATGTATGGGGTCGAGTGCTATAACACCGTTTACCCAAACAGGCTTCTGCGGATTCTTTGTGGAACGGATTTTAATATACTTTGCACCCGCTACGCAAGGAGATACGCCGATAGAATCAAGGACAATCGTTCCATCGTCCTCTATTTTCTTCACCATAAAGCCGACTTCATCCATATGGGCAGCATACAGTACTGTTTGAGACGGAGTTTTGCGGCCTTTTTTAAAGGCTATAAGATTACCTACTTTGTCTATGTAAGTATCACAACGCTTTTCAATAAGGCTTTTAATATAATCTCTTACGTATTCTTCTTCGCCTGATGCGCCGTTAATATCGCAGATTTTCTTAAGGAGTTCCATTATTATTTACCCTCCTTTTTGCTTTTCGCGCTCTTTTTAAATTTAAACTTTATATATTCTGCCATAAGTGATGCCGTACCCTCAACGTCAGCAATATCAATAACCTCGTAAGGAGTATGCATATGACGCAAGGGTAAAGAAATCAGAACTGTGGAAACGTAAGCGCAAGTCATATGTACAGCAGCAGCATCGGTACCGCCCGAACGGACAGAAACGTCATTCTGATATTTTATATTCTTTTCCTTCGCAATATTACAAAGGTCACGAACCATCTGTCTGTCAAAATATCCGGAACGTTCAATAACAGGGCCTTCCCCTACCTTTATGGAGCTTTTTACAGCCTGCTCTGCAGCAAGTGTAACGTCAAGAACAAGAGCCTCGTCGGGATCTATCGTATAAGTACCAACTTTTGCACCTCTTGAACCCAATTCCTCCTGTGTAGCAAAAAGAACAGCGATGCAACAATCAAGACTACCGTTCTTTATATAGGTGGAGAGTTTCTTCAAAGCAGTCAGTATTGAGTAAGCGCATATTCTATCGTCATGAGCCCTGGCTGCTACTCTTCCGTTCTGAAGCTCAACTATACCAGCAGTAGAATATACGCGGTCACCTATTTTAACAACCTTCTTTACCTCATCAGCAGAAAGTCCAAGATCTATGTAAAGGTCCTCGTATTCAGGAACCTTTCTTGGATCAGTTGACAAATGAGGAGGAGTATTGCACACTATACCAGGTAATCCGTTTACCAACACCTCTGAAGAAGGCAGGGTTCTACGGTCAACACCTCCAACATTCTTTACACGAAGAAAGCCGTCTTCGGTAATATCATGAACAATTAAAGATATCTCGTCTATGTGGGCCTCAAGCATTATGGTATACTTGTCGAGATCGCCTATGTACGCAATAACGTTATTCATGGGATCCACGGTAACCTTATCGGCATCCGTATACGCCCTAAGCTTTTCAGCCATCATTTCAGCGTATTCTCTTTCGTGTCCACAATCTGAATGAGGAATGAGAATTTCGCGAAAATCCTTGATTTTTGCAGTCATACGCTTTATTCACAGCCTTTCATTTGTTTTATAAATATTTCTCTATATTGTTTACTTTGTCCTTAAAATCTCTTCCGCAATACTCGAAATTAGTATATCTGTCAAAGCTTGCGCAGGCAG
>JAZQLP010000125.1:0-2542 GCA_045542755.1 Eubacteriales bacterium
ACTATACTCCACATGGGTGACTTCAAAATAGACGTTTCTCCCATCCAGGGGGAAATGATCGACCTGGCTCGCCTCGGTGAAATCGGTAACGATGGCTTACTTGCTCTTATGATGGATTCAACTAACGTGGAACGCCCCGGATTTGCCATGAGTGAGCGTAAGGTTGGCGAAAGTCTTGATTTAATATTCCGTAGAGCAGATAAACAGCGTATAATCGTTGCTACCTTTGCGTCTAACGTTGACCGTGTTAAGCAGATTATAGATACTGCCATAGCTTACAAACGTAAGGTAGCGGTTGTAGGGCGCAGTATGGTAACCATACTGGACGTTGCCCGTAATTTAGGATACATGGATATTCCCGAAAACGTTATTGTCGATATAAATAACGTCAATAAATATCCTCCGGAAAAGATGGTTATCATTACTACCGGAAGCCAGGGTGAACCCATGTCGGCCCTTTACAGAATGGCGTATTCTGAGCATAAGACTATAGAAATAACCACAAGTGACTTGGTGGTTCTTTCATCCCATGCAATTCCCGGTAACGAGAAGTTAGTAAACAGGGTAGTTAACGAGCTGTTTAAATCAGGTGCCGACGTTGTATACGAAAGCTTTGCGGAGGTACACGTTTCGGGACACGCTTGCCAGGAAGAACTCAAACTCATAATGGCTCTTACCAAGCCCAGATATTTTATTCCTGTTCACGGTGAACTCCGCCATTTAAAGAAGCACGGTATGCTTGCCAGATCAATGGGCATACCCTCTGAAAGAGTAGTTGTAGCCGATAACGGAAATATTATAGAATTGGATTCCAGAACTATAAAGGTTGTAGGCACCGTTCCCTCGGGTAAGGTATTGGTTGACGGTCTTGGCGTCGGCGACGTAGGTAACGTTATTTTGCGTGACAGAAAGCATCTTTCTCAGGACGGCCTGGTGGTCGTTGTTGCTGTTGTGGATGAGTATACCAGATCTTTAATGTCTGAGCCTGAAATCATCACTAGGGGCTTTGCTTATCTTAAAGAGAATCAGACCTTGAATCTTGCTCTTAAGACCTTGGTTGAGGAAGTTATTTTTGACAGTTGTCGAGAATATTCGAAGGATTGGTTACATTCTGCCAAGAATAACGTTAAAGATGAGCTTTCAAAATATATTTTTGAGCAGACCAAGAGAAATCCCATGATAATAACCGTTATTAAAAATATTTGAAACGGCGGTGCAAAGCATGAATGCTGAGAGCTATTTTCAGAATTTAAAGGGTAAAAGTGTAACCCTTATAGGATACGGAGTATCTAACAGACCGTTAGTGGATATTTTGTTATCCTACGGAGTAAATCTTAAAATTTGCGATAAAAAGCCTAAGGAAAAATTAGGTGAAGAGATATTAAAATATGAGCAGCAGGGTGTAAAGCTTTCTTTGGGAGAGGACTATTTGTCCGATATTGACGGGGATATTATTATAAAGACTCCAGGGATTCGAAAAGATAAGCCTGAGATTCTTGCCGCAGAAGAAAAAGGTGCAATAATAACCTCAGAAATGGAGTTATTTTTTAAACTTGCTCCCTGTAAAAAAATTGCAATTACCGGCAGCGACGGAAAAACAACTACCACAACGCTCATATATAACCTGCTTAAAAACAGTGGATATAAGTGCCATTTGGGCGGTAATATAGGAATACCACTGCTCCCCATAGTAAGGGATGTTAAAACTGAAGATTTTGCTGTTGTTGAGTTGTCGTCTTTCCAGCTTCACGCTATGGATGAGAGTGCTGATATTGCGGTAATAAAGAATATTACCCCAAATCACCTTGACTGGCATACTGGAATGGATGAGTATATCGAGTCGAAGAAGATGATATATAAGAAACAATCGTCTGACGGACTTTTGGTGCTTAATTATGACGATCCCATAACCAAAAGTATAGCTGACGAAGCAAAAGGCACAGTCCGTTGGTTTTCAATGAAGGAACGTGTTCCAGTAGGTGCGTATCTTGATTCCGACGGTAATCTTTGCTATACTGACGGCGATACAGATCATATCATAATGAATAAGGCAGATATCCGTCTTGTTGGCGATCATAATGCAGAAAACTATCTTACTGCTATCGCTACTGTCTGGGGTATGGTTTCCGTTGAAACCATAAAGATATTGGCAAAGGAATTTGGCGGCGTCGAACATAGAATGGAGTACGTGCGAACCTTTAACGGCGTTGATTTTTATAACGATGCCATCGCAACATCTCCTACCAGGGCCATTGCCTGCCTTAAGAGTCAGGAAAAGCCCATCGTTCTTATTGCCGGAGGGTATGATAAAAAGGTTCCTTTTGATCCTATTGCTCCTTATATCAATAAAAAAGTGAAAGCCCTCGTGCTGTACGGTGCTACCGGTGATAAGATAGCGGCGGCTGTTAAGGCTGACAAGGATTATAATCCTAATCTTATTATTGATAAAGCTTACTCTATGGAAGAGGCTGTTACAAAGGCTTACGGATATGCAGATAAAGGCGATAGAGTTTATATGTCACCTGCCTGCGCAAGCTTTGAC
>JAZQLP010000126.1:0-2582 GCA_045542755.1 Eubacteriales bacterium
AAAAGAATAAAAGAAGCCCTCTCCCCTTACGTTGAATTTCCATTTGGAGACTGTGCCGCCCTTGATTGCGGGTGCGGCACAGGCTCTCTTATGCAAGCGGCTGTTGAAGAAGGCTTTGACTGTACGGGAGTAGATATTTCTCCATATATGCTTTCTGAAGCATCCTCAAAGCCCGAGCTTGCAGAATGTCGCTTTATACTTCAAAGCTTGCCCGAGATAGATCTCTACAGAGCGTACGACCTTGTAATGTGCTGTCTTGATACGGTAAACCACCTTCAGAAAGACGAGCTTGCAGAATTTTTCAGAAGAATATACAACTTCACAGAACCTAACGGTTTTTTTGTATTTGACACCAAAACTGAGACCGAATTCAAGCGTTCCTCCCGTACCGTTTATTCCTATGAGGATGACGCGGTGCTGCTCTACAAGGGAAGATTCAATAAGCCTAACATGACCACCGTCCTCCGTGCAGAATGCTTTACAGAGGAGGGCAGAGTAACGGCCGATACCACCGTTAATGAAAGATTCTATACAAACAAAGAAATCAAAGCAATGATGTCAGACACTCCTTTTACCTATATTGGAAGATATTCCTGGAACAGAGGTGAAAGGACGGTCTTTATTTACCGAAAGGAAACTCTTGCATAACCATGGACAGAAACGAAACCTATATATATAACCGAAATATCCGCGTACGGAGAACCTTTCTTGGAGAAGTTATAGACGAAATATCAGCCATACGCAATTTTGACTCCACGGAACGGGAGCTTTTTACCTTTTCCGCAATGTTGGCCGCTGCCCTCGCATCAGAGATTAAGGACGATGAAGGCAGCGTTTTCGTGTCTTTAAAGGCTCCCACGGGAGGTAAGGTTGCCACCGCGTTTTGCGAAACCGACGGAAGACTCAGAGGCTATGCAGACTTAAAGCCCGCAGATCCTCTCACCGACGGAAACTATCTTCTTACAGTTGGAATAAGACTCTACGTTAGAGGCGATTATCAGAGTACCGTAACGGCAGATACACCTGAAAACGCTGCCTTGGCATACTTTATAAACAGCGCCCAAACAAAGGCCGCAATAAAGATAAATTACGGAAAAGAATCCCAGATGTACCTTTGCGAATATCTGCCTGGACACGACGTAAACACGACCGAGCAGGTCAAAGCAGAACTCAAAGACAAGAAGCAAATACTGGAAATTGCCCTTGCTGAAGCACAGAAAGAGCCAGAAGACGTGGCCGAAATGGTAAAACAAACACAAACGCCCATAGTCTACGGTTGCACCTGCTCGAAGAGAAAATTAAGAGCGATATTTGAATCTCAAGGAATAACCGTAGAAGAAGGCATGGAAGCGGAATGCCGTCTTTGCGGGAAAGTACATACCTTTTAAACAACACACAACCAAGCCTTTTGACGAAAGGAATGAAGGAACTTTATGGAGAAGAAGCATCTCACACCCGACGAACAGTTACGAAAAGAAAAAGCAAAAAGACATAAGTTGCAGGTAAAAATGAAGGCTCTGAAAAAGCGGTCGGACATTCTGACCGCAGTATCGGCGTTGCTTGTTATTGGTATAGTTATAGCCTTAATCTTAAGCTTAACAAAAAACATGAATAACATCACCGAAGATAAGGGTAGCCGTTTATCAAAGGATAACGCCATAACGGCAATGCTTTCTTTACCCATAATCTCGGTAAACGTTGACGGCAACGATATTCAGATTAAGAATATGCCCGACATGTTTACTATTCTCAGTCCCGGAACATGGGAAGCTACTTCCGAAAAGCCCAAGGGAAAAGAGAAGGTAACGTTCACCATAGAAAGCGGATATACGGTAACCCTTTTTGACTCAAAGCACGTCAAAATATCAGACGGAGCAAGTACCAGAGTTTATAAAACTCAAACGGTTATCGCCAACGAGATAGCCACCTTTATATCCGACAACACCACCCTCACCGCCGAAGACTTAAGTTCTCTTATAAGCCAGACAAAAGAGGTTTTTTACAACTCCCCCTACTATAGCGACTACATTGCCGCAGGCTCAGGTCTTTCCGCGGCTCTCTCCCCCACAAGCTGGACAGAAATAGATTTCTATCCTGCAACAGAAAACCCCACTACCACCATTACGGCTTGGGATAACGTAACTATATCCTTATACGAAGCCTCCAATGTCAGTGTTGTTATTTTTAACGGAAACGCCGTATACTACAACTACCCTCCAGAAGTTGTAACCGATGTTCGGGAATACATAATAAAGACTATTTCATCAGCATCGGCAGATATTAAGGCAAAGATGTCCTCTTATCACGAGCTTAAGCTTATGACTGCCTCAAATCAATATACAGTCATACCCGACGAGGCATTTGGCGCAATGCTTTTATTTGACCAGTGGAGAAGATTGCTTGAATCCCCCTATCTCCCCGCATCTCCAACCTACGACATCACCGACGGAACAGAATTCTCACTCAGATTCTTTAAAAACGACTGCATAGTGGAAGTAAACGGCGGAGAACAGTATTATTCGGTACCCGTCAATACTTTCGTTCAGATAGAAGTGTATATCCAGAAATCTAACCCCCCTTCC
>JAZQLP010000127.1:0-2136 GCA_045542755.1 Eubacteriales bacterium
GCGAAGCGCCAATTACGCGTCATCCTGAGCGAAGTAAAACACCACAGTGCGGTGTTTTACGAAGTCGAACCCTGACCCTGCGCGAAGAATAACGAAAGATAAACTTTAATAATCAGCTATCTTCGCGCGCGCTATTGCAAATGCAGAATTTAAGTTGAGTATATGCGCCGGGAGGGCGCGTCAGCGGGATCTACGATATTTGATAGGCGCTATCAAAGATTTTTCGTAGATCCTGCCCTCTGTGGAGGGCACCATCCTAAGGGATGGTTCGACTTCGCAAACAATTCACCGGATTGTTTGCTCCGCTCAGGATGACATACGGACGGGCGTTCGCCAAAAGCTCTCTCCCCGTTAAATCCGAATTTAAACATCAAAACAGAAAATCCTTGCAAATCCGGATTCGGATCTGCAAGGATTTTCTTTTGCTTTTCAATTATTACTTATTAATAACGTTAACGTCCATTTTGTTGTAGGGAATCTCGATGCCCTCTTTATCAAATGCCTTCTTAACGTTTTCGTTCATAGCGAATGCAATGGTCCAGTAATCAGCCGCCTCGCACCAGATACGGATACGGTATCTGATAGCGCTTGCATCGTGGGATACTACCATTACTTCAATGGGCTTCTTCTCATTGAGCTTCATTGCCTCGGGAATAGCCTTTGCAGTATCAAGGATGATAGCCTTTACCTTATCGATGTCGCACTCGTAAGCAGCAGTATACTCAAGGTCAACGCGGCGTGTCTTCTCTGCGGAGTAGTTCACGAGAGTCTGGCTTGTGAGAACGCTGTTGGGGATAACTACCTTCTTGTTATCACCTGTTGCAAGAGTTGTGTGGAATATACCGATGGAATCAACGCTTCCCATCTGACCTGCACAGTCGATAAAATCGCCGTAAGCGAAGGGACGGAAGATGATTATCATAATTCCGCTTGCAATATTGGAAAGACCGCCCTGAAGAGCAAGACCGATAGCAACACCGGCACTGGCAACAAGCGCTACCATAGAAGACATGGGAACGCCAAGATATGCGGCGATAGTGATAAGAAGAACAGCCTTGAGGCCGATACTGAGGAAGCTTGTAAGGAAGCTTCTTACGGAGTCATCGATCTTGGAGAGCCACTTGCCCTTTCTCATTTTTTTAATGAGAACGTTTACAAGCTTAAATCCTACAAGGAAAATAATAAGAGAAACGAGAAGCTTGATTCCTGTGCTTGACAAAAAGCTGAGAATGGAATGAATTGTCTGAGCACTGAAAATTCTGTTGAAAAATTCTGCCATTGTTATGTACCTTTCTTTGTTTATTTTACTTTGATATTATAATAATTTGCCCCGCCTTTGTAAAGGGCAGTAACAAATAATTAACAAAATGAAAGCTGTCCGTCCTCCATCTTATCATAAAGATTCAGCATTTCAAGGCCCTTTTCGGCGGCGTATTTATAAGTATATGCGGTACCGCCTCTTTTGCTTTTAAGGTAGGCTATGCAAACGGCTGCCCTGTCTGCCATCCATCGGTTTCGCTGGTGCATACAGCCGTCAAAATAAAAATCGTTTACGTATTCAACGCAGTCTGCCTGCCCCAGAATGTCCTTATATTTCGCTATATCCGAAAGGCTTTCCCATTTAACCGTCTGATCGCGGCAGGGGAGCGCAAGGATTAACTTTATATGGGGAAATCTTTCTCTAAAGGATAAAACACATTCCGCTGCCATAGTATCAAACCCAACGGCACCGCCGCAGATAAAGGTATCGTATCCCTTCACAATATATAAGCCGACAGCAGAATAAAGCTCGCTCATAAGGAGAGCTTCATCTTTTCTTGGTATAGCTCTGTGACCTGTAAAAAACACGGTCCCGCTCTTTTCTATATCCATTTTCGCCCTCCTTCCCTTTTTCACTATTCTACAGCAGACCCGCCCCCTTGTCAAGAGAGCCGCGCCGTATTGCGTTGTTGACGAAGCCCTTACAAAAACCGAGCCTGAATAACATACGTTAAATTACAGTTTATCGGAATGGGACTAACCTACTTTCTTTGAAAAGAAAGTAGCAAAGAAACTTTAAAAAGACAAAGAGAACGAAAAGGCAAAAGCCCCCACAAAGAGAAATATGGAAAAATGAGCTCGTTCATTTTTCCATAT
>JAZQLP010000128.1:0-15595 GCA_045542755.1 Eubacteriales bacterium
GTGGTCCGAATCCACCTTCCCCCACCAAAAGAACGACTCGACAGAGTCGTTCTTTTTCTATATCCTATAAAAACATTATCTATAAATCAAAGGGAGAAGTTATGAAATTAGATGCAGATAACGGAATATTCAGGCAAATATCCCGTGTCAGACTGTTAAAACATATACGTCAGCTATCTTTGGTTTACGATAGATGCGCCACACCCGTTGCGGTTCTTGATATGTCAGGACTTTCAATTTACTCCAATCCTGCGGCCAGAGCAGCGTGGGGTATTTCCATATATTCAAAGGGTATAGGCGCGGTATGTGCTGAACCGTGGGATATAATCGTTGAAGAATTGTGGAAATATGGCCTGCCCAGAGAGATTTGTTTAATCGGTAAGCTTTCTTCCCGTAAGGCGTTACTTACGCCTATTGTTATGGGTAGCGTCCGTCTGATTGCTTTTAAGACTATCGGCCCATTAGGAAGCTCCTCCGTTACCATTCCTTATTCCATAGACCCTATGGCCGATTGGGCCAGAGTTGAGGAAGAGATTCCTTTGGAAGAGTCCATGGCTGACCTCTATTCCTTAAAGGGACATATATCCGATGAGAAATTTGATACCATAAACTCATTATATAAAAATATTATCCGAAAAAGAGCAGGCTTTGGCAACTTATCCACCATATACCGAAATTATGGCGGTAAGCGGGAAAAGGCCGTAGATATCATAAACATAATAAAACGTATAGGCAAGGAAACGGGTGTGATAGATAGGATAATAGCTCCCACTATGTCGAATTATTGTATTGGACTGGAGGCAGACGAGGGCGTAGTTGCTCTTGCCGTTGCAGAGTGTCTGAGGTGGCTCGTTCCTTATATGAAGAGAATAGGTGAGGATGAAAGAATAAAAGTAAAGTTATTCTTTTATCTTGGCAGGGTGAAGATAAGGTTCAGCGTAACCAGGACCAATAATCCTCCTGAGCTGATAAAGAGCAACAGCGGTAAGTATTATTTTGAAGGATTACAGCATATAGCAGGCGTTATCAAAACCTTTGGCGGTGAGTTTGAAAGCGGTGTAAGCATTTCCGAGATGTACCTGCTTTGGGACGTTCCCTTTGTAAAGGCTCAATTTGAAAGTGTTATGTCTGAAATAAACGACCTGTTTAATGATGCAGTTATATCCGAGGCTATAAACGGTGTAGTGTATGCTGCACGGTTAAACTCGGACAGATAGAAAAAAATTACGGCGTATCAACGCCGTAATTTTTTTATTGTCTTTTTATTTGTCTGTAAAAGCAAACTATGGCTATAGTAGTAATTAATACTCCATATCCCAGCACCCATAATAAGTGGGGGAGTGCCTCTACCATATTACCGCTTAAAACGGCTCTTTCCATATCTACCGCATGGACGAAGGGCAGGAGATAAGCTATCTTTTTAAAAGCTCCGCCCACCAGGTCAAGGTCAAACCATATTCCCGACAACCATGCGGATAGATTTGTGAGCAGTGCTCCGCATATACCGCCTACCTGTTTATCGGTAAGAATACTGCCAAAGAGAAGTCCCAAAGCGATATAAAGCAGTGCCACGGGAATAATGAAAATAATTGCATAGAATATGCTAAGGGTTATTTTAAGCCCAAGCGCTATGGCAACGGCATAGCAAATAATGCATTGCGCCACCGCAAGGGGGAGAATAGGCAGGGTATATCCGAAAATAAAATCCTTCGCCGTCATTGGGGTGGTATAAAGCCTTTGGAGAAGGGCGCTTCCTCTGTCCTTTGAGATTAGGGTTGCTGAAAAGAGGGTCATAAATGACAGGCCAAAAATGGTAATACCGGGTGTGAGATGATCTATTTCAAAAAGGCTTACGGGTACATTTGCTTGTATTACCGAAAGCAACAAGAGCAGAACGATGGGAAAGCCAAGTCCGAATGCTAAATTAAGAGGGTCTCTTATGATTTCTTTTAGATTGCGACGAGCAAACGTTAATATTCTCACTGGTTTATCCCTCCTTTGACAATGCGGATAAAGGCTTCTTCAAAGCTGTCCGTTTGAGCCATTTGCTTTATTGTTTCAGATGTTTCACAGACCAGCAATCTGCCGTCCTTCATTATTGCTATGCGGTCGGACAGAGCTTCTGCTTCTTCCATGTAATGGGTTGTAAGTATTACGGTTACTCTGCCTTTAAGGGAGCGTATAATATCCCATAGTTCACTTCTTGCAATTACGTCAAGCCCCAGGGTTGGTTCATCGAGAAAAAGTATCTGGGGCTCTCCTATAAGAGCCATGGCGATACTGAGACGTCTTTGCCAACCGCCTGAAAGCTTTCCTGCCTTCTTGTTGAGTACGCTGTTAAGACCCAACAATGCGGTAAGCTCTGAAATTTTCTCCTCTTTTTTTTCTTTTGAAAATCCGTATACGCCCCACATGAGGTCTAAATTTTCTTTTACCGTAAGACCGCAAGCAACCGCAGTTTCCTGAGGGGATACTGCAATAAGTTCCTTTACCTGGGCTGTATTTTTAAGTATGCTTTTACCCATAAGAAGGGCATCTCCATGTGTGGGGGCGGTAAGGCAAGAAAGCATTTTTATGGTTGTTGTCTTTCCCGCACCGTTTATTCCCAATAAGGATAAAAGCTCTCCTTGTCTTACGTTTAAGTCAAGGGAATCCACCGCCGTAACGTCCTTATATTTTTTAGTTAAGGATTTTATTTCTATAGCGTTCATATGTTTTTATCTCCATATCGCTTTTTTAGACCTTGATAAGCATCCGTAATCATAGAACTTATCAGTTCCCACTCAAGCTGGGTGTAATTTGTGGCTACCATAGTTGCTATGCCGTGAACGAATGCCCATATTTCAAGATGAAACAGTAGGGCCTCTTCTCTGGATAGTCCCGTGGTTTGCTGGGCTATTTCAATCACGTCTGAAAAGTCTGTATCATCCTTTGTTTTTTCAGCGGAACGGTCACGCATAAAAAGAAGTTTAAAAAGCTCTGTTTCTTCCTTTGCAAAGCGAATATATGCCATACCGGTTGCCTTATAAACGGGATATGCCTTCTTTTCCTCTTCCTTTTTTGAGTAGTCGCGGTAAATTTCCCCCGCACTCTTTATAACCTCTTCTTTCAGTTCTTCCATAGAATTGAAATTAAAAAATATAGGTTGAGTGGAACAGTTAAGCTTTTTTGCTATTTCTCTCGCGTTTATGGCGTCGATGCCTTTTTTTCTGACGATATCGATGGCTGTTTTTATGATTGCTTCTTTTGTTGTCTTTACTTTCGGTGGCATAACGTTCTCCTTTATATAACGACTGTTATATATCACTTGCTATATTATATATCATTTTTTATTATATGTCAATACCTTCTATATAAAAACTGACCTCCGAAAGTATAAATATTCGGAGGTCAGTATTATTTTATTTTGCAGAGAGAATCTTTTCTCCTATAATATGGGCGGCAAGAGCTACAATATCGGGGCAGGGGCGTTTCTTATAATATTCGGGGGTTCTTGCCTCCGGAACGTGGGAGCCTGCCTGCACACCAAGCATCTCTTTGCAGATTATTGTGTCCTTTCCGTTGGCTGCCTTAAACTCTGCCGCAAGATCTTGTATGAGCTTATAATGGGCAGTTTTTGCATCCATATCCTTGGGGTCGGAGTATCCGAACTTTAATCCCGCAACCATAATTGCGCCGCTGAAACCTCCGCATACCTCACGGAGCCGTCCCATTCCTCCGCCGAAGGAGGATGCCATCATCATAAGGGTATCTCTGTCGATGTCAAACTCTTCCGCAAAGGCGCCAACTACTGCCTGAGAGCAGTTGTATCCCTGCAAGAAAAGCTCTTTTGCTTTTATTCCGTATTTGTTCATTCAGACTAGTCCTTTTTTGATATAGTGGGTGTTCAATTCACTCTATTGGTTACAGGTTACCCTTCGTCATATTGTGGAAGGCGCTCAGAAGAGCCTTTGTGTTGGCCTTCATAACGTCGGTGTGGGTTCCTGCACCCCAGTACATGGTTCCGTCTTTTCTCTGGAGCCCTATATATGAAGCCGCAACGCTTCGTGAGCCCTCGCCCTGCATACTGTGCTGTGTATATACCTGCAAGGTGTATTCTTCACCCGTGTAGGCGTGGAGAGCATTGTTTATGGCACTCAAAGAACCGTTGCCTTCGGCTTCGATTTCGGTTTCCTGACCGTCTTTTTTGAAGGTGACGTTTATTTTTACAACGTCGTTTTCTCTCATAAATTCAAAGTCGGTAACGGATATGGCGCATTTGTTGTTAAGATAATTTTCGGTAAAGATTTTAAGTACCTCTTCGGACTTGAGTTCCCTATGCTCCGTATCGGAGATTCCTTTGCAGAGATAACTGAGGTGCTCTCGCATTTTTTTTGGCAGAATATATCCGTAGGTATGCTCCAAAAGATACCCGATACCGCCCTTTCCACTCTGGGAATTAACTCTGATAACGTCTGCATCGTAGGTTCTGCCTATATCCTTGGGGTCAATAGGAATATAGGGTACGCTCCAGTTGTGGAGCTTATGCTTTGCTCTGTATTTCATGCCCTTTGCAATAGCGTCCTGATGGCTTCCCGAGAAAGCGGCAAATACCAACGCTCCGGCGTAGGGGGCTCTGTCGTAGACCTGCATACGGGTGCATTTTTCGTATTTTTCCACAAGGTAGTTCATGTTTGAAAAATCAAGCTTGGGGTCTACTCCGTGAGAATACATATTCATAGCAAGGGTAATTATGTCTACGTTGCCAGTTCTTTCGCCGTTTCCGAAAAGGGTACCTTCCACACGGTCGGCACCTGCAAGGAGAGCCAGCTCCGTATCTGCAACTGCGGTACCTCTGTCGTTATGTGGATGGAGGGAGAGGGTGACAAACTCTCTGTACTTCAGGTTTTTACTCATATATTCAACCTGAGAGGCGTAAACGTGAGGTAAACTCATTTCAACCGTTACGGGCAGGTTTATTATAACGTTGTTGTCGGGACCGGGCTGA
The DNA here is from genome assembly GCA_045542755.1 of Eubacteriales bacterium. Taxonomy (GTDB): domain Bacteria; phylum Bacillota; class Clostridia; order Oscillospirales; family UBA644; genus JAZQLP01. The sequence goes on from JAZQLP010000128.1 coordinate 4,988, forward strand.
AGAACGTCCAATACGGCGTTGCAAACTTCTAACGCATATTCGGGTTCTGTGCCGGTAAATGATTCGGGGGAATATTCAAATCTGAAATTGCCCTCGTACTCTGAAGCTAACTGTTTTACAAGCTTTGCTCCTTCAATGGCAATCTCTTTTATTTCTTCCTTGGATTTCTTAAATACCTGTTCTCTTTGGGCAACGCTTACCGAATTGTAAAAGTGTATTATGGCGTTGGGAGCTCCCTTGCAGGCATCAAAGGTCTTGCGAATTATATGCTCTCTGCACTGAGTAAGAACCTGGACGGTAACGTCGTCGGGTATCATATTGCAGTCAATGAGCGTTCTCAAAAACTCATATTCGGTGTTGCTTGCAGCGGGGAATCCTACCTCTATTTCCTTGAATCCCACCTCTAAAAGAACCTTGAAGTATTCGAGCTTTTCTTCAAGGCTCATGGGTATAACCAGGCTTTGGTTACCGTCGCGCATATCTACGCTGCACCATACGGGGGGCTTTGTTATATGGTCTTTTTCCATCCATTCATTATAATCGTTTGATACGGGGAAGTATCCCACGTTATATTTACTTGCATCCATGTTCTTATTCCTTTTCTGCTATAACCTCTACTTCTACCAATGCGCCCTTCGGCAGAGCCTTTACGGCTACGCAGGAACGAGCGGGCTTTTCGGTAAAGTATTGAGCGTACACCTCGTTAAAGGCGGCGAAATTTTCCATATCGCTTAAATAGCAGGTGGTTTTTATGGCGTTTTTAAGGTCTGAGCCTGCGGCCAAAAGAACAGCCTGAAGATTTTTGCATACCCTATGAGTCTGGGATGTAATATTATCTCCTTCAAGAGCTCCTGTTTCGGGGTTCAAGGGGATCTGTCCCGACGTGAAGATAAGATTTCCTGCGGTTACTGCCTGGGAATAGGGGCCTATGGCTGCGGGAGCCTTATCGGTATTGATTTTATTGCTCATCTTTTTTCTCCTTTAGACGGGTTCTTCCTTTACGGGACGGTATAAAAACATACCCGTCCCAAAGCTTTGCTTTGAGACGGGTGAAATAAGTCAATTTACACTCGCGGTACCACTCAAATTGCGGATACTCTCCGCCACCTCTTCGAAGTCAGAAAACTTCTATGCACTGACGTAGCATTCACGGGACACCCTACCCATTCTTTTTTTTGAATTTCAGGTCTCCGGCTCGGAAGTGAGAGGTATAAGGGCTTACATACCGATTCGCACCAACCATCGGCTCTCTTAATGCTTGCATCTTAACCATTCTTCGTCATAGCCTTTGTGATATTGAATTAATGGTATTTTATCTTATAAGGAAAGGGTTGTCAAGTGCTTTTCCGAAAACTTCACATTTTTTTTAACCATTTCAGACTTACTCAACCTCAAAGGTTCCTCTTTCGCTCAGGGCAAAACTTCCCGTACGGTTATTTACCGCCACTGCGGATTCGCATACGAATTCACCCTTTACAGCCCCTCTTATAATGTAACTTACACTTCCCGTGTAGGTTCTTTCCATGAGTCCGCTGAGAAGATCCTTAGAGTTGTTCCATATACTGATGCAACCGGTCATCGTTTGTCCCGAGTTAGAAAGATACGCGTAAGAGTTTGATGAGTATGAGTTCTCCCTTTCATAGGAGCGGAAGAATCTTGCCCCTGCGGGAATGGTGTCCGTAAGGGTAAGGTATTCGTTGTTCCTGTCGGTTTTAACGGTGTAAGAAATGGTGACTTTGTAGAGTCCTTTTTCCTTGTCGTAGGGCGTTACGGTCTTTTTAATGACTACACCGTCTGAAGAAGTTCCCTCGCCCAGAGCCTCTTCCATACCCGCTTTGTAAGACGCTCTTACGGCAAGAGTTTCGGAAGCGGAGATTATTTCAAGACTTTCAAACTCGCTCTTGGTAAGGGAGAGGCTTACAGTACCCGTTTTTCTTAACTTAACCGTATGCTCTTCTCCGTTTACCTTGTAGATAAGAACGTTCTCACCTTCGCTTTGAGGTACGAGATTCTTGACGTAGGCCGCCGTTTCAAGACTGTAAAGCTCTACCGTAGAGGTATGAGTGTCTATATAGGATGCAAGCTTCTTGCTTTGCTCCCTGTTCACCAGAGAAGCTGTCATAAGGGCAAGGGCGGTATATTCTATGCTTTCTTCGGTATTCTTACCCTCTATCCACATTTCTCCCTCATTTTCTTTGCCGTATTGGGTTAAAATGTCGGTTACTATTTCATTTCCCGTGGTCCAGTCACCCATATAAGCAAAGGCCGCCGCAAGATAAAGGGCTGATTTTATGCCGTAGTCTTCAAGGTGAGCTCTTGCATAATACAAGTCTGTCAGATTACCTTCACCAAGACCCGAGAGAATCAGCAACGCCGCAGTCATTTCTTCAGGAGAGGAGTATTTTGAGGAATTAAGATAGTCTTCCGTATAGAATAAGAGTCTTATTTTTGCTTCTTCGGTGAGAACCTCGGGAACTACTGCCGCAATTTTTGCCGTCAGCTCAACGTCACCTTCTCCGTAGGCAATAAGAGGGATAAATCCGTTATAAGATGAGAGCTCCGACTGTATTTGAGCCAGATTTCCATCCATATATCCGCTTTGACCGAACACCTTTCTAAGAATACCCGAAAGCAGATAGTGAGCGGCGTTTGAGTCGGCTCTTGTACCGTACCATCTTCTTACCAGGGATGCGGCCTCGAAAAGGGCATCGTATTCCTTGTCGTAGAAGGTGATGTTTATGGGGTAAAGAGCAGGGGAAAGTGAATGAATTTGGTTGATTTCAATATTTTTATAGGCGGTCATTATTGCCGCGGATTTTGTAACGCTGAAGGGCAGTCTTACACCGTCGGAATAACCTTCTCCTTCAGCGATAAGAGTCAGATAGTAGCTTCCTATCTCCAATTTGCCGAGATTGAAGTGTGTTCTTTCGGCCGCATCCCTTGTAAGAGTTTTCTTGGCAAAAACTTTGCCGCTTTCGTCGGATATTTCAGCGGTATATTTTACCCTATCCAGATCTGCTGCTCCGTAGCATTGAGCCGAAAAGGCAATATCGTCTCCCAGAATATATAAGTCGCTCATGGAGAGATTTACAAAGAAGGGGAGAGTGGTGATTATGTTTTCCTGGGTAAATCCAACGTCCGCTTTACCAAGGGTGTCCAAATCTCCGCCGAAGCCTACGGCAGTGATACGCCACTCCGTAATATTGTCCGGCAGGGTAAAGGTTACGACGGCTTCGCCGTTTTCGTTAAGATAAAGGGTTTCAAAAATGGGATTATTCTGAAAGTCCTCTCTTATATCCGTTTCCGTGTCACCGTTACGGTTGTCGGCAGCATCCCCGGGCATATCTGCTTCTGCGGATTCATTTACCACGAAATCTGCAGTTGCTTTATACAGAATATCGTAGATGTCTGTTGCCAAGGGGGAGAAGGTCAGATTGCGAGCTATATTGTCGTTGTATCGGTTTTGATAGTATTGCCCTATGGGATTCATTTTCTGCTCACCCAGAGCAAAGCAGGCCTCGTCAACAAGGCAAATGGTTAGGTAGCCGCCTTCAAGAGGAGTGCCGTCTTTTGTCATTGTCAATCGGAGGGTCACGTTGTCACCCGGGCGATATATTTTGTTGTCCATTGACAGGGTTATTTCTGCCGTATTATTGCTTTCGTAGTCGTAGTTTATATACTTGACCGATGTGGTCTGGATCTTATTCCCCGTAAAATGGGTTATAGCAACCTTTGCTCCGGGGATAAATTCGTTTTTGTAGGTAAATGCGTAGGTTCCGTCGTGACTTACAAAGTATTCCTTCCGGCCGTTGGAATAAAGGGTGAAGAGGGTTCTTCCATCGGGGATTTCTCCGTCGTATGTGAGGGTGACCTTTACCTTATCTCCCACCGAATAGAGTTCCTTATTAAGGGATACGTTGTACCCACTCATGCTTCCGTAGTCTACGTAGGGCTTTGAACCGTAATCGGTTATGTTTGAATTAAGAACGTAGGTGTTACCCGTTTTTTTATCGTAATAGCTTACTGTGCAAGTATAGTATCCGTTAAAGTCATCGGAAACCTTTATATGGGGGATTGAAGCTTTTCCGTTCTCAAGTTCAAGGGTTTCTTTCTTTATTACAGATTCCGTAACGCTGTAATAGGTGGATTTGTGGGTGGTTTTTGTTATGGGGTCGTAAACTGTTTCCGTATGGGGAACCCACCATGTTTTTGTATAGGTTACGGTTACGTTTCCGTTTACTGTGTCACCTATAATATTATCGGGGAAAAGGGGATAGTGAAGGTCTGCCTGAGTAAGTATGGACGATGTGTCTATTTTATTGAGCCGTATCTCCGTTACGGGAGAGTCTTCTCTTATTTCTTCGCACTCAAACCATAAATCGGAATGGAAGTAGGTAGCGGATACGTAATCGTAGAGAGTGGTGGTTTCTTCACCTATAAGCTCTGCAGATATCCCTATTGATGCGGGGGAGGTGGATTTACGGCTTATGTTACCCAGGGTGACGGAATAGGTCGCCTTTCCGTTTTTGTCTGTGGTTAAGGTCCTGTTTATTCTCACCACGTCGCTTGAATAAATGTTTATTTTAAGTCCTTCTGCGGGAGTACCGTCAAAGAATGTGGTGGTAACCGTAATTGTTGCCTTGTCGCCGTTTCTGTAGAAGAGTTTGTCAAAGGATACGTCCATTTTATAAACGGGTTTTTCCCTATCGGTAATGTTGAGATACTGAACTGCCAGCAGGTTCAATTCCTTATCCAATATGCGGAGGGGCATATAGTAGTTAGGCTCTCTGTTTTCGAGAATTATCTCTCCCTCGAAGGTTCCGTCTTCGTTGACCGAGAGAGGATAGTATAGATTTGTATATCCTAAAGAATAACACAGTTCCTTATCTATTTCTTCGTTTATACCCTTAACTATACCGCTAAAGGATATTTTATCGTTGCCGAAATAAACGGTTCGGTCCGTAAACAGATAGGCCATGGCCTTCCCGTTATTATCCGCGTTTCGTAGTGCCGAAGTGACAAGAATGGCGTCATCCTCGGAGGTTACGGTAAAAATGGCCGCATTTCTGTCGGGAACCTCAAAGGTAGATATGCCGTTTTTAAGGGCATATTCTTCACTTATGTCACCCTCCGGCTCCTCTGCGTTCCAGAAATCATACCTGTCAAAATAGTACGCTTTTATACTTTCGTTAATCTCTTGATTTCCGTTGTTTACCCATACCAGCATATCATTCTCATTTTGCTCCGTATATACGGTAAGGTCAGATATCTGTACGAGGCATTGGAGGGTTTCTTGGTATTTTTTACCTCCGATTTTTCCCGTAAAGGTCATTTCCGCAATATATACACCCTTTTCAAGGGCGGGAAGAATAATGCTACGGCTATTGGAATAATACTTGCCCTCTGCTGTATCTTCTCCTTTAAATTCAGTCTGTGCCACCTTTTTCATACCTTTAAAAGAAAACGCGGAGATGGTTGGATTCAGAAGATATTCTTCTTTTTGCTTTTCCATGTCGATTATGGCCTTTGCCGCCTCATCTACCGAGGAAAAAGCATATACGTTCACGTTAATTTTGTTCTCTGTGGATGCATTTCGACCCGAATAGAGTCTGTAGCCCACGGGTACGCCGTGTTTTGCCTCTTCCTTTGAGAAGGTGAGCATAGAGGAAACCAGAGAGATTGCGGTGTTTTCGTATTCAACCTCTGTTTTTGTAAGGAATTTAAACTCACGGCCATCGGAAAGGGTTTTTCCGCTTACCGAAGAGATACCTTCCTTTACCGTAAAGGTATATATCTGACCCTTTTCAAGGTCTTTTTCGGGAATAAAGGCCAATGTTTTTCCGTTGGGATATAATTCAAAATGTCCTTTTATCCCGTTTTCGTTTGAAATATACTTACTGAAGTTAGTGTCGGGGGCGATGGCCTCGGAAAAGCTTATCTCGATACCCGTATTTACGGGAACGTCCGTGCTTTTGTCCGCAGGAAATACGCTCTTTATCACCAGATTGCTTTCGGTTTGGAAAACAAAACTTCCCGTGGGATTTTCGGGGGCACCTACGGTGAATCTGTATAAGGTACCTTCTTCCAATTCTTTTGCGGGAGTTATATCAAAGGAGTTTGCGCCTGTTTTGGTTACTGCAAAATCCATTTTGGGTGTAACCGTAAGAGATGAAATAAGCTCTTCTTCGCTCATGTCATTTTCTGTAGTCACCTTAAATACCGAAAGGGTGGATATAATGCCGTTTTGTGTACCCTCTGCCTGCAGGGTTATTCCGCCGGAGGTCTGTACTACGGGGTCAATAACCACAGGGGTACCGCCGTTTCCCCAGGTATATGCAGGGGTGTGGACGCCGCAGGCGGTAAACAAAGGCAGTATCATAGTCAAACAAAGTGTCAAGGATATAACTCGCAAAATCTTGTTTTTCATAGCCGTATTTCCTTTCTTGTTGAGTCTTTCACTCCGTTAGACAAAAAGAGGAAGGAAAAAGTTCCCTCCTCTTTTTAATAATTTATTTTGATTTTATGCGCAGTGTCTTCAGATATTCCTTTTTGTCATCGGCTATTCTGTAGCTTTCCACACTTTTTTGTATTGATTTGTTATGTACCCATGGGGGAAGAGTTCTCTCTTCAATGTAGGTAATAGCCGATGTGTACTGTTTTGCAAGGGCGGTGGCAAAATACCAGGCACACATCATGTTAACGTAATACTCGTCAGACCTTACTGCGGCAACCTCAGCCAAAAATTGGGTGGAAAAGTCCTCGTCAAGGAAGTATCTCATTAGGGTGAGGATGCCGTATCTTACCGTATAGGTATGGTGTGAGTGGAGCCACTCCAAGGCTTTATTTTTGAGCTTGTCTTTGTCCTTTGCTATTGCTTTGGGACTCATCTGGTCACAGGTTGCCCAGTTGTCTACATAGGGCAGGAACTTTTCAAGTTCTTTCATACACCTTTCGGGGTCGGTTATTCTTTCGATAAGAAAGGCGTGAAGGTTGTTTTCTTCAAAATATTCGTGGGGGAGAGCTTTTAAGAAGTTTTCTCCGTCTTCCGTTCCCGAAAGCTCTTTCGCTAAAGTTTTAAGGTCGGGAGTTCTGACTCCTATTACCTTTTCAAAGGGAAGGGTAGGCAGGAGCTTTGCGTTAAAAAGCCTATACTTTTCATCCCTTAGGGAAAAGAGCTTCTTCTGTATGTTTTCAGCCTTATTCATACAATATTACGGTTTCATCCGTGCTTTCAATATATATTTCTACTGCCCAGCCGTTGGTGCTGCTATAAAAGACGTCCCATATCTGATATGCATCAATAATCTGGCCTGATTCAGATGTGTACCAAAAGAATATGAAACCGCTTTCTTTATCCGTTTTATAATCAAAGGTATATTTTATGTCGGGTTCTTTATCATTTGGCAGGGCAACGCTGAGAGTTTCAGTTTTCTTGGTGTCATCTTTGTAATGTAAGTGAAAGTACTGGTCGTCGCTTCTCCATTTGTGCCCAAAAACTATATAGAGCTTGTACTCTTCCGTGAAATAGTCAACCAGATTTTTAAGATTCCAGCTCTCATTATTCCTATCAAAAGATATAATTTCTATAATGTTAAAGCGCAGTTTTTGCCCGTTATCGTAGGAAGCCGCTTCTCCGATTTCGAAGATTTTATCCACGATATATCCGTATTCGTAGCGTATGTCTTCAATATTACTGTCATTTCTGCTTTCAAGCTCGGCAATCAGCTTGCCCATATCTCCAACTTTATCATTAGAGAAATCGGCCATTATGGCTTCGGCTTCACGGTATATTTTATCCGTATCCATATTTCTGTAAGGATTGCTTACGTTGTAGATGATAAGTATTACGGCTCCGGCAACCAAAGCTATTACGGAGAGTATCAAAAGAATGCTGGGTTTTTCCTTAACTTCGGGGCTTGCATCCTCAAAAGAAGCCGTTCTTACCGTTTCGTAAGCCTCTGTGGTATGTATTGGCTCGTTACAGTAGGGGCAGACTTGTATGCCCTCAAGGAGCTTACATCCGCATTGGGTACAGTATACGTATCCTTCTTCTCTCTTGTCTGCGGCAGGCACCTTATTTGCCAGCCTTTTTCGGGTGAGCTTTATGCCTTTTATGAGGTTGAGTACGGCGGTGGTTGTGAAAATTATAAAAAAGGGCAGAAAGACCACTAACGATGCAGAATCAAACCTAAAACGGCCGTTGTATATTAATTTGGAAAGATATATCAGCTCTGCAAAAACACACCATGCTGCGGATATGTAATAGCTGCTTTCCGTTTTGGGTTTGTTCGAGCTTCTTCTTCCGCCAATGTTGAATCTTATGCTCATGTTGCGCCTCTCTGTCAGTACGGCTCAAAGGCGTATACGGTATCGTCTGCGTAGCAGTACACTTCCATATACCAGTCGTCTGTATATTTAAGACTTATTACTTCATATTGGGCTACTTTTTCGCCTGTTTTACGGTCTGTGTATCCGATGATCAGCCCAAAATCCGTCCGTTCGTAGTAATAGGTGCTGGGATCTGCTTCCTCCATATCTCCGGGGAGAGAGGTCATTAAGTAATCGTATCCATCTCGTGGATCATAGTACCAAATAAAATGTTCGTTCTCGCCATCCCAATCTTGGTCAAAAATAAACTGCTCGGGATATCTTTTTAAAATGTAATCTGTTATTTGCCAATCGCTGTTTTTTGCTTCCATTTCCTTGAGCCTTTGGAAGATAAGTCTTGAGAGAGAGGCCCCTTTTGTGGTCAGTTCTTCGTTGGAAATTAAATAAACGTTGGCGGCTATTTCTTCGTACTCTTTGCGTATCTTTTTTACATCCTTATAGTCGTCTGGTAGTTTTTCAAGTAGATTCTCTACCTCGTAAAGCCCCTTGTCACCTATATGCATTGCCTCTTTAAGATCTGCATATGTGTTTGTTATCTCTGCTTGGGGTATGTAAATTATGCAAAAAACGGTTATTGCCATTATAAGGGGGAGGAGTATGGCTATGGCTACTGCCGCTTTTTCACCCTTTGATATCCCTTTTTTATCTTTTACTTTCTCATATATTCCATCAGCGGTGGGAATATCCTCCTGCATTAGCTTATGGCCGCAGGCGGTGCAGAAAAAGCTTCCCTTTGCGACCTTTGCGCCGCACTGGGTACAAAAATTATATCCCATATCATTCATCGTTTGAGCCCTCCCCACATTTTCTTTTATTATATCACAAATTCTTGTGTAAAGTCAATACTTTTACACTTGACTTTAGAGGCAAAGCCGTGTATAATTTATATATACATTACATTTAGGAGAAATACTTATGGTAAGAGTAACTCTCGGTACTACGGGGATAGTTTCCCAGAAAAACGCATTTGGTGCCCTGCCTATTCAGAGGGTGAGCGACGAGTACGCCGTAATGCTTTTGAAAAAAGCCTATGATGCAGGTATGACCTTTTTTGATACGGCCAGATTTTATACCGACAGTGAGCATAAGGTAGGCCTTGCCTTTTCTCATATGAGAGATAAGGTACATATTGCCACAAAGACTATGGCCACCACTGTTGAGGGATTTTGGGCCGACCTTGAAAAGAGCCTTTCGGAGCTTAATACCGATTATGTGGATATATATCAGTTCCACAATCCCGCTTTTTGTCCCAAGCCTGGTGACGGAACGGGGCTTTACGAGGCAATGCTGGAGGCAAAATCTCAGGGTAAGGTTCGCCATATAGGTATTACCAATCACAGACTTGGCGTTGCCGAAGAGGCCGTAAGGTCGGGTCTTTACGAAACGTTGCAGTTTCCCTTCTGTTACCTTGCAACCGAGAAAGAAATGGCTCTTGTGGAGCTTTGCAAGGAGCTTAACGTAGGCTTTATTGCCATGAAGGGTCTCTCCGGCGGCCTTATTACCCGTTCAAATGCCGCTTACGCCTGGATGGGCGAGTTTGATAACGTTCTTCCCATTTGGGGCGTGCAGAAGGAAAGCGAGCTTGACGAGTTTATCTCTTATATAGACAACCCTCCCTCTATGACCGAGGATATCAGAGCCCTTATCGAGAATGACCGTAAGGAGCTTTTGGGCGGATTTTGCCGAGGATGCGGCTATTGTATGCCCTGTCCCGTAGGTATAGAGATAAACAACTGCGCCCGTATGATACAGATGATCCGCAGAAGCCCCTCTGCGGCTTGGCTTACCCCTGCAAATCAGGAAAAGATGCTCAATATTGAAAACTGTATCGGATGCGGCCAGTGTAAATCCAAATGTCCCTTCGGGCTTGATACCCCTGAGCTGCTTAAGCTTAACCTTGCCGATTACAAAAATATTCTTTCAGGAAAGACGAAAGTGTAATGATAAAATTGCTTTATTCCGACAATGAGATTGCCGTATGCTTAAAGCCCGTGGGTATGGATTCGGAAAGCGATCTGCCCAAGGCTTTAAAAGAGCAACTTGGTGGTGAGATATTTACCCTCCACCGCCTTGATAAAAACGTGGGCGGCGTAATGGTCTACGCCCGTACCAAAAGGGCGGCGGCAGATCTTTCCCGCGCCATTCAGGACGGAACTATGATAAAAGAATACCGCGCCGTAGTTCACGGCACTCCTCCCGAAGAGGGGGACTGGACGGACT
>JAZQLP010000129.1:0-3521 GCA_045542755.1 Eubacteriales bacterium
TTTCAACTCTGATGTCCTTCTTAGTGGAACGAGTGGGGATCTCGTTACCGCAAACGCATCTGATTACAGTTTCCTCGTACTGAGGATGGATTCCGTCTTTCATTATAATGTCCTCCTAAAGATAGTACGACACTTAGACAGTGTCAACGACACTGCGCTCTGACCGGGAGCGTGCCGTCCGTTTTAGTCGTCTGTATGCCCTATTGGGCGCTCATACCTGAATATTATATCATAAAGACTTCCCGTTTGCAATAGCGAAACGGGAAAGTTCATTATTTATTCATTTTTTTCAGAAGAAGGCGAGGCTTATTTGCCTTCCTTTTCCCACATTTCCATAAGCTTGAGGGCGATCTGTACAGTGTTGGTAGCGGCGCCCTTTCTGATGTTATCGGCTACTACCCACATATTGATACCGTTGTCAACGCTGAAGTCACGTCTTACACGGCCAACGTATACGGGGTTGGTGCCTGCGGCGGTGATAGCCATGGGATATACGTTATTTGCGGGATCGTCCTGAAGTATAAGGCCGTCAAAGGACGCAAGATCCTGCTTGAGCTCTTCGATGTCAAAGGGCTTTTCAAACTCAACGTTAATGCTTTCGCTATGGCTGTCAAATACGGGAACTCTTACGGTGGTAGCGGTTACCTTAAGGTCGGGGTGGCCGAGGATCTTTCTGGTTTCGTTAACCATCTTAAGCTCTTCCTTGGTATAGCCGGTTTCGGTAAACACGTCTATGTGAGGCAGACAGTTGTTAAATATGGGATAGGGGAACTTCTTGGGCTCTTCCCCGTTTATGCCGTTCTTAAGGTCGTTGTAGCCTGCAACGCCTGCGCCGGAAACTGCCTGATAGGTGGAGTACACAACTCTCTTGATGGTATACTTATCATCAAGGGGCTTAAGAGCTACCATAGCCTGAATGGTGGAGCAGTTGGGGTTAGCGATAATACCCTTATTTTTATACATTCTGATATCGTCGGGGTTTACTTCGGGAACTACGAGAGGAACCTCGGGGTCCATTCTCCAAGCGGAGCTATTGTCGATAACAACGCATCCGTCAGCAGCAGCGATGGGAGCGAACTTTTCGCTGGTGGAGCCGCCTGCGGAGAAGAGAGCGATATCGAAGCCTGCTTTGAAGCTGTTCTCGGTAAGCTCTTCAACTACGTACTTCTTGCCCATGAAGTCAATTTCGCTACCTGCGGAACGGGCGGAGGAGAAAAGGGTGTAATCGGCATCGAGATTGTACTCTTCAAGTACCTTAAGGAAGGTTCTGCCAACCATACCGGTGGCGCCTACAATGGCTATTCTGTATTTTTTCATAATGGTATTACCATCCTTTCATCAATTTAAGTCCGCTACGGGACATTTCAAAAAATATTCATCGCGCAGGACTTGACATTTTGCCGCCTTAGTCGTATAATATATAAGATGTACATATTATCTACGTCTGCGGCGGAGAAGGTTTTACTTTATTAGCAGAGTATAGCACTTTGAAGGCCGTTTGTCAATGAAATATTTGTAAAAATAAACCCAAATAAGTATAACGATTTTTACAGAACAGGAAACTTCCCCATGAAATTATCCGATTTTACCTACTATCTCCCTGAGGAGCTTATAGCCCAGACCCCCATAAAGGAAAGGGATAAGAGCCGCCTCCTGACTATAGACAAGGTTACGGGAGAGATCGAGCATAAGACCTTTTCCGATATTATAGATTACCTTAACGAAGGCGATTGTCTTGTGGTAAACGACAGCCGAGTCATCCCTGCAAGACTCCACGCAGTAAGAATTGATACAGAGGCAGAAAATCCCGCTCCTGTAGAAATATTTCTCATTCGCCCCCACGGCGGAAACCGCTGGGAATGTATAGTAAAGCCCGGCAAAAAGGTTAAAAAGGGCAGAAAATTCAGAATTGACGACCTGCGCTTTACCGTTACAGACGAGCTTGAAACGGGCAACCGCGTAATTGAGTTTGAGTACGAAGGTGACGTATACGACAGACTCAAGCAGCTCGGAGAGGTTCCCCTCCCACCTTATATCAAGGAAAAGCTTGACGACCCCGAAAGATATCAGACCGTATATTCAAAGGCTGAGGGCTCGGTTGCGGCCCCCACGGCGGGACTTCATTTTACCCCTGAGCTTCTTGAAAAAATAAAGGCAAAGGGTGTAAAGGTGGTTTCGGTAACCCTCCACGTGGGCATCGGAACCTTCCGTCCGGTAAAGGTGGACGTAATAGAAGAACACAAGATGCACTCCGAATATTACATTCTTCCCCAAGCCACCGCCGAGGTTATAAATCAGACAAAAAAAGACGGCGGCAAGGTAATAGCCGTAGGCACCACAGCCTGCAGAGTACTTGAGACGGCGGGACGCGACGCCAAGGGCTGTCCCCTGTCCGAATGTTGCGGCGAAACGGATATCTTCATTTATCCCGGCTTTAAATTCACCGTTATAGATAACCTGATAACAAATTTCCACCTGCCCGAAAGCACCTTGCTGATGCTCGTATCGGCGCTGGCGGGAAGAGAAAATATGCTTAACGCTTACAACGAGGCCGTAAAGGAAAGATACCGTTTCTTCTCCTTTGGCGACGCTTGTTTTATCCACTAATACGAAAGAGAGTTCCAAAAATGAAAATAACTACAGATTATCACGTACATACGGGGTTGTCCGTCTGCGCTCCCAATTCTACCACCATAGAAAGTTATCTTCCCGTAATAAAGGAACAAGGACTTACCAAAATAGGAATTGCAGACCACATTTGGGACGATAAGATACCCGGTGCGTCCAAGTTCTATATTCCCCAGACTCCCGCCCATTCCGCCCTTATAAAGGAGCAGGGCGTACCCGGAGTTATCGACGGTGTACAGTTCCTTTTCGGCTGTGAAGCGGATATGAACAAGGACGACGTTCTCGGTCTTACCGAGGAAAGCGCGGCTATGTTTGATTTTATTATCGTTTCTACGGCTCATTTCCACATGAAGGGCTTTACCATTGAGAACGATACCCCAGTTGAAGTTGCAAGAAAGAGGATGCTGGAAAGGATATACAAAGCGATAGAGGTTCCCTTTATTTCGGGTATCGCGCATCCTTTTCTTCCCATGGGATACGTTGAGGAAAGAAAAGAGCTTCTTTCAGGCATAACCGATAACCAGCTTATAGACTGCTTTAAGGCCGTGGCAGATGCCAAAAAGTCGGTTGAGATAAACTTCAACTACTTTGCGGAAAAGTACGCGGTCCTTGAAGAAACCGAAAGAATATACACTCTGGCACGAGAGCAGGGATGCTCTTTCCACTTAGGTTCAGACTGTCATAAGCCCGAAAAGATGTGCGGCTACGAGGAAGCTATCGCTTTTGCGGAAAAATGCGGCATAACCGAGGATAGATTTATTCCTCTTGAAACTCTTGGCACACGAGGTTAAGATATGTTTAAATTACTAAAACAAGAGGGCGCCGCCCGTTTGGGCGAGTTTGATACCCCTCACGGAAAAATAAAGACACCCGTATTTATGAACGTTGCCACC
>JAZQLP010000130.1:0-5039 GCA_045542755.1 Eubacteriales bacterium
AGAAAACCTCGTCTACGGTCAGGAAAATTGCGAATGGTCTGCGTGGACACGCGAGCTGCGCGAGGAATTGAGGAAAGATTCGGTTAAAAAGATTGAGGAGAACAAAATGGAAGAATTGATTTTAATAAAACCGTCTGCGGAATATGCAGATCAGATAAAGGAATACCGCCAAGAATTCCTCGACGCGGGCGACTCGATGGATGGAACGGGTTCTCTGCGCAGATTTGACGATCCGCTCGACTTTATTCAAAAATGCAAGGACTACGAATGCCTCGAAACCCTGCCCGCGGACCGTGTTTTGGCGACGCAGTTTATGCTCGTGAGAAAAAGCGACGGCAAGGTGCTCGGAATGCTTCAAGTAAGGCATTATTTCAACGAATATCTTGAAAAATTCGGCGGGCACATAGGATATTCTGTCAGACCGAGTGAGCGACGCAAAGGTTATGCCAAACAAATGCTCAGAATGGCGCTTCCTTACTGCCGCGAGATCGGGCTTGATAAAGTTCTGATTACCTGTATTGACGGCAATATCGGAAGCGAAAAAACTATTCTTGCGAACGGCGGTGTTTATGAATCCACGGTATATGAGCCAAATGAAAAAGAGTATTTGAAAAGATTTTGGATAACGCTTTGAGGAGAAAAACAATGTCAGACATCCTTTTCAAAACCGACGATTATGTTTTTTCGTACCGTGTCGGTGGACTTCTGATCCACAATGGCAAGGTGCTTATGCAAAAGGCGGTCGATGATGACGGCTACGCTTTTATCGGCGGTCACGTTGCTTTTGGCGAAACGACTGCTGAAACGATAGTAAGAGAATTTAAGGAAGAAATCGGTGCTGACGTCAAGGTTGAAAGACTTTTTATGGTGAACGAGAATTTCTTCCCTTGGGGTACTCGCCCTTGTCAGCAGATAAATCTATATTATTTGGTTTCCTTAAAGGATGAAACGCAAATTCCTCTTGATAGAGATTTCAAGGCACTTGACGAACTCGGAAACGAACGAATCGAGCTTGATATGTGTTGGGTACCGCTTGAAGACGTGCCGAGCAAGAATATCTATCCACCGCAGGCAAAGGAATACATCGTGAACATTCCCAATGAGATCGTGTACTTTGTGTATAAGGAGTAATTATGGACTTTGAACAACTTGCAAAAATAGAAAACGAAAGCGAACGTGTGAACAGAACCTATGATATATTCAACGAGGATGCAAGACTCAATCATTCAAAAGCCGCAAGAGTTGAGTTTCTGACTACTGTTCATTACATAGAAAAATACTTGAAAAAAGGCGACAAGATTCTCGATATTGGCGCAGGCGCGGGCGAATACAGCCTTTATTTTGCCCGTAAGGGATATGAGGTGTCGGCCCTTGAGCTTGCCGATGCAAATATTGCCGCTTTCCAAAAGAAGCTCACACCCGAAGATAATATTGATCTCGTTCAAGGTAACGCTCTTGACCTCTCGCGTTATGCAGACAAGTCATTTGATATTGTTCTTCTGTTCGGCCCGCTTTATCATTTGCAGAATGATGCTGATAAACAGCGGTGCATCATCGAGGCAAGGCGTGTCTGCAAGGACGATGGTAAAATATTCTTCGCCTTTATATCCAACGACTTTGTTTTCCTTACCGAGTTCGGATACGACGTTAATTATTTCGGCAACGGGGATTACGACAAGAAAACATTCAAGCTCAACGACTTTCCGTTCGTGTTCCATACTGTCGGTGCTGCGAGAAAACTTCTTGCTGACGGCGGTATAAACGTAGTGCATGAGGTAGCATCTGACGGCGCCTCCGAGCTTTTGGCGGCGAGGATCAATGAAATGAGTGACGAGGACTATACGCAGTATCTTCGCTATCACTTCTACATCTGCGAAAAACCGGAGTTGCTCGGTATGACCAATCATCTGCTTTTTGTCGGCAGATAAAATAATACAAAAAGGAGAGTAACTATTATGAAAACATCCGGAGATTTTAAAGCAATTGCTTTACAGGCTCTTAGTGGAAAATGGGGTATTGCTATCCTATCAGGCTTAATTGCTTCGCTGTTAGGCGGTATTACGTCTGAATCAGGGGCTAATATAAACGTTGAATTTTCAGATTCTGAGTTGAACGGTATCAGAGAATTTATTTATAGCAGCGAATATAGCAGAATAATATTCGGCGTTATTGCAGCAATGGCTTCCTTTGCTTTTGTGTTTAGTATCGCATTTTTGATCATAGGTAGCGTTGTTGAATTGGGTTACGCATCTTTTAATCTCAACTTGGTGGATGAAAGAGAAGCTGCTTTGGGCGACCTTTTTGCATATTTTAAATACATGGGAAGAGCAATCGGCGCGCGCTTGCTCAGAAGTATATATATTACTCTGTGGACGCTTCTTTTCATTATCCCCGGTATCGTTAAAGCCTACAGCTACGCTATGACACCGTACATTCTTGCGGAAAATCCCGATATGACGGCCAACGAAGCAATTTCTCGATCAAAGGAAATGATGTACGGATATAGATGGAATCTGTTTTGCTTGGAAATAAGTTTTATCGGTTGGGCTATACTTTGTCTTTTTACGTTGGGTATTGGTAATCTTTGGCTCAGACCTTACGTTGAGGCATCAAGGGCCGCTTTTTACCGAGAGGTATCGCAAACATGGAAAACCCTCGAGGTTACCGTGACAGACGAAATCGTATAAAATAAGGTTGTTTTCCCGTCGTATACCTCGGCGGGAAATTTTCTTCTTTATTTGGGGACTTTTCACTCTACTTTTTTATGAATTTTTTATTTACCTATTGCAAAAATGTATGAAATATGATAAAATGTAAAGTGATGTAATATATTATTTTACTTTTGTAGATAAATAGGAGTTTTTATGTGGATAGCCGATAAATGGACGTCTTATGAGGTGTTGGATGCCTCAAATGGAGAAAAGCTTGAAAAATGGGATAAGTATCGGCTTATAAGACCCGACCCTCAGGTCATATGGAGTACCGAAAAAGACAAAGCTCTTTGGAATAGCGCCAACGCTCATTATCACCGTTCGGCTTCGGGCGGAGGTAAGTGGGATATCAAAAAGCTTCCCGAGGTTTTTGAGGTTGATTACCGAGGACTCCGTTTCCGTCTTAAGCCCATGGGCTTTAAGCATACCGGACTTTTCCCCGAGCAGGCCTGCAACTGGGATTGGCTTGATGAAACGATCAGAAATGCAGGACGTCCCGTTAACGTTCTTAATCTCTTCGCATACACAGGCGGCGCTTCCGTTGCCTGCGCAAAGGCCGGGGCAAAGGTTTGTCACGTGGATGCCTCCAAGGGTATGACTGCATGGGCAAAGGAAAACGCAGAGGTTAACGGCATATCAAATATCAGATTTATCGTTGACGACTGTACCAAGTTCGTAGCCCGTGAGATACGCAGGGGCAATAAATACGACGGAATAATAATGGACCCTCCCTCTTACGGAAGAGGCCCCGGTGGAGAAATATGGAAGCTTGAGGACGAGCTTTATAAGCTCCTTGAACTCTGTATGGGAGTTATGTCGGATAAGCCCTTGTTTTTCCTTCTCAACTCTTATACTACCGGCCTTTCGGCTATGTGTATGCACTATATGGTGGGTTCCACTATTCAGAATAAATTCGGCGGCACGACCGAGGCCGACGAAATAGGTCTACCCGTAAAATCAACGGGATTATACTTGCCTTGCGGCGCTTCCGTAAGGTGGAAATCAGATGAACGGTGAGTTAATTGGAAATAATTAAAGCAGAAAATTTATCATTCAGATATGAAGACGACCAGAGTGGCGTTATAGATAATCTTTCTTTTGAGATAGAAGAAGGAGATTTCGTGGCTATTCTCGGTCATAACGGTAGCGGAAAATCCACCCTTGCAAAGCTCTTCAGCGGGATTTTATCTCCCGTGTCGGGCAAGCTTACCGTGGCGGGATATGACGTTTCAGATCAGGAGCATCTTTTTGAGCTTCGCGGCTCCGTAGGTATGGTCTTTCAGAATCCCGATAACCAGATAATTTCCTCTATTGTTGAAGAGGACGTTGCCTTTGCTCTTGAAAATCTTGGCGTTCCTTACGAGGAAATGCGCCGAAAGGTAGACGAGGCTCTTGAAAGCGTAGGTATGGGTGAGTATAAAAAGCACTCCACAACCAAGCTTTCGGGAGGTCAGAAACAGAGAGTTGCTATTGCAGGTGTTATAGCCATGAGCCCGAAAGTTCTTGTTTTGGACGAGCCTACCGCGATGCTTGATCCCCAGGGCAGAAAAGAAGTAATGAACGTTCTCAAAGAGCTTAACTCCAAGGGAATTACTGTGGTTCTTATTACCCACTTTATGAACGAGGCCGCACAGGCAAACAGATGTATCGTTGTTGATAACGGTAAGATGCTTCTTGACGGTACTCCTAAAGAAGTGTTCGCTAAGGTTGAACTTTTGCGAAGCGTAGGTCTTGACGCTCCCCAGAGCGCAGAACTTATGTTTGAACTCCAAAAGCAGGGCTATGAGGTGCCCGCATCGGTACTTACTGATGAGGACTGCATTGCCGCGCTCAAGGATCTCCTCACGGGAAAATAATGATTGGAGAGAAAATCTAATTGTCAGAAAAAAAAGTTATACTGAAAACAGAAGCTCTTTCTCATCTTTACGGTGCAGATACGCCCTTTGAGAAGGTTGCTCTTGATAATATAAACCTTGAGATATACGAAAACGACTTTCTTGCTGTTATCGGTCAGACGGGTTCGGGTAAATCCACTCTTGTTCAGCATTTTAACGCCATAAATAAGCCCACTTCGGGAAAATTCCTCTATATGGGCGAGGATGTTTGGCAGAAAGGCTATGATAGAAGGAACCTGAGATTTAACGTAGGTATGGTTTTTCAGTACCCAGAACACCAGCTTTTTGAGGAAACCGTCCGTAAGGATATTTCCTACGGCCCTGAAAATATGGGTCTTCCCGCCGATGAGATAAACAGCCGTGTTCTTGAGGCGATAAAGTTCGTAGGCCTTGACGAGTCTATACTTGAAAAATCTCCCTTTGAGCTTTCGGG
>JAZQLP010000131.1:0-4277 GCA_045542755.1 Eubacteriales bacterium
GGTATGTCGGACCAATTCGTTGCTTATTTTAACGCAAGCGCTTCGAGGAGCCCCGCTATAGTTGCTATGATATTATTCCTTATTATTCTTTCAGTAGCAGCCGTGGCTGCAATATTCTACTGTCTGACTCAGTGGCTTATTGACCGTAAGCTAAATCTTGCGTAAGGAGGAAGAAAAATGGTATCGTTCTGGATATTTTATTCGCTGTTGGGCTTCGTGCTCCCTACGGCTCTGTTGACAGTGAGCCTTATTCTTCCCCGCTCTGAAAAGCTGGGATATCCCAGGTATTGGTATTCGGTCGCCATTATTTCGGAGCTATGGATACTTACCGCGATTGTTTTAGCCGCCGCTCTGGTTCTAGGATAAAGAAAAAAATCGGCAAGCCGCGTAAACGGCTTGCCGTAATTCTTTATTAACTTAGATGAACTTAACGAAGTTCTTTTTGCCGAGCTTGAGAACGCTGCCTACGGAAAGTTCCTTGGACAGATCGTTTGCGGTAAGCTTTTCGCCGTCAAGCTGAGCGCCGCCCTGGGTAATAAGACGTCTGTAATCGCCCTTGCTCTTGATTATGCCCATAGCGATGATCTTATCTGCAACGTCAAATACGGTCTTGGCGTCGCCAAGCTCTATTTCGGGAATGTTGTCGGGAATGGCCTTCTTGCTGAATGCGGCATCGTAGTATGCCATTGCCTGAGCGGTTTCTTCCTCGGTGTGGTAGAGGGAGGTGATGGTCTTTGCAAGCTCGTACTTAATGTTTCTGGGATTTTCACCTGCTTCGAGCTTAGCCTTAATTTCGTCTACCTTATCGGGATGCTCGTCGGTTGCAAGCTCGTAGTATCTGATAATGAGGTGGTCGGGAACTTCCATTACCTTCTTGAACATTACCTCTGCAGGCTCGTTTACGCCAATGTAGTTGCCAAGGCTCTTGCTCATCTTTTCAACGCCGTCAAGACCCTCAAGGATAGGCATAAAGAGAGCTATCTGCTGTTCCTGACCAACGTGCTTCTGGAGATTTCTGCCCATAAGGATGTTAAAGGTCTGGTCGGTACCGCCAAGCTCTATATCTGCCTTGAGCTCAACGGAGTCGTAGGCCTGCATAAGGGGATAGAAGAATTCGTGAATACCGATGGGTACCTGCTTATTGTATCTGTTCTGGAAATCGTCTCTTTCGAGCATTCTTGCAACGGTGGTGGTGGAAGCAAGTCTGATAACGTCTTCAAAGGTCATCTTGGCGAGCCACTCGCTGTTAAAACGGACGGTGGTCTTTTCTCTGTCAAGGATCTTGAATATCTGTTCGCAGTATGTTGCTGCGTTTGCCTTAACCTGCTCGTCGGAAAGAGCAACTCTGCCCTTTGCCTTGCCGGTGGGGTCGCCGATCTTACCGGTAAAGTCACCGATAACGATAACAACCTTGTGGCCGAGGTCCTGCATCTGCTTTATTTTTCTGATAACTACTGCGTGACCGATATGAATGTCGGGGGCAGAGGGGTCAAGACCCAGTTTTATGATAAGAGGCTTGTCCTCTTTTACGGATTTTTCAAGCTTTGCTTTGAGTTCCTCTTCGTTTACCAGAGAGAGAACGCCTTTGCAGATAATCTTGTATTGTTCTGCTGCTGAAATCATAATATTTCCCTCCATATCACCGTTTACGGCGGTGAATGTTATAATTTACTAATCTTACACTACATTATACTACATAAATCAGCCCTTGTCAATGAAAAGGTTATGAATTTTTAAGAAAAGAGGGGCTTTTTTTAGTAAAAAACCTTATTCTACTTGCAATAGGGTGTGAAATATGATATACTTATAGTAGTTTAAAATAGGAGTATTGATTTATGAAGCTTATAATTATCCGTCATGGAGAATCCGAGGCCGACCTTCTTGACGTTTTTGAGGGCAAGGCTGACTTTAATCTTACCGAAAAAGGACACCGTCAGGCAGAGGCTATGGCCGAAGTGGTATCAAAAAGATATAAGATAGACCGTCTGTATTGCAGTTCTCTCAAAAGAGCCTATCAGACTGCTATGCACCTCAGTGAGAAAATAGGAATAGAGCCCGAACAGAAGGATATGCTCAGGGAGTTTAATAACGGCCTTCTTGCAGGTATGGATAAAAAGCTGGGTAGAGAAATGTATCCCGCTGTGGACGTTCCCCCTCACACATCCGTTTACGAGCAGGAATCCGCTCTTGAGTACAGATTCAGGGCAGAGTATATCCTTTCCGAAATACTGTCGGAAAACCCTATGGATTCCACCGTTGCCATAGTTTCTCACGGAGGCTTTATCGGCCGTCTCTACAGAGCCTTTCTCCGCCTGCCCGAAAACGCGGGAATTATGTTTCCCACTGGCTTTACCGCCTTCCACGAGTGGACGGTTACAGAGAAGAGAAGGATAGTAAACTACGCAAATCTCCAGGAACATATAAAGGGAATCGAATAGCATGAAGACTCTGTATATATCGGACCTTGACGGAACGCTGCTCAATACAGATGCCGAGCTTTCTCATTATACCAGAGAGGTTATAAAGGCCTTTACATCAAAGGGCGGATACTTTACTGCCGCAACCGCCAGAACCAGAGAAACGGTGAGGTTTATACTCGCCGATTCTGGCATAAACGTTCCTGCTGTGGTGATGAACGGGGTTATGTGCTACGACCTGGGTAAGGATGATCTTATTATGGCCAACTATATCTCTCCTTCTGCCGCTTCTGTTATAGCCGAGGCGGAAGACAGATACGCCCTTTCAGGCTTTTTGTACCTTTTGAAGGACGGCCGTCTTGTGATTTCTTACAAACGTCTTGAAAGCAAAGCCTCTCAGGCTTTCGTTGAGGAAAGGGTAAGAAAATACAATAAAAAATTCACCAAGGTTGAGGCTTTTGCCAACGAGGACGTAGTATCCTTCTGCGCTGCCGAGCCCCGTGAAGTTCTTGACCCTGCGGCGGAAATGCTTAAAAAATGCCATGACCTTACGGTATCTTATCACCGTGACGTATACGATACGGGACTTTGGTATCTTGACGTTTGTGCCAAGGGCGTTTCTAAGAAATCTGCAGTTGAAACTCTTCGTGAAAAATACGGATTTGATAGGGTAGTGGCCTTTGGTGACAACCATAACGACCTGCCACTTTTTGAGGCGGCAGACGAGAGCTACGCTGTTGGAAATGCGGTAGAAAGCCTTAAATCCGTTGCTACGGGTGTGATAGGAGAGAACACCAAGGACGGCGTTGCAAAATGGATAGAAAAGAATCTTTTATAGGGAGATGCGGAGTGAAAAAAGTTGTTTCTGTTTTATCTGTTAGTCTGTTTTATCTCCTTACTGCAGTTTGTATAGGTGCATACGTTTTCTTTTCTCTCAGCGTTGACAGGCTTACTCCCATAGCACGGGTTTTGCTTTTATGCGGCGGGGCGCTGTTTCTTTACTTTGGGAGTCTGATTTTTGCAAAAGCTCTTCGTCCGAAGGACGGAAAATTTATTATGGAGATAACATTTTGGGCAATCTTCGGACTGTATCTGGTCTTGCTTATAACCTTTACTCTTCTTGACGGATATTTCGGAAGAGGAAATTATACCCTTATTTTCTTTGCACCTGAGGAAATGACGGGGATGTATACTTCCACATCCTTGAATCTTATTCCTTTTAAGAATATTTTTAAGTTCGTGACCAGGTTTTTTCAGGGTAGGTTAAGTTCGAAGTTTTTCTTTACAAACGTTCTTGGTAATCTGGCGGCATTTATGCCCTTTGCCATTTTCGTTCCGTTACTTATGAAAAGGCTTTCAAGATTCTTTTCGTTCGCCCTATTTACGGCAGGCTGTATAGTCGCCGTAGAGGTTACGCAAATAATGCTTCTTACGGGATTTTGCGATATTGACGACCTCATTCTTAACCTTGGCGGTGCGTGTATTGCTTACGGAATATTGCATCTACCGCTGATAAGGAAAGTCATTCAAAAAGTAACTTGCCTTGAATATTGATAATAAAAAAACGACAAGCAGATGCTTGTCGTTTTTTTGGAGCGGGTGATGGGAATCGAACCCACGCGACCAGCTTGGAAGGCTGGGGTTCTACCACTGAACTACACCCGCATGGACGCACAATACCGAAATTGTCATCCAGAAGAAGATAGCATAAGCGGAATCAAATGTCAAGCAATTTTTCATCGTCCCGCTATATTTTTCCGTGGCATTACACAACGCGCGGCAATCAGAGACATCACCGAAACATCCTGCCCGCCTATTCTATCACGAAATAACACCGCATGCAATCATCTTTTCCGCATT
>JAZQLP010000132.1:0-5987 GCA_045542755.1 Eubacteriales bacterium
CATCTTGATAAACCAAGTGTCGCGAGCGTAGTAGATAAGGGGGGTGTCACATCTCCAGCAATGGGGATAGGAATGCTCGAAGGGAAGAGCCTTGTAGAGGAGAGCTCTCTGACGGAGGTCTTTGAACACCTCTGCGTCTGCGTCCTTACAGAACATACCTGCCCAAGGAGTTTCGGCAGTCATTTCGCCCTTGGAGTCAACCATCTGAAGGAAGGGAAGGTCGTACTTTCTGCCCACGCGGTTGTCGTCCTCACCGAATGCGGGAGCGATATGAACTATACCAGTACCGTCGGTAAGGGTTACGTAATCGTCGCAAACGATGTAATAGCCCTTCTTGTCAAGCTCCTTGAAGTTAAAGAGGGGCTCGTATTCGGTATATTCAAGGTCTTTACCCTTGTATTCGCAAAGAATGTGGTAGGTACCCTCGCCGAGAACGGTGTCGAGGAGAGCCTTTGCCATGATGTAGATGTCGCCGTCGTCGGACTGAACCTTTGCGTAGTCCTCTTTTGCGTTAACGCAGAGAGCAACGTTGGAGGGAAGAGTCCAGGGAGTGGTAGTCCATGCAAGGAAGTATTCACCCTCGGTGCCCTTTACCTTGAACTTGGCAATAGCGGACTTTTCCTTTACGTCCTTATAGCCCTGAGCAACCTCGTGGCTTGCAAGAGCAGTACCGCAACGGGGGCAGTAAGGAACTATCTTAAAGCCCTTATAGAGAAGGCCCTTGTCCCAAATCTGCTTAAGGGACCACCATTCGGATTCTATATAATTGTTATCGTAGGTAACGTAGGGATCGTCCATATCAGCCCAGAAGCCAACGGTACCGGAGAAGTCCTCCCACATACCCTTGTACTTCCAAACGCTTTCCTTACATTCAGCTATAAAGGGCTCCACGCCGTAGCCCTCTATCTGTTCCTTACCGTCAAGGCCAAGCTTCTTTTCAACCTCAAGCTCAACGGGGAGACCGTGGGTATCCCAGCCTGCCTTACGGAGAATGTGGTGACCCTTCATGGTACGGTAACGGGGAATCATATCCTTGATAACGCGGGTAAGCACGTGACCGATATGGGGTTTACCGTTGGCCGTGGGAGGGCCGTCGTAGAAGGTGTAGGTCTCGCCCTTTTCCTTCTGGGTTATACTCTTTTCAAAGATGGAGTTTTCTTTCCAGAAATTCTCCACCGCTTTTTCTCTGTCCACGAATCTGAGATCCGTTGATACCTTGTCGTAAAGCATTGTTTTCCTCCGTTAGATAAATGTTTTCCAACTAAAGCGCATAAAAAAATCCGTCCCCTAACGGGACGGAGATAATTCACCGCAACCACCCATTAAGTCACTCCGGCTTTCGCCGTTTATGCTCCCCTCTGTAACGGGAAGGCCCCGGCACGGCTTAATGGCGGAAATTCCGCTTTCGGCTTGCGACTCGGAAGTGATATTCAGAACAGGATAATCACCGTCGGGCTCACACCGTCCCCGATTCGCTGAGGCTTTCTCAAGTTCCTACTGTCTTCGTCAAAGTCTTTGTAGTTGTATTTTGTTAATAAAATGATATTATAATTATGTGACAAGAATTTAAACATATTCATATTTTTTTATGAAACATAGGCGATCACCCTATATTTTGCTGTTGACAAACCGAGTATAAAGTGGTAAAATCATACTGTTATTTCACATCAAAAGGAGAAGAAAAACATGGATTTTCAGGAACTGCTCACAAAGATCGGCGCCATCGGTATTGATATCGGGCTCAAGATCCTTGCCGCATTACTCATCTTTATCGTTGGCAAGATAGTTATCAAGATACTTGTCAAATTCCTCAAGAAGGAAAAGGTACTCAAGAACGTTGACATCGCCGCAAAGAACTTTATTATCAGCTTTTTAAAGGCTCTCCTTTACATCGTGCTGGTAATCACCATCATCGCCATTCTGGGCGTACCCATGGCCACCATTATTGCAGCGGTAGGCTCCGCAGGTCTGGCAATAGGTCTGGCTCTTCAGGGCGGACTTTCAAACATCGCCGGCGGCATACTCATTATAATATTCAAGCCCTTCACCGTAGGCGACTATATCACCGTTACGGGTGAAAGCGGTACGGTAGAAAAGATAGATATATTCTATACTACCATCATTACCGTTGACAACAAGAGAATAGTTCTCCCCAACTCCACCGTTTCAAACAACGCAGTTACCGACTACTCCGCAAAGGAGCTTCGCAGAGTGGACCTTACCTTCTCTGCAGGCTACGAGTGTGATATAAACAAGGTAAACGAGGTGCTTTTGCAGACTGCAAATGCTCACGAGCTCGTGCTTGACGACCCCGCACCCTTCGCGCGCCTGGGCGAACACGGCGACAGCGCACTTATATTCTACTGCAGAGTATGGTGCAATAACGCCGACTACTGGACTGTATACTTCGACCTTACCGAAAAGGTCAAGGAAGCCTTTGATAAGAATGGAATTTCTATTCCCTATCCTCAGCTGGATATACACAACAAGCAGTAATCACAGCCGAGATTTTGTTTAACAAAAAAGAGCCTTCTTTTACAAGAGGGCTCTTGATTTTTTTCGTTCTTTCCCGCCCGCAGGCGGCACTGGCCTCTGGACCCTGCCCCCTGGCCCCTACATGTAATACCACTCATCAAAGTCGTCCACTTCTTTTCGGTCAAGGCAATAGCCCACGTCGCGAACGGATGCAATCTTGAGCTTTGATTCCAGACGGCGGAGCTTCTTACGAAGGAAGGACACGTACACCTCAACGTTGTTATACTCGGCTTCCGAGTCGTAGCCCCATATTTTATCCGAAAACTTATTCTTGGGAATAACCTGGTCGAGATTAAGGGCGAACATCTCCATAAGGGCAAACTCCTTGCCGCAAAGCTTTTCCTGCTTACCGTCCCTTTCAATAAGCCGCAATCTTCTGTCAAACCATATATCTCCCACGGGAAATTTATCTCCGATATACACCGCACGGCGTCGAGCGAGGGACCTAAGACGGGCAGAGAATTCCTCTTGGGCGAAGGGACTGCTCAATGCATCGTCAGCCCCGTTGTTAAGGGCCATAACTCTGCCCTCCAGAGTAGATGTAGAGGACACGTAAAGTATTGGGGTATGTACATTCTTTTTGCGGATACGGATAATGACGTCAAGATAATCCACGGTAACGAACACGGGATTTAAAACGATGACGTCGTAATCCCCCGTTCTTGCATAGGGGATTATTTCGTCGTATTCACTTATCTTTTCCGAAAGGTGAGCAGCCTCCTTTACAGCGCCAAGAAGCGACTGCTTGCCCGCATTGTTCGGCTCGGCCAATAGTACTTTCATGTTTATCTCCCCTCTTTATTTTCGGCAGAATTTTGAACTTTTCCAAATTCCTGCTTAAATCGGCATTTTTTATCAATTACAGACCCATTATAACACATTTCTTCCAATTTTTCAATACTTTTTCAAGGTTTCCTTGTTAAAATATTTTCGTAAATTCAAAGTTTACACTGTAAACTGCGAATTTTGGTTTAATTTGCTTACTTCCCACGGGTCACGGTTTTCTCCCCCCCACAGACCGTGGTCCGGATACACTCCTCTAAAGCTCCGCCGTTCTTCCCCGGACGGCGGAGGATTTTTTTATCCGACTGCGTCCGCAGTCGGGTGATATTGCCGCTACGCAGCAGTGATATCCGTCTTCGACGGGTGATATTCGCCTTCGTCGAGTGATATCCTCCTGACGGCGGATGAAGGAACGAATAGGTTATACAAAAAAAATCCACCCGCCGAAGCAGGTGGATTTTTTTATCTGTTATTAAGTTCTTAACCAATCAAGCCAAGGTCAACGACCTTTTCAACGAATTCGGCAAAGAGGGAGTTTGACCAAGCAAACCAAGCTCTGCTGAATATCTTATCGTCGTCTACGTTAAAGCTTTCGTGCATATAGCCGGTGCCGCCGTCGGTGTTAACCAGCATATCCAGAATTTCAAGCATTTCCTTTTCATCCACGGAAGTAAGACCCTGCATGGAGAGGGCGATATGCCATACTCTGTTGTCACCGGTGTGGGGGCTTCCTATACCCTTGCCGCAGGTACCCTCAAAGTAATAGGGGTTGTCCTTGGAAAGGATGAAGCGGCGGGTGTTGGCGTATATTTCGGAGGTGGGGTCACAATATCCCAGATAAGGCAGGGAGAGAAGGCTGGGAACGTTTGCGTCGTCAAAGAGTCTGTGGTTTCCGAAGCCGTCGGTTTCGCAGGCGTAGATCTTACCGTACTTGGGATGGTCAACGGTAGCATAGAGCTCAACGCCCTTCTTTATTTCGGAAGCAAGCTGACGGCACTCAGAGGAGAATTCGGGGTCGGGAATAACGTCCCTGAAAAGGGCGCGAAGCTTACGGAGAACAACTACCGCAAAGAGGTTGGAGGGTACCAGATATCCGAATACGCAACCGTCGTCGGAGGGTCTGAAGCCCGACCAGGTCATACCGGTGTAATTTACGGGGAAGCCCATGCCTCTGTTATGAATAGTGTCGTGCCAGGGGCAGTTGTCACGGGAGAATCTGTAGGGAGATTCCTCCATATGGCGCTGTTCGGTACGCCAGAGGGCAACTATCTTTTTAGCGGTGGAGATAAAGAGGTCGTCAAAAATGGATGTGTCGCCGGTTGCCTCGTAGTAGAGGAATGCCAATCTCATAGGATAGCAGAGGGAGTCGATTTCATACTTTCTCTCGTATACTATGGGCTGCATTTCGGTGTGGTCGTCCTCGTGACCTTCGCCGTTGGGCTCAATATTAAAGGCGTTGGCATAGGGGTCGATGTTGATATATTCAAACTGACGGCGGAGAAGCCCCTTGATGATGTTTGCGGTATACTCGTCCTCCTTGGCAACAGATATGTACTGGGTTACCTGGGCGGTGGAGTCACGGAGCCACATGGCGGGGATATCACCCGTATAAAGGAATACGCTTCCGTCCTCCAGCTTTTCGGCGGTGGTGAGAAGAGTGTTGGGATAGCAGTTTTCATAAAGCTTCTGGAGCTTGGGGTATTTTGCGAGCTTTGCGGAATATTCGGCAATATGGTCTTTCATTGCCTGAGAAAGTTCTATCATAGCGGTTTTCCTTTCTTTATAGGTTATGCTAAGTTGTTTAGATTATATCACAAATCCACGCAAAAATCAATAGTTGCCGTATTAATATATAATATAATTTACTATTTATTCTCAATTTTCATATTGACAAAGGCAAGGGTTTGTGATATCATTATATCATAGAAAATATGGCCTTTGGATAACATGGGTCATAAGGAGAGAAAAAAATATGATAATCAGAGATACAGACGGCAGAGGCATTGGCGACGGCGTTCTCTACGAGGCTCTCAAACAATCATTGAATGGTAAAGAGCTTAAGAGAGTTCTCCTCCTTCCCCCCGACTATACCAGAATGTATTCGGGCGCGGGCAAGCTGACGGGGATGTACTATTCCCTGCTTAAGGACAAGTGCGAGGTTGATATTCTTCCCGCCCTCGGTACCCACGTGCCCATGACCGAAGAGGAGTGCAAGGTATTCTTCGGTGAAGAGGTTCCCTTTGAAAGGGTAATCGTTCATAACTGGAGAAAGGACGTTGTAAAGATCGGCGAGGTTCCCGCCGAATTTGTTTCGGAGGTTTCCGACGGTCTTGTAAACGACAAAATAGACGTTGAGGTAAACAAGCTTATCGTAAGCGGCAAGTACGACCTTATCATTTCCATGGGTCAGGTCGTTCCCCACGAAGTCGTTGGTATGGCCAACTACTCCAAGAACATATTCGTAGGCTGCGGCGGTTCTTCGATGATAAACAGCTCCCATATGCTGGGCGCATTCTACGGTATGGAAAGAATAATGGGTAAGGACTTCTCCCCCGTAAGAAGAGTTTTCGACTACGCGGAAGAGAACTTCATCGCCCACGTTCCCCTGCTCTACGTTCTTACCGTTACCACCAACGAGGGTGACGAAACCCTTATCCACGGTATTTACA
>JAZQLP010000133.1:0-8770 GCA_045542755.1 Eubacteriales bacterium
GTATGAATCTTGCCCACGGCGGCCATCTTACCCACGGTTCTCCCGTTAATATGTCCGGCTCTTACTTTAATATCGTTCCTTACGGTGTTGACGAAAAGACCGGCAGAATAGACTACGACCAGGTAGAAGCTCTGGCAAAGGAGCATAAGCCCAAGATGATAGTTGCGGGCGCTTCCGCATATCCCAGAGTTATTGATTTTGAGAGATTTGCAAACATCGCTCATTCCGTAGGCGCTATGCTTATGGTTGACATGGCTCACATTGCAGGTCTTGTAGCCGCAGGACTTCATCCCTCCCCCGTTCCCTACGCTGATATCGTTACTACCACAACTCATAAGACCCTTCGCGGTCCCCGTGGCGGTATGATACTCTGCAAGGAAGAATATGCCAAGGCCATTGACAAGGCAATCTTCCCCGGAACCCAGGGCGGCCCCCTTATGCACGTTATTGCCGCAAAGGCTGTTTGCTTTGGCGGGGCTCTTCAGCCTTCCTTCAAGACCTACCAGACCCAGATAGTAAAGAACGCAAAGGTTCTTGCAGAATCTCTTCTTGCAGAGGGCTTTGACCTTGTTTCGGGCGGCACTGATAACCACCTGATGCTGGTTGACCTCCGTCCTCTCAAGATAACCGGTAAGGAACTTGAACACAGACTTGACGAGGTTCGCATCACCGCAAACAAGAACGCTATTCCCTTTGACCCCGAATCTCCCTTCATCACCAGCGGTATAAGACTGGGTACCCCCGCAGTAACCTCCAGAGGCTTCGTTGAGGAAGACATGAAGGTTATTGCAAAGTGCATCTCCGACACCGCTCGCGGCGTAAACAAGGAAGGCGTACTCAACGCAGTAAACGACCTCTGCGTGAAGTACCCCCTCAAGGTAGTTGCAAGATAATCCTTTTTAAGATAGAAAATCGGGCTTGCTGACGGAAGCCTTATTTTTTTATTGTTATTTATGATAAAGCTTTTTGGTGGTATACTGGGGGTCACAGGTGATGTTAAGTCCCAGCTTCCTATAAATATCCTCGTCTACCTGAGGAAGGATTACGGTGGAGTGAGCCTCGCAGCCGCGGAGCTGTTTAAGTGCCTCCATAGCGGACTTTGCGTTGGGGCTGTTTAAAGCACTTACAGACAGCGCAATAAGAGTTTCATCAGAATGGAGTCTGGGGTTATGGTTACCCAAAGTATTTATCTTAAGCTGCTGTATAGGCTCGATTACAGAGGGATTTATCAACAGAGATGCATCATCTATACCCGCCAGAACCTTTACCGCATTGAGAAGAGCGGCAGAGCAGGGGCCGAGAAGGGGTGAGGTCTTGCCTGTTACGATAGTGCCGTCGGGAAGTTCAATAGCTACCGCAGGAGCGCCGGTAAGCTCGGCCTTGGTGCGGGCGGAAGATACCACCTGTCTGTCGGATGCGGCAACACTTGCGTTACGAAGAATAAGCTCGATCTTGTCAATGGTTTCGGGGCCTACCCTACCCTTACGGTTATCGCAAAGGCTCTGATAATAACGTCTGATAATCTCACTTCTGGAGGCTTCGCAAACCGCATCGTTATCGGATATGCAATAGCCCGCCATATTTACACCCATATCGGTGGGTGATTTATAAGGAGATGAGCCGTATATCATATTGAACATTGCGTTGAGTACGGGGAACACCTCAACGTCACGGTTGTAGTTTACGGTGGTCTGGCCGTAGGCTTCAAGATGATAGGGGTCTATCATATTGACGTCGTTAAGGTCTGCCGTGGCAGCCT
The DNA here is from genome assembly GCA_045542755.1 of Eubacteriales bacterium. Classification (GTDB taxonomy): domain Bacteria; phylum Bacillota; class Clostridia; order Oscillospirales; family UBA644; genus JAZQLP01. The sequence goes on from JAZQLP010000133.1 coordinate 1,760, forward strand.
CGTAAGCAAGGTTTACGGGATGCTTAAGGGGAAGATTCCATATGGGGAATGTTTCAAATTTGGCGTAACCTGCGGAAATATTGCGCTTATGCTCGTGATAGAGCTGGGATATGCAGGTGGCTATCTTTCCGCTTCCGGGACCGGGAGCGGTAACTACGACGATAGGTCTGGTGGTTTCGATATATTCGTTTTTACCAAGTCCTTCTTCGCTTACTATATGGGAAACGTTATAGGGATAACCCTCTATGGGATAATGGAGGAATACCCTCATTCCAAGCCTTTCAAGCTTTTTCTTAAAGGCCTCGGCAAGGTGCTGACCCGTATAGTGAGAGATAACTACGCTGCCAACGTAAAGACCGAAGTCACGGAAAGCATCTGTAAGACGGAGAACCTCGGCGTCGTAGGTGGTACCGATATCGCTTCTTCTCTTGCTTTTTTCAATATCCATAGCGTTGATTACTATGACTATTTCAACGTCCTTCTGCATCTTAAGAAGCATACGGAGCTTACTGTCGGGCTTAAAGCCTGGCAGTACGCGGGAAGCGTGGTAGTCGTCAAAAAGCTTGCCGCCGAACTCAAGATAGAGCTTACCTCCGAATTTTTTTACTCGCTTTGCGATCTCTTCGGACTGTTTATCGATATACAGTTCGTTATCGAATCCTATTTTGCTCACGTTGATGTTCCTCCGGGTTAAAATAAAGTAGGTACGAGGCGCTCGCTGTCAGCCTTTCTTACAAAGCATCCTGCGGCGGGAATATTCTTGGTGCGATAATGATTGGGGTCCTCAAACATTCCGTCCCTGTATATTTCAACGGTGGAGAGAACGTTCTTGGATTTAAGAGTCAATACGCTTACGCCAATGGTATTTTTGGTAGTTTTGGGAGCTATTGAAGCGCTGGAAGCTATAAGGCAACGGTCGTTGGATGCGGTGAGTACGAACTCTGATTCCTCGGTCATGCAGAATGCGGCAACCAGAGGCGAAGCATCCGAATAAGCGTTGATGAGCTTTTTACGGTTTGTCTTGGTTTCGTAAGCGGAGAGGGGCACTCTTGCGGCCTTACCGTTACGGAAGAAGAATAGCATATATCCGGTATAGTCCTTGATAATGGCGGTGTATATGACCTTTTCGTCCTTATCAAAGTCGTACTTCTGGGGCAGATACTCACCCAAAGCAGACGCCTTGGTGTCCTCAAAGTCGTCCAATTTACCCTTATATACCTGCATTTTATCGGTAAATATAAGGATTTCTGCAACGTTGGAGCTTTCAACAGAGGTCAGGATAACGTCGTTTTCCTTAAGCTTCTGTTCGCCACTCATACGGAGAGACTGAGGCGTTATCTTCTTGAGATATCCGTCGCGGGTAATGAATACATTTACGGGGTAATCCTCTACCGTTTCTTCCTCGCTGTAGGTTTCAATCTCGTCCTCGTATATTATCTGGGTACGGCGGGGTTCGCCGTATTTCTTTGCAATATCCTCAAGCTGCTTGATGATGATACGGTTGACCTTCTTGGGGTGGGATACGATATCCTCCATATCCGCGATGTCCTTTTTGAGGGTCTCCGTTTCGGCAGTTTTGTTGATAATGTATTCTTTATTAAGGTTGCGGAGCTTTATTTCGGCAACGAATTCAGCCTGAAGCTCGTCTATACCGAAGCCTATCATAAGGTTGGGGATAACCTCTTTGTCATCCTCGGTGCCTCTGATTATGGCGATTGCCTTGTCAATATCAAGAAGTATCTTACCAAGACCGAGAAGAAGGTGGAGTCTTGCCTTTTTCTTCTCTATCTCGTAATAAAGACCTCTTCTTATGCAGTCAAACCTGAAGGCAGACCACTCGTCAAGGAGTTCCTTAACGCCCAACTGACGGGGTGCGCCCGCAATAATAACGGTAAAGTTACAGGAAAAGCTGTCTTCAAGGGGAGTTGCCTTATAAAGCTTCTGCATAAGCTTATCAGCATCGGTACCCCTCTTGAGGTCAATGGCTATCTTAAGACCGTTGATGTCGGTTTCATCTCTGATATTGCTTATTTCCTTTATCTTGCCACCCTTTACAAGCTCAACTATCTTGTCGATAATGGCTTCGGCCGTGGTGGTATAAGGAATTTCAGTTATTTCTATGAGATTTTCTTTTTTATCGTAGGTATATTTTGCTCTTACCTTGAAGCTTCCGCTACCCGTTTCATATATCTTACGCATCTGCTCTGCGTTATAAATTATCTGTCCGCCGGTGGTAAAGTCGGGGGCGGTGAGGGTGAGCATCACGTTATGGTCGGGGTCCCTTATAAGCTCGGCAGCAGTATGACATACCTCCGCAAGATTAAAGGAACAAATATTGCTTGAAAGACCTACCGCAATACCCTGATTGGGAGAAACGAGAATATTGGGGAACGTTACGGGTAAAAGAGTGGGCTCCTTGAGGGTTCCGTCGTAGTTATCGACGAAATCAACAACGTCCTTATCTATATCAGCAAACACCTCTCCGCAGAAGGGGTCAAGCTTTGCCTCGGTATATCGGGGCGCCGCATAGGCCATATCGCGGGAATAATGCTTACCGAAGTTACCCTTTGAATCAATAAAGGGCTTTATAAGAGCGTCGTGTCCCCTTGCAAGACGAACCATTGTTTCGTAAATGGCGGCGTCGCCGTGGGGATTGAGCTTCATGGTCTGACCAACGATATTGGCAGACTTGGTCTTTGCACCGTTGAGAAGGCCCATTTTATACATGGTATAAAGGAGCTTTCTGTGAGAGGGCTTAAAACCGTCTATTTCGGGAATAGCTCTGGCTATGATAACGCTCATAGCGTAGGGCATAAAGTTCTCTTCAAGGGTCTGGGTTATGGGAACCGCCTTGGTGAATTTTTCTGACATCGCTATTTCCTTTCTTAAATATCGGCAAGGTCGAGGAACTTATTACCGTTTTCGGCAATATATTCCTTACGGCCGGGCAGGTCGTTGCCGAGGAATACGTCAAAGCAACGGGCGGTAGCCTCCGCCTCCTCGGGAGTAACGGAAATAAGACGTCTGGTTTCGGGCGCCATGGTGGTCAGACGCATCATATCGGGCTCGTTTTCACCAAGACCCTTGGAGCGCTGAACGGAGTATTTACCCTTGATATCAGCAACGATATCGTTCTTTTCCTTATCAGTGTAAGCAAAGAGGGTCTTATCCTTTGTGGTTATCTCGTAAAGAGGAGATTCGGCAATAAACACCTTATGCTCCTTAATAAGGGTGGGCATAAGTCTGTATATCATGGCAAGGATAAGGGTTCTGATGTGGTATCCGTCCACGTCGGCGTCGGTACAGATGACTACCTTGGAGAACTTAAGATTATTGATATTGAACTCGGCAAGGTTCTTGTTACCCTTGGCGGATATTTCCACGCCACAGCCCAAAATCTTGATTATATCGGTAATTATCTGATTCTTGAATATCTGATTGTAGTCGGCGGTAAGGCAGTTGAGTATCTTACCTCTTACGGGGATAACGGCCTGAAACTCGGCATCACGGGCAAGCTTTACAGAGCCCAACGCAGAGTCGCCCTCCACTATATAAAGCTCACGGCGGCTAACGTCACGGGTACGGCAGTCAACAAACTTCTCTACCCTATTGGCGATGTCTACTTCGGCAGTAAGCTTCTTTTTAATGTTAAGACGGGTCTTTTCGGCGTTTTCACGGCTACGCTTGTTTATGAGCACCTGCTCCATTATCTTGTCGGCTTCCTGCTTGTGCTCAATAAAGAATACCTCAAGATTATGACGGAGAAACTCAGTCATACATTCCTGAATAAACTTATTATTTATAGCCTTTTTGGTCTGGTTTGCATAGGAAACCACGGTGGAGCGGTTGTTTGAAATGAATATGAGGCAGTCCTCGATATCCTGGAAGGTTATCTTTTGCTCATTTTTGGTATACTTGCCGTTTGATTTAATATAAGCATCAATGGCGGACACGAATGCAGACCTTACGGCCTTATCGGGAGAACCGCCGTGCTCCAAAAACGAAGAGTTATGGTAATGCTCAATGAGATTTACTTTATTTGAGAAAGAGAAGGAAACGCTTAACTGAACCTTGTACTCGGGCTTGTCTTCCCTATCGCGGCCTTTTCTTTCGCCACTCCAGAATACGGGCTCGCAAAGAACGTCCTCCCCTGCTATTTCGCGGAGGTAATCCACTATGCCGTTTGCGTAGTAGAAGGTCTCTTTTACGGTGGAGCCGTCGGCCTTTTCGTAATTGAGCTTGAGGGTCAGGCCGCCGTTTACAACGGCCTGCTTTTTCATAACCTCACGGAAATATTCAAGGGGCATAACGATATCGGTAAATACCTCAATATCGGGACGCCACTTTATACGGGTACCGCTTTTATGGGTATCGGGAGTCTTTTCAAGCTGCTTATCCTTGCTTCTCTGCGCAGGCTTACCCTTCTTAAAGTGAAGGTTATACCTATACTGCCCAGAATACACCTCCGCATCCATATATTCGGATGCGTACTGGGTGGCGCAAAGGCCAAGACCGTTAAGGCCAAGAGAGAACTCGTAGGCGGTGGAATCGTTTTTATCGTACTTACCGCCCGCATACATTTCGCAGAAAAGAAGCTCCCAGTTGTAGGCCTTCTCCTTTTCGTTGTAATCTACGGGGATACCTCTACCCTCGTCGATGACTTCAACGGAATTGTCCTTGTAATAGTTAACGGTTATTGTCTTACCGTGACCTTCCTTGAACTCGTCGACGGAGTTGGAGAGTATTTCAAAAAACGAATGGCAGCAGCCGTCAAGTCCGTCAGAGCCGAATATTACGGCGGGACGGAGACGGACTCGGTCAGCGCCCTTCAGGGATATTATACTGTCGTTATCGTACTGCTTGTCCTGTTTCATGCTGTTTCCTTTAAAAGATATTTGCTGAAATAAAAATTACTTGGTGAAGTAGTCAACGCCCGCGCCGAAGAGATCCATAAAGTGAGCGCCGGGAACGTTCTTGTAAAGATCGTCGCCGAATCTTTCGGAGTGAGCCATCTTACCCATGATTCTGCCGTCGGGAGAAAGGAGACCTTCAATACCGTGGTAGGAACCGTTGGGGTTAGCGTCGGTATGGGGAGCAACCTTGCCGAACTCGTCAACGTACTGGGTAGCAACCTGACCGTTAGCCATAAGGTTTGCAAGGATCTCGTCGGATGCGCAAACCAGACGGCCCTCACCGTGGGAAATGGGAACGGAGTAGATCTCGCCAACCTGACATCTGGAGAGCCAGGGGGATTTTGCGGAGGAGATTACGGTATCAACAAGGTTAGAACGGTGTCTGCCAATAGTGTTAAAGGTAAGGGTGGGAGCCTCGGGTGTGGGGTCACATATCTTACCGTAGGGCAACAGACCAAGCTTAATAAGAGCCTGGAAACCGTTACAGATACCGAGAATAAGACCGTCTCTGTTTTCATAGAGCTCGGTTACAGCCTCTGCAATACGGGGATTTCTGAAGAAGGTTGCGATAAGCTTACCGGAGCCTTCGGGTTCGTCACCGCCGGAGAACCCGCCGGGGAACATGATTATCTGAGATCTCTTTATAGCCTCTGCAACAGCGGTAACGCTTTCGGTTACTGCGGTGGGGGTAAGGTCTCTTACAACGATTATTTCAGACTCGGCGCCTGCCTTTTCAAAGGCCTTTGCGGAGTCGTATTCACAGTTGGTACCCATAAATACGGGAATAAGAACTCTGGGCTTTGCAACCTTGATTGCGGGAGCGCAGGAGTGCTTTTCGGTATAAGCAAGGGGCTTTTCTTCACTTCCATAGGGAGCTGCCTTGGTGGGGAATATTCCTTCAAGGGGCTTTTCCCATTCGCCAATAAGGGCTTCAAGGTCGGCCTTTTGGGAGCCGAGGGTGATGTTTCTTTCAGCCTTGGTCTTACCGATATTTACTTCACATTCGCATGCAGAGCCTTCGAATACAAAACCGGTTACGGGACGGAAAGCGTCGAAGCCTTCATTGAAGTCAAAGCCTATCTTGTTACCTACGGCCATCTTGAATACAGCCTCTGCGGGAGAGGTGTTTACCATAGGCCAACAAGCGGTAATCTTTCCTGCCTTGATAGCGGCGGTTATCTTGGAGTATACCTTCTTAAGTCTTTCATAGCAAGGAACGCCGTATTCATCGGTTTCAATGGCGATCATATTAACGTCGCTACCAACAGCCTTGAACTCGGGAGAAATGAGCTCTGAAGCATCTGCGGCGGAAACCGCGAAGGAGCAGAGTGTGGGAGGAACGTCGATATTTTCAAAGGTACCGGACATGGAGTCCTTACCGCCTATGGAAGCGGCGGAGAGCTGAAGCTGGGCCTTAAGGGCGCCGAGGAGGGCGGCCAAAGGCTTGCCGTAGCGGTACTTGTCGGCATTGGGCTTTTCAAAGTATTCCTGGAAGGTAAGCCATACCTTTTCGTGGGAACAGCCTGCGGCAACCAGCTTGGAAACGGAGGCTATAACTGCCGCCTGAGCGCCCTGGAAGGGGCTCTTTTCAAGAACGGCGGGGTCACAGCCGTAAGCCATAACGGAAGCGGTAAGGCTGTCTGCAACCTTACCCTCGTGTCTGAACACGGGAAGCTTTGCGGCCATAACGTTGGAGGGGGTAAGCTGATACTTACCGCCGTAGGGTACGAATACGGAAGCGGCGCCGATGGAGGAGTCGAATCTCTCGGTAAGTCCTCTCTTGGAGCATACGTTAAGAGAAGATACCAGCTCAGTGTATTCGGTTACGAAATCTTTATTTTCAAGAGTTTTTACTATATGTTCGGGAGCCTTGATTGCAACGTCAACGCTTCTCTTTGCGCCGTTGGAGTTAAGGAATTCACGGGAAACGTTTACTATTTCGCCACCTCTCCAGAGCATTACCATTCTGGGCTCCTCGGTAACTACGGCAACTATTTCGCCGCGAAGGTTTTCAGCGTTAGCGGCGGCGAGGAACTTATCTGCATCCTCTCTTGCGATAACAACTGCCATTCTCTCCTGAGATTCGGAGATTGCAAGT
>JAZQLP010000134.1:0-2432 GCA_045542755.1 Eubacteriales bacterium
GTTTTTCAGGGCGTACTCGTCGGAGGGGTGAACCTGCACCGAAAGGTCGTTTTTAGCGTCAATAAGCTTTATAAGAACGGGGAAAAATTCAAATCTGTCACATCTTGAGCCAAAAATAAGGCTTCTATCCTCTTTTTTAGCCGCTTCGGAGAGGGTAAGCCCCGCGTACTCTCCGTCTTTAATAACCGATTCTCCGTCGGGGTGGAAGGAGAGCTCCCAGCTCTCCGCGGTCCTTTCAAGGCCGCTTTCCTTGCCGTAGACCTTTGTCAGTCTGTCGCCGCCCCAGATATAGTCTTTATATGCAGGTGTAAGTCTTGTTATTTCCATAACCAAACACCACTTTCTTCATTTATTTTTGACAAAATAACACTTCGTCACATATCAGTATACACCATACTTTCCGAAATAGCAACAAGTTTTTTATTTCCAAATGTTACATTAATTTAAAATCTTTCTCCTCCCTCTGTTGGGGTGTTGAAATTTCCTAATTATTAGGCTATAATGGTATATGTTATATTATGCTTATTATTTATTAATTATATATAGGAGATTTACTATGTCCGATAAAAAAAACTTTGGCAGCAGGGGAGTCAAAGCCCTTGTTATAGTTATTCTCGCTCTTCTTCTTTTGGTTGCGGCGGGCGTGGGCTTTGCCGTTACCTATCTTAATCAGCAACGTATCCTTTCAGCCGACCGCAGTATAGCCGTTGGCGATGAATTCCTCACAGCAGGGGAGTACGCTCTCGCAGAGGAAATATATCTTGAAACTCTGGGTAAGTCCGAGCTTGCGGAAAACAGACTCACAAACCTCTACACCCGCTGGGCAAACTCCCTTATTGCCGCCGATGCAGAGCCCGAGGAAATTATCCCTCTTCTTGAAAAGCTCCTCATTTATACCCCCGAAAACATGGACGTATATTACGTTATCGCATCCCTTTACCGTACCGCTGGCAACACCGACGAGGCCGAGGCCGTTTGCCTCCGCGCCCTTGAGGTTGAGCCTACCAACGATAAGATTATCCGTTACTACGGTGACCTTCTTCTTTTGAGGAACGACAGAATTGCCGCCGCAGCTCATTACGAGCGTTCCGCCGAGCTTACGGGCAACGGTCAATATCTTGACCTTGCAAAGCCCCTCTATCCCGCGGCGCCCCTTTTCAGCGTTGAAAGCGGTAGCTATTCGGAGCATTTTGCTTTTGAGATATTCTACGAGCCCTCCGAGGACAGCGACGTTACTGCCGACGACGTTACCGTTTACTACACCGTAGACTCCTTTTCTGCCCTTACGGTTTCTCTCCCTTCTTTTGAGTATACAGAGCAGATAAGCACCGACAGATTCTATAACGGAAATCCTCTCGTAATAACCGCCGTGGCCGTGGATAAATACGGAATGAAGAGTCAGGCTTCAAGGGTTGAATACGCCTTTGATATGGATATGGATTACGAGCCCGTCACCTCCCTTAAGCTTTCAAAGACCTCCGTAAAGCTTGAAGAGGAGGAGCAGACGCCTCTCCGCGTAACCGTAAGCCCTTCCTCTGCTACCAATAAGAACGTTATTTGGATATCAAGCGACGAAAATTTCGTCACCGTTGACGAACACGGCTTCGTTACCGCTGTGAAGTTCACCGCAAACGAGGACCTCAATATTCGTACCCTTACCGAGGCTACCGTAACCGTTACCGCAATATCTCTTGGTGACGGGGTTGTGGCAACCTGCGAGGTTACCGTTGTTCCCGCAAAGACTGCCCCCTCAACTTCCTTTAATTCCTCTAAAAAATACCTTGAAGTTGGCCTTAGGGCTATGCAGGAGATAAACCCCAATATTGTTGGATACCTTAAAATGGATAACGTTTTGGGCGTTCCCAACCTTCCCCACGGAGCTCTCTATTTTGATGCATCGAATCCGGACTTCTACCTTACTCATTCCGCTGACGGAATTGAAAATAGCTACGGCGAGATAACCGTTCCTTCGGGCGTTCGCCTTTCCTCTCTTGGCAGAAATACCGTAATTACCGCAAATTACGTTCCAGATGGTGAGAACGACGGCAACTACCTTATGTCCACCGTTGCAAATCTTGACCAATATCCTTCTTGGTATCTTGACGGTAGAAACCATTACGTCTACCTCAATACCACCGACGGCTCTTACATATTCCAGGTATTCTCCTGGTACCACCCCGACGGTAGCTTTACCGACTACGCAAAGACCGAGTTCTCCACCCTGGACGAATTTATCGATTTCTGTGAGGCCGCAGAGGAGGCAAATCAGCTCTATAATACCGCAAGTCCCAACTTCTACTCAAAGGACAGAATCCTTACCCTTGTAATATACAGTGACGGAGATGTCAATACCGTAATGCATTGCAGGGTAGCAAAATATAAGTCTACTACTACAGGCGTTCCCTCATTCTTTGATGACGGTCTTGGAGGAG
>JAZQLP010000135.1:0-8169 GCA_045542755.1 Eubacteriales bacterium
ATTTTATTTGAGTTCTGCGTATAACACGCAGAACTATTGTTTATTTCTTAATTTCTCAAATATGTCTTGCAAAATGTTCATAACTGTGTTATAATGAACAAAAGTCGACAAAATCAGAGGAGAAGATATGGATAGGATAAGTTCGGCTATTGAAAGTTTTATAGAGCTTACCGCATGGGAGATGACTCCCCCTCAAGCTTATGGGCCTTTTCATCTTATATTTACTTTCGTGGGGCTTGCGGTGAGCTTTTTTCTTGCTTATAAGCTTCGTAATCTAAGCGAACGTGGACATAGGGTGCTGATGTTTTGCGTGGGATTGACCCTGCTTATATTTGAGGTTTACAAGCAGCTTTTCCACTACTATCATATAAAAGACCACGAGTATAATTTCGGCATATTCCCGTTCCATCTGTGCAGTGTGCCTATGTATTTATGCCTTATCATTCCTTTTCTTAAAAAGGGAAAATTGCAGACGGGTATATATGGTTTTATGACAACCTTTAATCTGCTGGGCGGAATTATGGCCTTTATTGAGCCTTCGGGAATCACCCTTGACCATTGGACGCTCACTCTTCACGCCTTTATTTGGCATATGAGCCTTATTTTCCTTGGACTTTATCTGATAGCTTCGGGGAGATTTGCAAAGACAGGCAAGGATTATTGGGCGGCGGCAATTACCTTTGTGGTATTATGCGTTGTGGCTTTCGTTATCAACCTTTCTCTGTGGGAGGTGTCGGACGGAGGAATAAATATGTTCTTCGTCGGCCCTCGCAATTCCTCACTTGCAGTCTTTAAGCAGATATCTGAGATCGCGGGCTGGTACGTAAGCACCTTGCTGTATATTCCTGCCGTGTGCATAGGAGCGTACCTGATATATCTGCCTGCACATCTTTACGCAAAGAAAAAGGGTATGATAGACACTTCAAATAATCAGTCCGTAAAGGAAAAATAAAAATGTCCGGATGGGTAAAGCTGAAGGAAGGCCTTAGGTATTTAAGAATATATCTTATGGCCGAAAAGTGCCTGTACTGTGGGAATATTATGGGTTTGGGGCATTTGGCTCTTTGCGAAAAGTGTGAGGATAAGCTTATATCTGCCACCGACAGAGTTCGATCTGCGGCAGACTGTCCTCTGCTTGTGGCCTTCGAGTATACGGAGGAGATTCGTCCCGTAATTCACAGCCTGAAATACCGTAAGAACAAAGAAGCGGGGATATTTCTTGCCAAGGCATTGGTGAATGCTTGCGATGTTAACGGGTACGGAGATTTTGATCTTGTTTTGGGAGTACCTTGCTATAAGGGCAGGAAAAATAAGAGATTTTGCCAGGGTGAGTATCTGGCTCAAAGGGTATCGTCGCTGATGGAGTGGGAGACCTCTACAGATATTTTGTATAAGCACCGCAATATAAAATCCCAAACCAAATGTAAGTCCAAAGCCGAAAGAAGAGATAACGTAAAGGACGTTTATCGGGTGCGTTTAAATGCTGACGTAAAGGGTAAGCGGATACTTATAACCGACGACGTTACCACGACCGGTGCTACGATGAGCGAGTGTGCCGCCGCGCTTATGAAGGCGGGAGCTATCTCTGTGGTTTGCGTAGCCGCAACAAAGCCCATAAATCCCGAAAAGCAGGAAATACCCATAAGGCTCGGCCAAGGGTATTACGAGTTTTCCGAAAGTATAGATAAAAATAGGGATTAAAAAAAGTAGGACCTTTGCAGGTCGGACTTTTTTTAGTTTATCTCATTGTCTGTAAATATTTCGTAATCGTAGCCGTCGGAGATTATTCGGATATTTCCGCAATCCTTTGTGCAGAGAATGTCGCCGTAAACCTCAAGCCTTTCAATAGCGGCAGGGGTGGGATGACCGTAGCTGGTGTCTTCCGATACTGATATTATGGAGAGGTTTGGTTGTACTGTGGCAAGGAATGCGGCTGTTGAAGAGGAGGATGAGCCGTGATGAGGAACTGCCAGTACCTCGGCGGTGAGGTCGGGATAGATATCAATTATGACCTTTTCGGCCTTTTTGCCTATATCTCCCGTAAAGAGCACTGAGAAGTTATCGTACACAGCTTTGGTAACAATGCTGTTATCGTTTTGGTCGTTATCTGGGTCGAGATGCTGGGTATAAAGCTGAAGCTCAATACCGTTTTCGGAGATGGTCATATCCTCTTCAAGCTGTTCAACGTATACTCCGTAGGTTGCGGCGGCGGTGAAGAGTTCGTCCTCGTAAATCTCGTCGCCTGCAGTATATGGAACGTATATCTTTTCAACCTCAACGCTTGAAAGAATATCAGTTATTCCGTTAACGTGGTCGGCGTGAAGGTGGGAGATTATCATAACGTCTATCTCGCCGTCTCCGTATCTTTGGATAAAGCGCACCGCCTCTTTGCCGGGCTCTGTTGTGCCGCCGCAGTCAATTATGGCGGTAAAGTCATCCTTGATTACCACCGAGCAACTGCCTTGCCCTACGTCTACAAATCCTACTGTTACCGAATCGGGATCAACCACACCGTCTGACTGGGCGTTCTGGATAAAGTAGGCCCCCACGAGAATAACTGCCACAAGCAAAAGTATCCAGGCCTTACCGGGTTTTCCGACTTTTGCCTTTTTATCTTTAAAGGGGCGAAACAAAAGCGCTATAAATACTGCTACTATAAAAATAGCAAACCACATAGCGAAATTAGTGTCTAATCCTTTAAGAGAGAAGTCTGAGAGGTCGATTTGGGAAAGGTCAAATACAGACGTTTCCAAATCGGAGAGTATTTCGGCTATACTCATTATATAACTCACTCCTTTTTTAACTGTAAATGCCAGGGGCTGGACCAAAAAATCCGCAAAGGGTAGAGGGGCCAGCAACAGACAGATAAGAGAGCATACGTATATGGGCGTTACTGCCCAAAGGCAAATAACTCCAGAAAGTACCGAGGCCGTGACCGCCGAGTCGAAGAATATTATACTGACGGGCATGGTGGATACCGTACATACAATAGAAAGAGAAAGGGCTTGAACCAACCACTTCATGGGCTTTGAGGGGAGTTTGCCCGTTTCTGCGGTTATTCTTGTGATAAGTGAAGAGTGTACTCTTTTGTTAAAAAGATGTATGCCCGTTACTGCCGAAAATGACAGAAGAAATGATACGTCAATGGCGTAAAAGGGGTTACTGCACAGGAGAATTATCATTGGCAGACCGAGGAGATTTAGTCCGTCGGGACGGGATACCTTTTTATCGTATGCCAACATTGTAAGCCCTGTCATTGATGCTCTTACCGACGAAGGGGAGAAGGAGCATACCACAAGTACCGTGAATACACAAACTGCGGTGAGGGCAAAGGAGAGTTTTGGGCGTTTTAGCTTTGAAAACGCAAGTGCTACCGAGCTTATAAATATGCTTATATGTAGTCCCGATACGCAGGTGATATGGAGAAGTCCCGAGCCTTTGAGGTCTAACCATCTTGTGTCGGATAATCTGCCTGAGCCACCGAGGAGTATGCTTTCAACGAAGGCTGAATACCCTCCGAAGAGCTTTCCAAGTATGGCTTCTGCATAGGCGGTTATCTTTTCTCCGTAATATTGAAGCGGGCGTATTTTAGGGGAACCGTGTGAGAATATCTCGACGGTATTTGCCTCCATTATTATGCCGTCGATAAAATACCGATTGCCATCGGGAGGAGCTTCGATTTTGAAGCTTCCCTCTATAATATCTCCCGTTTTTGCCGAGTATCCTTCGGGTAAATAAAGGAAAACCTTATATGGGAAATCTGTGGATTTGGCTATGCATTTTCTACGATAGCCGCTTATGTACGGCTCCTCTTCTACTGTAAAAGATGTGGTGACCGTTTGGCCGATATAGGCGTGTTTTACGGCTGTCATTCTGATGTCCGTTGCCTGACGTAATAGACATCCCAGAGCAAAGAAGAATGATATGAGAACAAGGGTTAAAAACAGGCCCTTTCGTTTGCTCAGGAAAAGACAGAGAAAGATAATGCTGCACACAAGACTGATGAGTATTACTATTCCTGCTACCGTATATACTGTGGTGGGGAAGAGGGCATCTGTTATTTCACAGAAAAGAATTGCCAAAAACAGCGATAAACCCGAAAAGAACAGGGGGCGGTTCATAGTTAATGTTTATTCCCCCTTCTCATTATATATTGATAATTATATCATATTTCGGTGAATGAGTCAAGTGTTACATATTATGTAAAACAAGGAGCCTCCCCGTTGGGAGGCTCCCGTATTAAGTGTTAGCAGCAAGTGTTGCAGTTGTTGTTGCAGCCGTTATCGCAGCCGCAGCCACATCTGTTGTCGTTGTTGAGGAAGAGGATGATCACTATGGCGATAATGATGATCCACCAGGTCCAGTTGTTATTGCAACCAAAAAGCATCTTTGTCACTCCTTTCGGCAGATAGATTTATCTCTGCCAATAACAGTATATGACATAATGCGACAGATTGCTATTCAATTTGACCCAGCCATTCTTCAAGGCAAAGACCGGAATCCATTATTAAGTGGGAATATTCAACGCCTACGTATCTGTAATGCCAAGGCTCAAAGATTATCTTGGTTATTTCCTGCTTATCTTCGGGGAATCGGAGTATAAATCCGTAATCAGCGGCGTTTTCCAAAAGCCACTTTGCCGCCGCAGTGTTCTTATATCCGGCATCAAGAACCTGATATGAGGGAGTTACTATGTCAAGGGCCAGACCTGATTCGTGTTCGCTGGTTCCGGGAACGGCAATTATGGTAGATGTTTTAGCATAGGCTTCGTCGTAGTCCCATCCTTTGTCAAGGTATGACTGAAGCTTTGCGTTAAAATTGTCGGTTTGTCTCTGGTGAGAGCGGTATGCCGAGCATACGAGAAGGTCTACCCCGTCCTCTTTTGCATCAGCTATCATTTCCTTTGCCTTTTCTGCGGCACGGTAATCCATTTTGTATTTGCCCTGCACCGTTTCGAGCTCCACCTCGTAGCCTTCGGGTAGGCTATGGGTGGGGTTTACGAGAATCAGGCTCCACACGTGAGCGTAGTCTTCGCCGGGAGCTTTGGGCTCATCGGGAACGTCGGGGATATCAGGTTCCTCAGGAACATCGGGCGAATCCTGAATATCAGGTTCATCGGGAATATCGGGTTCATCGGGGATGTCAGGCGTATCGGGTTCGTCCGGCGTTTTGTCAGAAGGAAGCTGGGTTACAGTATCTCCCGAATTGTCAACGGGCGGGATGGTGTTGGGTTTAAGGGCATCGGGGAACCATATTCTAATAATGAGAGCCAGAAGGAATACCGTCACCGCCGCCAGGGGAACTATGTTCCATGCTTTATTCTGTTTTTTGCGTTTTTTCATTTTCTTTAATCCTATTGTTCATTTCATCGGTAACCAAGGTGTATACTACGGCCACAGCGGGTACTCCGAAAAGCATACCCGTAATACCAAAGAGTCCACCGCCTACGAGAATGGCTATCATTGTCCATATTACGGGCAGTCCGATGGAATCTCCCGTGATCTTGGGGCCGATAACGTTACCGTCTATTTGCTGGAGAATCAGTATGAATATGGAAAACCACACCGCTTCCATAGGGTCTATCATAAAGAGTATAAATGCGGAGGGGATAGCTCCCATAAAGGGGCCGAAGACAGGGATAACGTTTGTGATTCCTACCACCACGCTTATGAGCAATGGATAGTCAAAGCCGATTATCACCATACATATATAGCAGATAATACCGATAATAAGGGAGTCGAGGAATCGGCTGGATATATAGCCGCTGAATATCCGCGCGGTGAGATTTGTGACTCTTGCGAGGGCTTTAAAGGTTTTCTGGGGAACCAAAGCCTTGAATATCTGGGAGATCTTTTTAACTATAGTATCCTTGTCAAGAACCATATAGATTGACATTATAAGACCGATTATGATGTTGGAAACCATAAGGGCCAAAGTCTTTGTCAAATCCAAAAGTTTGGGAACCAGCCCCGAAACTATTTTTGAAAGGTTGGTAAGGAGGGTGCTGAGGGCACTCTCAATGGCGGTGTTAATGCTTGCACTGATGCCCATTGCTTCGGACGCCTTATCAAGGAGCGTCTGCAAGTTGTCTATATAGGAATTGAGGTTTGCCGCAAAGAGGGTTATAGAGTCGCCCAACTGAGGAACGAGAAGAAGTATGGTAAGAGCAACGATGGCAATCAGTATAAGATAAGCTATTACAACACCGAGCACCCTGGACGCTATCTCCGTACCCGATATTGATTTGTGATTTTTCTTCTTTAACTCCTTTTGTTCTTTTCTGAAAAGGTTGAGCTTTTCCAATTTCTCGGTCATTTCGGGAGAAATAAGAGATTTTTTCTTAGAAGAGGTTGTCTTTTGGGTAGCTCTTTTGCCTTTTGATTCCCCAATCTTCCTTTGGAGAAATTCCAAAAACTTTTTTGTGTTACGGCTGAAAAAGTCAAACATGGGGTATACCACGAAGGCTATACCGATACCCCAAATAAGAGGGGAGAGGAGGGAGAATATGACCTTTAAAATCCCAAGAATGCTGTCAAGCTTAAGAATTATCGCCACCAGTAGTATGCCTACCGTAGCAAGCATAAGTATGCTTTTAAAAATCTTCTTATCCACAGCCATTTCTCCTTACGTTCCATATATTTAATAATATAATATCATAAAACCTTCTTGTATGCAATACCCTGAAATGATTTTAAATAAAAATTTAAAATACCGTTGCTGCTTCCTACGTCTTATTTGTGAAAAAGTCTTGACAAAATTACTCGAGTGTTGTATTATTAATGTAACGAAGCGAGTAAAGGAGGAGTATAAACTATGAGTACACCCGTACTTACCTGCAAAGGACTTTGCAAAAGCTACAAAAGCGGATACCCCGTGCTTAATAACTTTAATTTTTCTCTTCCCGAAGGGAAAATAGTTGGGCTTCTTGGCCCCAACGGATGCGGTAAATCCACTTTGATGAAGCTTATATCGGGTATTCTTGTGCCCGACAGCGGCGAAATAACCGTGTGCGGCATTCCCCGCAGCGAGGAGACTAACGCCCTGATTTCCTACCTCCCGGAGAGGACCTATTTTAATTCATGGATGAAGGTGGATGACCTTATTGGATATTTTTCGGAGTTCTATCCCGATTTTGATAAGGATGCCGCCGTGAAAATGATGACCGATATGGGGATAGATATCTCTTCAAAGCTCAGAACTCTTTCCAAAGGTACCAAGGAAAAGGTTCAGCTGATAATGGTTATGTCCAGAAGGACCAGACTTTATCTTCTTGACGAGCCCATTGCGGGTGTTGACCCTGCGGCCAGAGATTATATCCTTAAGACCGTTATCGGCAACTACAACCCCTCGTCCACGGTGGTAATAACTACCCATCTCATACACGATATAGAACCCGTGCTTGATGAGTTTGCTTTTATGGGATTCGGCGGAGAGATACTTATGTCCGGATCTGCCGAGGAAACAAGAAAGCAGTACGGAAAGACCATTGACGAGATCTTCAGGGAGGTGTTCAGATGTTTAAGAAGTTAATGAAGTACGATTTAACATCGGTATGGCGCCTTTGGTGGATAATTCTCGTTACCATGCCCTGCGCAACGGTCGTAGGTTCTATTGCCTTTCGCTTTACAATAGGCAGCTCGGTTTCCTCAAATGTGGTTGATATTATAGTCACTATGTTTTCGGGGTTATTGGGAATTGCTTGCTTTATGGTTATCCCCGTGGCCGGCGTTTTGACGGCCGTCCTCGTATATATGAGATTTTATAAAAATCTTTTCTCAGATGAAGGGTATCTTACATTTACTCTTCCCGTAAGCCGCAGAAGCATATTTCTTTCAAAGACCCTTAACGCCTACATCTGGTTCTCATTATACGGTGTGTTGATGTTTATTTGCATCTGTGTGGCTGCTCTTATTATTCCTCCCGTAAATCCGGGAGAAGGACTTTTAAATCCCATCGTTTATAAGGAATTGTACGGTATTTTCCGAGTTCTTATTGAGGGTATTAAAACGGAATCCTTTATCGTAATCGCGTGGATCACGGTTTATATGTTGGAGATACTGTTAATTTTCGCTGTGTCTCAATTTTTAACTATAAACATCGTCCATTTCTGTATGACTATGGGCTCTGTGATCGTAAAGAAAGCAAAGATACTTGCAGCCATAGGCATCT
>JAZQLP010000136.1:0-14780 GCA_045542755.1 Eubacteriales bacterium
ATTCTATATCCTTCAAGATAGGCCATTTTACCGTGTTCAACGGTATACTCAAGATATTCGCAAAGAATATCCGAGGTACGCTGAGATACCGTCTGCTTAACCACCTGAGGGCTGTTACTTAAAACTATATTTCCGTTGTTGTCGATAATTTCCTTTATTATGTAAGGCTGCATATAATAGCCGTCGTTCGCAATAGAACAAACGGAGCTTATAAGCTGTAGGGGTGTGATTTTAAAACTCTGTCCGAACGCAGATTCGGCGAGGTTTATCTTGTTTTCAAGGGCACTAAGGGAGTGATGATATCCCGTTTGTTCTCCCGACACACCCGCATCGGTTTTATCTCTCAAACCAAAAAGAGTAAGATAATCGTAGAATTTCTGGGGGCCGATCCTCAAGCCAAGAGTCATAAATACGGGGTTACAGGAGTTTGCAAGACCGTCCATAAGATTCTCGCTGCCGTGACCTTCTCTTTTGTTACAGTGTATTTTGGTACCTAAAATATCAAGGTGTCCGGAGCAGTTAAATCTCTCGGAAAGGGACACGAGTCCCTCCTCAAGGGCGACTGCGGCAGTTATTATCTTAAAAGTAGAGCCCGGCTCGTACTGTTCGGTGAGCTTATTTTTCCAAAACGACTTTGCAAGGGTATTATATTCTGTCCAATACTCCTCAGAGCCGTATTCAAACTGTTCCTCCAGCGTCTTAAGAGTTATCTGGTCAATTATTTCAAATCTGTTATTTGGGTCATAGTCAGGCTTTGAGGTCATGGCGAGGATTTCGCCCGTCTTAACGTCCATTACTATTGCGGCGGCTCTATTCTGAACGTTATGCTCGATTCTGGCCTCTTCTATGTACTTTTCAACTACGTACTGCAATTCTATATCAACGGTCAAATATATATCGCAACCGTCGGTGGCCTCTATTCTGTTTTCATACTCAAAAGGTATTGTGGTACCGTCCTCACTCTGAAGGGATATGATTTTACCGGGCGTACCTTTAAGATAGGAATCATAAGTGCGTTCAAGACCTTCAAGACCCTGATTATCATCACCGACAAAGCCAAGAACTGTGGAAAGAAGGTTATTATGGGGATAGTACCTCTTCTGATCGTCGGCTATATGAAGAACATTACCGTATTTGGAGTAATCCTTTGACCTCATAAATTCGACTATCTTAAGCATCACGTCCTCTTCAACGCGGCGCTGAACCACAAGATAGGCCAGGTGCTTCTTCTGGGTCATTTCATATATACTGTCAGAGGATTTATTAAGTATTTCTCCCACTACGGAAGAGAAGGTTCTGTAATCGTTTTCCGTAAGATTACCCTTAAAGGCATTGGGAGCAATGGTAACCATATATGCACTGGCGGAAATGGCCAATTCATTACCATTACGGTCAAGAATTGAGCCGCGCTGGGGCTCTATAACCGTATCTGTTGTCTGCTGACGTAAAGCCTGACTTTCAAGCTCATCGTGGCGAATTATCTGAAGAATAAAAAGTTGCACAAGAACGCCTACGAGCAATGCAACAAGACCTATCTGAAACAGCCTTACGGCGGGTACGCTTATTCCCCTTTTGTCTTTATTTTCCATATTTATGACATACCTTTCCTATGCAACAGTAAGGATATTTTTTCTTTTATATGTGCGAATAGAAGCAGAGTTAATTCTGCTCCTATGCAATAGATATGTGTCGTTTAATTGAAGTATTCCGTAATAGCGGAGAAGGTTCTGGATATTCTGGTAATGAGATTTTCATCATATCCTTCGGTATCCAAAACTACTGATACGCTGTCCGAATCCCTAAGTACGTATTCCATCTGATAGGGCTCGAGCTTCTTCATCATCAGCTCTTCGGTAACGAACTCCTCTATGAGCTTGTAGTCGGTGCGGATCTCGTATTCTATCCTGAGTCTGGCACCTCTGTTCTTTTCGGTTTCCAGAGTACTTACCAACTTGTCCGCCTCGTTGTTTTTTTCATGCTGCGTTATACAGCAAGGAATGGTGAATACACCTGCGGCAATTATGAGAATTGTCAGAAAAACATTTATGCCGCTGATTCTGCGCTTTCTCTTTCCGACGCCGGAGGATAACGGCTTTATCGGAGCAGAAGAAACTTCAGCCTTGGGGCTATTAAGTTCCACGGGCACGATTCGCTGTTGAACTGACAATTCTCTCGCCTCTCTTTCATGCGCCCCTCGCGAGGCAAATTTTGTGTGTGTTGTGTGTGTGTTTTACAAGAGTGTGTGTGTATTTTAATCAGATATAAACATTATTAGCAAACTTCGAATATACGAAGTCTTGCGCTTCTTGAACGGGGATTGATCTCTATCTCCTCTTTGGAAGGAGCTTTATCTCCGATAACCTTACCATAAGGCTTTTTACCGCATACGCATACGGGAAACTCCTTTGGGCAGGTACAGGGATTTGCAAATCTTGCAAACGCCATTTTTACTATTCTGTCTTCAAGCGAATGGAAGGTTATAACGGCTATTCGGCCTTTAGGCGCCATATGAGGAAGAATATCCTCAAGGACGTTTCTTATCTGACCGAGCTCGTTATTGACCTCTATACGAATGGCCATAAAAACTCTTTTCGCGGGATGCTGTTTTTCGTTGAGAGCCTTTCGGGGCATTGCGGAACGGATAATATCCGCAAGTTCCAAGGTGGTCTTTATGGGAGCCTGAGCTCTCTTCTCAACGATGGCCGCGGCGATTCGTCTTGAATATCTCTCTTCGCCGTACTCAAAAAAGATTCTTGCAAGTTCGGATTCGCTATAGGTATTCACCACATCAGCCGCGCTCATTCCGCTGCTTGCATCCATTCTCATATCGAGAGGAGCATCCTGCATATAGGAAAAGCCTCTTGAGGCTTCGTCGAGCTGATGGGAGGATACACCCAAATCCATCATTATGCCGTTGAGCTTTATTCCCCTTTCTTCCAATATAGAAGGAAGAGTAGCGAAGGTTGTATGTATAAGTTCTTTTTTGCAGGTAAGTGGCTTAAGCTTTTCAGTGCACTCTCTGATTGCGTCCATATCTCTGTCCACGCTTATGAGAGTTCCCTGTGTCGAGAGTCGACTGCCAAGCTCAAATGAATGGCTTCCGCCCCCTGCTGTTCCGTCGGCGTATATCCCGTCGGGTATTACCGCCAGGGCATCAACCGTTTCCCTCAGCATTACGGGGATATGACCGAAACCGCTATCGGGAGTTTTTTTCATATTTTCATCAGCTCCCGTCACAATATTGCCATACATATAAGTTATACTCTTATATTGGCACCCCTCAACATTGAAGTAATGTCCGCGGGTTCTATGTTATTGTTGAATTCGTTCCATCTGTCGGTATCCCAGAACTCAAGGCGCTTGGAGAGAGCAAGAATGGTAACGTTCTTTGCCAACCCCATCTTAGTGCGAAGGTTTTGGGGGATGAGAATACGGCCCTGACCGTCTATTTCACAGTCAAATGCGTTCGCCATAAAGTAACGTTCAAGCAAGCTGGCCGTTTCAAAGTCGGTATCGAGAAGGCTTCGGCAGAAGTTGTCCCACTCGGAATCGGAGAAAGCGTAAAGGCATTTGCCGTCACTGCTGTTGGTTATATGTACCGTTGCGCCCAACTGTTCACGCAGTTTTGCGGGCAGGGTAAGACGACCTTTACCGTCTATAACGTGTTCGTACGTACCAGCCATATATTCTCCTCCTTCCTTGTATTCTGCACAACCTTATTTTTAAAGTGGCTTTATCGCAGGAGGCACTCCCCCTGCTGAAAATATATCGCTCTGTTTTACGTTTTTGGATCAAATTTGGCACTTTTGGGCTTTTCGGGAACCACTTGGCCCCACACTTTGCCCCCTTTTGCACCACTTTGCTCCACTTGACAATCTAATTATAGTAAAATTCCCCCTCACTGTCAAGGGCTTTGCAGGGATTTTCTAATTTTGCACAGGAAAAACTTTATCCACAAATACGGCGTATTTTTGTGCATTTTGACGAAAACCTCTTTTTACCCTGAAAAATTTAGAGTTTTTACCCCACAAAAATGGTCTTAGGTCCCACAAACAATCTTATTTTCTCGTTAAACTATTGCAAAATCCCTTCTAATGCTATATAATTTAAGAGAACCCTCCCCACCACTCTTTACAAGGAGAAAAACATGAAGCTCTTACTTATTGACGGAAACAGCATACTCAACCGAGCATATTACGGTATCCGCGCCCTTTCTACGTCTTCGGGATTACCCACAAATGCTATTTTCGGATTTCTTAATATCCTTTTAAAGCATATTGGGGAAGAAAAACCCGACATGATGGCGGTGGCCTTTGACTTAAAGGACAAAACCTTCCGTCATCTGAAATATACCGAATACAAAGGCACGAGAAGCCCCATGCCCGAAGAGTTGGCTCTGCAGATGCCATTGGCAAAAGAGCTTCTTGACGCTTTAAATATAAAGCACATCTCAAAAAGCGGCATTGAAGCCGACGATATAATAGGGATACTCTCAAAAAGAATATCCGACAAAGACGGCACATGCACTATTGTCACGGGTGACAGAGATGCCCTTCAGCTTGTAACAGACAAAGTAACCGTAAAACTTGCGGTAAAGAACGAGGACGTAAGATTCACTCCCGAAAAAGTATACGAAAAATACACTCTTTATCCCGATAGACTCATAGATTTAAAAGCCCTTATGGGAGATAGCAGCGACAATATCCCCGGTGTTAAGGGTATCGGCGAAAAAACTGCAGTATCCCTTCTCAACACCTACGGTAGCCTTGACGGTGTATTTGAACACGCATCCGAGCTTAAAGGCGCAACAGCCTTAAAAATATCCCAGGGCAAAGAAAGCGCCTACCTTTCAAAGGAGCTTGGCACCATTCTGCGTGAGGGTGACGTTGGGGCAGAGCTTGATGACCTTATATTAACGTCTCCCGACAGGGACAAGCTTCACGCCTTCCTCGTTAAAACCGAAATGCTTTCATTCATGAAGAAGTTCAACGCACTTTTTGAAGGAGAAGAACAAACCGAAGAGGAACAGGATATCCCCTGCGTGGAATTCACGCCCGAAGCAATCAAAGATAGCGAAGAAATATACCTTCTCTACTCTGCGGAAAATCCCGAATCCTATATTCTTCTTGGAGATAAAATTGGCGCCGTTCCTTCAGAAAAGATAACCGACCTTGATCTTAGCGGCAAAAAGGTTATTACTCATAACGCAAAGCCCCTGCTGAGAAGATTCTTTGAAGCAGGCAAGGATATTAACGTAGTCTATGATACCATGCTTGCAGGATATATTCTGGAAGCATCCCAGAGTAATTACTCCCTTGAAAGACTTTGCGGCACCTACCTTGAAAAACAGCTCTCCTCCCCTAAGAGTCAGCTTTTATCATTAAAAGCCCTTAAAGAAGCAACCTCCCAAAAGATGGAGGAGAACAAACAGGAAAAGCTTTATTACGACATTGAGCTCCCCCTCTGCAGAGTACTTGCGGAAATGGAAACCGCAGGCTTCGGTGTAGACAAAGAGTTTTTGCAAGAGTTTGCCGCCAAGGCAGAGAAAGACCTTGCAACATTAACGGAAGAGATTTTTACCTTTGCAGGTCACGAGTTTAACATAAACTCCCCCAAGCAATTGAGTGCCGTTCTCTTTGAGGAAATGGGACTCCCCCACGGCAAAAAGACCCAGTCGGGATATTCAACCGACAACGACGAGCTTGAGAAGCTGAAAAATCTCCACCCCATGGTGGCCAAGATAATAGAATACAGAAAGCTTGCGAAGCTTAAGAGCACCTACGCCGACGGAATGATAGACAAAATCTCTGCCGACGGAAGAATACACTCTCTCTTCACCCAAACCGTTACCCAAACGGGAAGAATCAGCAGCACTGAACCTAATCTGCAGAACATTCCCATAAGAACGGAGCTCGGTCGCCTTTTAAGACACGCCTTTGTACCAAAGGAAGGTCACCTTTTGGTAGATGCCGACTATTCCCAAATAGAACTCCGAATTCTTGCCCATATAGCCTCAGACGTTACTATGTGCGAAGCCTTTGAAAACGGTACCGATATTCACACGCTCACCGCATCTCAGGTATTCGGACTCCCAGTTGAAATGGTAACGTCCCAGATGAGAAGCCGCGCAAAGGCGGTAAACTTCGGTATTGTCTACGGTATAGGAGAATTTTCTCTAGCAAAAGACCTTGGAATCACCCGCAAAGAGGCAAAGGCCTATATTGACGGATATCTGAGGACGTACAGCGGAGTTGCCGCATATATGGAGGCCACGGTAGAAGCCGCAAAGCGTTGCGGTTACGTAGAAACCCTCTTCGGCAGAAGAAGATACGTTCCCGAAATAAACTCAAAAAATAAAGTAACTGAAGCCTTTGGCAAAAGAGTCAGCATGAATACCCCCATTCAGGGTACAGCCGCAGACATTATCAAGATAGCAATGGTAAGGGTCAGCGACAGACTTAAAAAAGAATGTCTGAAGTCAAGGCTTATCCTTCAGGTACACGACGAGCTTATCATCGAAGCCCCCGAAAATGAAGTAACCCAAGTAAAAGATATACTAAAAACGGAAATGGAATCCGCGGCCAAACTGTCCGTAAGCCTGGTAGCCGAAGTAGGAATAGGCAAAGACTGGTTTGACGCCCATTAAAGGAGATACACAAATGAGAAAACAGCTTAATATCCTTTTTATCTGCACAGGAAATACCTGCCGCAGTCCTATGGCAAAGGTTATAGCCGATAAGATGATTGCCGACAGAGGTCTGAATATCCGTACCGATAGTGCCGGACTCACCGCCTTTGACGGAGATTTCCCCGCAATGAACGCCGTAAAGGTTATGGAAAGACGCGGTATTGATATGGATTCCCACAGAGCGAAGCCCCTTACCCCCTCAATGTGCAAATGGGCAAATTACATCTTCGTTATGACCCAAAGACATCTTGACGGACTTCTCACCGTTTACCCCCAGTACACAAAAAAGGCCTCCACCCTTTCGACAGAGGACATCGAAGATCCCTACGGTCAGAATATGGCGGCTTACGAGAAAGCGGCAGACGAGCTTGAGGCCGCAATCGAAAAGCGCCTTATAGAGATTGAGAACGAACATGAACAACAGCAAAACTGATTTTATAATATCGGACGCAGAACCGGCTCACCACCCCGCTATAGCAGAGTGCCAAAGGGAAAACTTTTCTATCCCCCTATCAGAATCCGACCTTACTTCCTTCCATAACGACCCTCTTTTCAGAGTGAGAGTGGTAAAAGCAGACAACGCAGTGGCGGGACACACCGTATTTTCCATTATCGGAGATACGGCAGAGCTTATTTCAGTAGCGGTAAAAGAGGATTTCAGACGAAAAGGCTTGGGTGAAGCTCTTATAAACGACCTTTTGACAATAGCAAAAGGAGAAAACTGTACCTCCGTTCTTTTGGAGGTTAGGGAGTCCAACAGTAAAGCAATAGCACTTTACACAAAGCTCGGATTTATAAAAATAGCACATAGAAAGGATTTTTACCAGAAGCCCAGAGAAGACGGTATAACGATGCAGGTAACCTGGTAAATAGCCAAAAAAGTATGAACATACTCGGTATAGAAAGCTCCTGCGACGAGACCGCGGTTGCGGTGGTAAAGGACGGCAGAGAGATATTGTCAAGCTATATAGCTTCACAGATAGACACCCACGCACTCTACGGCGGCGTAGTTCCCGAAATAGCCGCCCGTGCCCACTGTGAGGCCATTACAGGCCTTGCAAACAAGGCAATAGCGGACGTCGGACTTGAAAACATAGACGCAATAGCGGTTACATATGCTCCCGGACTTATCGGAGCCCTTCTTGTGGGGGTATCCTTTGCAAAAAGTCTGGCTCTTGCCACGGGTAAGCCCCTTATTCCAGTACATCACTTAAGAGGTCACGTAGCATCCGACTACCTTACCCACAAAGAACTTAAGCCCCCCTTTACGGCCCTTATAGCATCGGGTGGCCACAGCCATATCGTATACGTAAAGGACTACACCGATTACTCCATTATGGGAACCACCAAGGACGATGCGGCGGGAGAATGTTTTGACAAGGCCGCAAGAGTTCTCGGTCTCGGCTATCCCGGAGGTGTAAAAATAGAAGCCCTTGCAAAAAACGGCAATAAAGACGCCGTAAGATTCCCCAGAGTAAACTTTCCCGACGAGCCCTACTGCTTTTCCTTCAGCGGAATAAAGACCGCCATAATAAACTACGTTCACAACAAAGAACAGCTAGGTGAAGAGTTTTCAAAAGAAGACGTGGCCGCATCCTTTACCGAAGCGGTTGTTGACGTGCTTGCAGGCAAGGCCGTAGAAGCGGCAAAGCACCATACTCCCAAAAAGCTTGCGGTGGCTGGCGGCGTTTCTGCCAACGGCTATTTAAGAGAAAGACTCATAACCCTCTGTGAGAAAAACAACGTTGAGCTTTATCTTCCTGACAAGGCTCTTTGCGGTGACAATGCGGCAATGATAGCCGCCCAGGGATATTACGAATACCTTGCAGGTAACGTTGCCGACGAATACTTGAACGCTATGCCCACGGCGGATATTTGCAAGGGATAATAACATAAATACACATAGCCGAGGAAGAAATCTCCTCGGCTTTTTTATTTTAACAAGATTGACATCATTCACTCTTTATGATATACTGCTATTGACAAAATTTTCGAAGAGGACGGGCTAATGAAGCTTTTAGTTGTAGACGGCAGCAATCTTCTTTTTCAGATGTTTTTCGGCATGCCTTCAAGGATAGTAAACAGCCAAGGCAAGGCAATACAAGGCACTCTGGGATTCGTTGGTGCTTTGCTTAAAATAATCAGACTAACAAATCCCACTCACCTTGTGGCGGTATTTGACGGGGAGCACAAAAATGCCCGCAAAGACCTTGACGAAGAGTACAAGTCAAACCGCCCCGATTTCAGCCAGACGGCCGAAGATGAAACACCCTTTTCCCAGCTTGAAGACGTTTACAAGGCACTGGATTTTATGGGGATAAAACATAAAGAAACGGAGTACTGCGAATCAGACGACTGGATAGCATCCTACGCCTTAAAATATGGAGAAGAAAACGAAGTTATTATCGCATCATTTGACAGTGACTTTTTTCAGCTCATAACCCCCTCGGTATCGGTACTTAGATACAGAGGAGAAAACACAAAAATTTGGACGCCCGCCGACGTAGAAGAAAAATTCGGAGTATCCCCCGACAAATACGCCGACTTTAAATCCCTTACGGGTGACACATCCGATAACATAAAAGGAGCCCCCAAAGTAGGCCCAAAGACCGCCGCAGCTCTCATATGGGAATTTGGCTCTCTCGAAAAGGTAATATCCTCGGCAGAGTCTATAAAAAAGCCCTCCGTAAGAGAATCTGTCATGGCATCAAAAGAAAGGCTTGATATAAACTATCGCCTTATAAAATTAGACGCAAAAGCACCTCTCCCCTTTGACATATCAGATTTGCAATACACCCCTATTTCACACACAACAACATCAGTATTAAAGAGCATAGGAGTGATGTAAAAGCACCGTTTTATCAGGGTAATACAAT
This sequence comes from Eubacteriales bacterium, assembly GCA_045542755.1. GTDB lineage: Bacteria > Bacillota > Clostridia > Oscillospirales > UBA644 > JAZQLP01. The sequence continues at coordinate 9,565 of JAZQLP010000136.1, forward strand.
AGCGGATTAAATGGTGGCTTTTTTGTGAAAATACTAAGAACATATTGTATTATCCGACATTTTATGCTATAATAATCTTGCTTATATATTATATAGTAAATCAGGAGCCGTATATATGATTTGTGACCTGCAAAAGGCAAATATGTGGAAGCGAATTTCCGCATATCTCTGTGACGTCATTCTATTGAGTATAGTTGTCGTAGGATTAATATTTGCCCTTTCCGCGGTTCTCGGATATGACGGATACAGTCAAAGACTGAAAGCCGCCTACGAGGAATACGAATCTGTATACGGTGTTAATTTTTCCATAACAAGTGAGGAATACTCCGCCCTCTCCGAAGAAGAGATGAAGGTCTATAACGATGCTATCGCCGCTATGCAAAATGACGACGAGGTAAGTTACGTTTATACAATGGTCATAAACCTGACCCTGCTTATGATAACCTTTGGTATTCTCGGCGGTTATCTCATACTTGAGTTTATTGTTCCCCTCATTTTCAAAAACGGCCAGACCTTGGGCAAAAAGGTGTTTGGCATAGGAGTAATGAGAACCGACGGAGTAAAGGTCACCCCCATATTTATGTTTATGAGGACGATCCTCGGCAAGTACACCGTGGAAACCATGGTACCCGTACTTATCGTTATAATGATTTACTTCAACCTTATCGGTTATCTTGGGCTCATACTTATAGGCGGACTTCTTATAGCGCAGATAGTGCTTATTACAACGTCAAAAACAAACTCTCCCATTCACGACAGACTGGCAAGCACCGTAACGGTAGATATGCAGAGCCAGATGATATTCGAAAGCCCCGAAGAGCTTACCGCTTACAAGAATAAGCTCCAGGCGGAAAAGGCCGAAAAGGCATCTTATTAATTCAGTTCGACACAATGTGTGTGTAAAACATTTTATATAAACCAAGGAAGGAAGATTCTATGAAAGTTGTTTTGCAGAATTTAACAAAGATCTTCCCCTCTCGTAACAAGAAGGTTAATGAAGAGGTAGTTGCGGTAAGCGACTTCACCTTTACCATTCCCGACGGTAAGCTTATCGGCTTGCTCGGTCCTTCGGGATGCGGTAAAAGTACCACCCTCTACATGATCAGCGGTTTGCAGAAACCCACGAGTGGGCAGATTTTCTTCGGAGATGACGACGTTACCGAGTTGTCTGCTGAAAACAGAGGCGTAGGTCTGGTATTCCAGAACTATGCGCTTTACCCCCACATGACGGTAAAGCAGAACATCATGTTCCCCTTGCAGAATCTCAAGGGCAAGGACAAGATGTCCAAAACCGAAATGCTGGAAAGATCCCTTGAAGCGGCAAAGCTGGTACAAATCGACGAGCTTATGGAACGTAAGCCCAGCGAGCTTTCCGGCGGTCAGCAGCAGCGTGTTGCTATTGCCAGAGCGTTGGTTAAGCGCCCCCGCGTTCTTCTGCTTGACGAACCTCTTTCTAACCTGGACGCCCGCTTGAGACTCCAGACAAGAGAAGAGATCAGACGTATTCAGAAAGAAACCAACATTACCACCATCTTCGTAACCCACGACCAGGAAGAGGCCATGAGCATCTCCGATATGATAGTAGTTATGAAACTTGGCGTAGTACAGCAGATCGGTAAGCCTCAGGACGTTTACGACGATCCCGTAAACCTCTTTGTAGCCAAGTTCCTCGGCACTCCCCCTATCAACGTATTTGAGGGTGAAGTAAAGGGCGGCAAGCTTTACATCGGCGAAGATGAAGTTCTTTCCGTAGGTAACGTGGAAGACCAGAAGGTTACCGTAGGTATCCGTCCCGAAGGTTTCATTCTTGATCCCAACGGTCCTCTTAAGTGTAACCTTAACAGTGTTGAAGTAATGGGACGTGACGTAAGTATCGTGTCCACCAATGCAGCATCCCTTAATCCCGTTATCAGATCCATAGTTAACGCGGACAACAAGATAGAAGCATCCGCAACCGTTAACTACTCGCTTAAGCCCCATAAGGTCTTCCTCTTCAGTAAGGAAGATGAAAAGAGAATATACTTTGAGGTGAAGTAATATGGTTGAAAGCAAACATCCATGGAAAGCCTGGATATACCTGGCGCCTGCGATCATATTGCTTCTGATCTTCACCGGATGGCCCATAGTAAATACCGTAAGAATGGCCCTTCTTGAAGGGTACAGCAGCATGGGAGCCGTAGGCGGTATAACCTACGAGTTCGGTATTGGCAACTTTATTCAGGTTCTTGAATACAAGGACTTTATTACCTGCCTTACCAACACGATGCTCCTTTGTGTACTTACAGTTCCTATCTCAACGATCCTTGCCCTACTTATCGCAGTATGTCTGAACGCTATTAAGCCCCTTCAGAGATTACTTCAAACCATATTCTTCCTGCCCTACGTTACAAACTCCATAGCTATCGGTATGGTTTTTGCGGCAATGTTCAATATGGTAGGCTCGGCATTCGGCGGTGAAAATCAGATTATCATTACCGCAGGTATAGTCAATAACGTAATTGAATTCTTTGGCGGAGAAGCAATCAACTGGATAAACTCCGGCTCCTCCTACTGGGCAAACATCACCGTTATGGTAATATATATCGTGTGGAATGCCCTTCCCTTTAAGATACTCATACTCCTCGGCGGTCTCCAGAGCATAAACAAGCAGTATTACGATGCTGCAAAGGTTGACGGAACTCCCCGTAGAAGAGTATTCACCAAAATAACCGTTCCCCTGCTCTCCCCCATGTTGGCTTACGTTGTTATCACCGGTTTTATCGGCGGTTTCAAGGAATACTCCAGCATAGTAGGTATATTCGGCGACGATATGGGTCCCACGGGTGACCCCAGACGTCTTAACACCATGGTCGGATTTATTTACGATGCCCTTGCAAATCATCAGGGCAGAGCAAGTGCTGCGGCTCTTATCCTCTTCGGCATCATCTTTATCGTTACTATGATAAACTTGTATGTCAGCAAGAAGAAGACTCATTTCTGAGGAGGTGCGGTATGGCTGAAAAAATTAAAACCATGCATGAAAGAAACATGCAAAAAGTATCCGCACAGCAGAAGGTCGTTAAGGTTATGGTACAGGTTCTCCTCTACGCATTCCTTATCGCAATGGCTATTATAGTCATTTTCCCCTTCTATTGGATGCTCATTTCCTCAGTAAAATCCCTGTCCGAGTACAGACTCTCCGTTCCCACTCTCTTCCCCAAAGAGATACTTTTAACAAACTACGTGGAAGCCTTTAACCAGGCAGGTCTTGGCAGACTGTTTATGAACACTCTGTACGTAGGTCTTGTTTCCACCCTCCTCTCTCTGGTAATCACCGTACTTTCGGCTTTCGCATTTGCAAGGCTTGAATTCAAGGGCAAGAATGCTCTCTTTGCAGTTCTTCTTGCAACCATGATGATTCCCGGCGAGCTCTTTACCATTACAAACTACGCCACCGTAAACGCCTTTGGCTGGATGGAAAGCTTTACCGTACTGATAGTTCCCTTCCTGGTAAGTGTGTTTTACATTTATCTGTTAAGACAGAACTTCCTTCAGATACCCAACGAGCTTTATCTGGCGGCAAAGGTTGACGGAACCAGCGACTTGAAGTATCTGTGGAAGGTTATGATTCCTCTGGCGCTTCCCACCCTCATCTCTATTACAATTCTTAAGATGATGGGCGCGTGGAACTCCTACATATGGCCCAGACTGGTTGCCAACGACGAGGAACACAGACTTATCACCAACGGTCTGAGAAACGCCTTTACAGAATCTACGGGTGACGTAAACATCCCCGTACAGATGGCAGCAGTTGCCATAGTTTCTCTCCCTCTCTTCCTCGTATTTATCTTCTTGAGAAAATACATAATGAAGGGCGTATCGAGAAGCGGTATAAAAGGTTAATAATTGCAGGAGAAAAGCTCTTGCATCAATAAATTTTGGCAAAAGAAAGGATAATGTCATTATGAAAAAGATTCTGACAGCAGTCATTCTGACATTCGCACTCTGCCTTAGCCTGTTCGCATTTGCAGGCTGCGGCCCCACCAAAGTTGCTTCCGACTTTGTCGTTCCCGAAGGCGGATACGACGGCAGTGAAGTAACCATCAAGTTCTATCACACCATGGGTGCTAACCTCAGTGAAGTTCTTGAACGTTACATCGTTGAGTTCAACAAGCTCTACCCCAACATCCACATCGATCATGAGCAGGTAGGCAGCTACGACGACGTACGTGACCAGATCAAGACTGAAATCACTGTTGGTAACCAGCCCCATATCGCATACTGCTACCCCGACCACGTTGCTCTCTACAACCTGGCAAAAGCAGTTGTAACTCTTGACGACCTTATCGCTGACGAAAACCTTGGTTTCACTCAGGAACAGATCGACGACTTTATTCAGGGTTACTACGCAGAAGGTAAGCAGTTCGGCGACGGTAAGATGTATACCCTTCCCCTCTCCAAGTCTACCGAAGTTCTCTACTACAACAAGACATTTTTCGATGCAAACGGCCTGACTCCTCCCACCACTTGGGAAGAAATGGAAGCTCTTTGCAAGAAGATTAAGGACATCGACCCCAACTGTATCCCCCTCGGATACGACAGCGAAGCTAACTGGTTCATTACCATGTGCGAACAGTACGGCTCCGACTACACCTCCGCTACCGGCGACCACTTCCTCTTTGATAACGAAACCAACAGAAACTTTGTTGAAAAGTTCAGAGAATGGTATCAGCTCGGCTACGTAACCACTAAGGAACTTTCCGGCGGTTACACCTCCGAACTCTTCAAGGCTCAGGACGGTATCAAGAGCTACATGTCCATCGGTTCTTCCGCAGGTGCTACCCACCAGCGTCCCGACAAGGTTAACGACAGCTATCCCTTTGACGTAGCAATCACCACCATTCCCCAGGTAAATCCCGAACAGCCCAAGGTTATCTCCCAGGGTCCTTCTCTCTGTATCTTCAAGAAGAACAATCCACAGGAAGTTATCGCATCCTGGCTGTTTGTAAAGTACCTCACCACCACCGTTGAATTCCAGGCTGAATTCTCCATGGCTTCCGGTTACGTTCCCGTAATCAAGTCCGTTGGCGAAAACGAAATCTACAAAGGCTCCTTCCTTGACCTTGCTAACGGCGGCGACTACATCTCCGCACTCAGCGCAAAGATCTGTCTTGAACAGGAAGAAGCTTACTACACCTCTCCCGCATTCAACGGCTCATCTACCGCCCGCGACCAGG
>JAZQLP010000137.1:0-11219 GCA_045542755.1 Eubacteriales bacterium
TGCTTCCTTTGCCAGATTCTTGGGGAAGAGGAAGTTTCTTGCGTATCCGTCGGATACCTTTACCTTTTCTCCCTTTTTACCGAGGGCGCGTACGTCCTGTGTGAGAATTACTTCCATGTGTATATTTTTCCTTTCTTAATAGGAGGTTTTCTTTTTTACTGTGCCTCGGAGTCGTTCTGAGGCTTGTATTTTATATTTGCTACGCTGAGGTATTTGTCTATGGCTCCGCGGAGCTTCTCTACTGCTTCTTCCATTGAGCAGGTGAGCTGGGCACCCGACATGGTCTGGTGTCCGCCGCCACCAAGGTCTTCCATAATGAGCTGAACGTTTATCACGCCGTAGGAACGGGCGGAAACGCTAATGGAGCCAAATCCGTCCTCAAAGAGGGTGAATGCGGCGTGGACGTTCTCTATGTTGAGGAGGTCGTCTGCGGCCTGAGATGCCACGATTCGCATCTTGCCGTTATCGGTGGAGATGTGGGGCCATACGGCTATGGCGGTGATGGAGTCGTATATTTCCGCGTTGACCATAAGTGCCACCTTATCCTTATAGGTGTCGGTGTCGGTCTGGAAGAGCATTTTTACGTTAACCGTGTTTGCGCCCGCCTTTTTGAGGAATACGGAGGCTTCGAAGGTTGTGTCTGAGGTTCTTATGGTAAAGAACTTGGTATCAAGGCAGATACCTGCCATAAGTGCCTCGGCCTCAAGCTTTGTTACTGCACAGTCGGGCATATACTGGATTATTTCGGTGACCATTTCGCAAGCGGAGGAAGCGGCGGGGTCGTGGAAGAACACGTCAGTACCCGTAATGTAGTCCACGCTTCTTCTGTGGTGGTCTATTACGATACAGCTCTTTGTCTTGCCGATAAGGTCGGGCGCCATTACCAGGGGCTGACGGTGGGTGTCGGTGATTACCGTCATTGCCGAGGCGTCGGCCTCTTCAAGAGCCTTTGCGGGGGAGATGAATACGTTTTCATACTGACCCGAAAGCTTGAGCTGTTCGGAAAGCTTTACTGCAAGATTTGAGTTTTCGTCAAGGACTATCTTTGCCCTTTTGCCCTGTGAGGTGGCTATTCTGTAAAAGCCCACGCAGGAGCCCAGAGAGTCAAGGTCGGCAAACTTGTGACCCATTATATAAACGGTGGAGGTCGTTTTGAAAAGCTCTCTTATGGCGGATGCGATAACCCTTGCCTTAATCTTGGTTCTCTTTTCGGAGGCTTTTGAGGTGCCGCCGAAGAACTCGTACTTGTCGCCCACCTTTATAACGGCCTGGTCGCCGCCGCGGCTGAGTGCCATGTCTATGGCCATACGGGCAAAGTCGTCGTTACCCGAGTAGCTGTTGCCGTCCATGCCTATACCGATGGAGAGGGTGGGGAAGGTCTTGAGTCCAAGCTGGAGGCTCTTTGCCTTATCGAGAATGGTAAATCTTACCTCGGAGAGGGATTTGAGTACCTTGTTGTCAAAGATAAATATAAATCTGTCACGCTCGGCCTTAATGAGAAGACCGTTGGTTTCAGCCGCCCATGCGGTGATGGTATCGTATATCTGGGTAAGAGCCTGAGCCTTGTCGGTTTCTCGCAGACCCGAGAAAAGCTCGTCGTAGTTATCTATAAGGACGTGAGCCACCACGGGGCGCTGGTCGTCAAATCTGTCCGCCAGGTCGCAGGCCTCGGTAACGTCGATAAAATAATAAGTTCTGACGGTGGCCTCTCCGTTGGGGGTGGCCTTTTCGTCGGTGTATACGTCGTAATGTCTGTTTTCGAAGGTCACTCTGTGATAGGGAGCGTCGTCGGTGAGGGCTTCGTCTATATTTGCTACGTTCTTAATGCCCCTTGCTGCAGGCTCGCCCACTCTATCAATAAAGAGCTCGCTCTGCCATATAAGGGTGCCGTCGCCGGCGGTTACTATTACGGGAATGGGGAAGTTGTCAAGCCTTCTCCTTTCCTCGGGGTCAAGCATTGATATTATGGTCTGGGCGGCGGCGTGGGCGGTTTTTCTGGACTTGTAGAGGAAAAGCTCGTAAAGAGCTATGTACGCCACCAGCGCGGGAATAAGCCAATAAAGGCTCTTGAGTCCGTATTCGAGGAAGAGCACCGCGGCTACGGCGAGTATTACCAGGTAATGTACGCGAAGAATGGCCGCCGAAAAGAACTTGTTTTGCTGATAGGTATTGGTGGTCACGGTGTGGGTCACTCCTTTTCTGTGGTTTTGCCTTACATATACTTTGCGGAGGGTCTGATAAAGCGGCGAAGGTTCCAGAAGCAGTCAAACAGTCCTATAAGGGACAGGATCGAGCTTAATGTGGGAACCAATAAGCAGACTACAATAAGCATAAAATAAACGAATCCTCTTACACCTCTGCCTATTCCGTGCATCTTCATAAAGAAGCCGATGACCGAGGCTCCGCCGTAGCAGAACACGGCGTTCATAACGGTGTCAATGGTTCCTATTATCACCGTACCGTTGGAGGTGGTGACAATGAAGGCGAGGATCGAAACTATCACGTATACCGCGCCGCCCACGGGGCTGACTCTGAAGAGGTCGAAGTTGCTGAAGAACTTCACACTCTCGGGGTCGAGGTTTCTCTTTCTGCGAAGGACGGACTTTGCCATCCAGTAGGAGAGTGCTCCCGTTGCCAGATAGAATATGGCCGCATAGGAGGGGATAAGGGATATGGTGGTTCTGTAAAAATCGTATATAAAGTTATCGCGGGTAACGTTGAATCCTTCGTAGGGGAGGGTTACGATAACGTCGTAGACCTGACCGAACATATCCTTGACGGTGGCTGCAAAGGGCTTGATAATGTTATCAAGGTCAAAATCTCCAAGCTCGCCCCAGGCTATGAGGAATACCACCACCGTGTAAATGGCATATACTAAAAACTGTGAGGACACGGCATAGCTGAATTTCTTCCTTGCTCCGATTATCCAGGCCATCATATAGCCGCCGGGGAGGAATGCTCCCAAAAGAAGGGCGGTGAGGGTAAGACTGTCGGTGATAAGAAGGGATGCGACGGTGAATATGACGGGCAGGAGCCTTTCGTAGGCCACCGAGGGAGCGTAGAGCTTCATCAGGGCAAAGGAAAGGGAGCCGAAGGCCACCGTGACCACCGCCGCAAAGGGTAAAATAACCGTTGCCACGCTCATAAGTATGGCAAATAAGCCCCACATCATGGGGTACATGATCACCTTGGGGGAGAGGGGGATTTTTATATTTTCGGTTTGCTGTGTATTTTCGTTGGTCTGATTCATTAAAATTCTCCGGAGTAGACACTTTCAGTATATTATAATTATACCTATACATTATAGCACAATAATTGGATAAATTCAAGTCAAAAGAGTGTTAAATAAGAGGGCGTAGAGTTATTTGTGCAAACCCTACAATGTCGGAGGAATAAAACGCCATTATTTTTGGTTAAGTTGTATATTGGCAATAACTCCAAATTGTGGTATAATATTCGGTGTTAGCACTCAAACAAGAAGAGTGCTAAATCGACAAGAAAAACGCATCTTATATATATGGAGGTAACACTTATGAAAATCGTACCCTTGGCAGACAGAGTCGTAATCAAGGCAGTTGAAGCCGAAGAAAAGACTCAGGGCGGTCTTATCCTTACCGCATCGGCACAGGAAAAGCCCCAGATGTCTGAAGTTGTGGCAGTAGGCCCCGGCGGAATGATTGACGGCAACGAAGTTAAAATGTACGTAAAGGTCGGCGATAAGGTAATCACCGGCAAGTACACCGGCACCGACGTTAAGGTTGACGGCGTAGAATACACCATCGTTAAGCAGAACGATATCCTCGCAATCGTAGAATAAGTAATAGGAGAATACGCATTATGGCTAAACAGATTTCATATAGCGAAGAGGCCAGAAACGGCCTTAAGAACGGTATCGACACCCTTGCCAATACCGTTAAAATCACCCTTGGTCCCAAGGGCAGAAACGTAGTAATAGACAAGAAATTCGGCGCTCCCCTCATCACCAACGACGGTGTTACCATTGCAAAGGAGATCGAGCTTGAAGATCCCTTTGAAAACATGGGCGCTCAGCTTGTAAAGGAAGTTGCTACCAAGACCAACGACGCCGCAGGTGACGGTACTACCACCGCTACCGTTCTTGCACAGGCTCTCATTAACGAGGGTATGAAGAACGTTGCAGCAGGCGCTAACCCCATGGTAGTAAGAAAGGGTATCCAGAAGGCCGTTGCAAAGACCGTTGAAATAATCAAGGCTAACTCCAAGACCGTGTCCGGCAGTGCCGACATTGCAAAGGTTGCCACCATTTCCGCAGGCGACGAAAATATCGGTAAGCTTATTGCCGAGGCTATGGAAAAGGTTACCGCTGACGGCGTTATTACTATAGAGGAAGGCAAGACTGCCGAAACCTACTCCGAGGTAGTTGAGGGTATGATGTTTGACAGAGGTTACATCTCCCCCTACATGGTAACCGACAACGATAAGATGGAAGCCGTTATCGACGACGCTTTCATCCTTCTCACCGACAAGAAGATCTCCAACATTCAGGATATACTTCCCCTTCTCGAGCAGATCGTTCAGGCAAGCAAGAAGCTTGTTATTATCGCCGAGGACGTTGAAGGCGACGCTCTTGCAAACCTTCTCGTTAATAAGATCAGAGGCATCCTTACCTGCGTTGCAGTAAAGGCTCCCGGCTTTGGCGACAGAAGAAAGGAAATGCTCCGCGACATCGCTATCCTCACCGGCGGTCAGGTTATCAGCGAAGAGCTTGGCCTCGACCTCAAGACCGCGTCTATCGAAATGCTTGGTCGCGCAAGACAGGTCAAGGTTACCAAGGAAAACACCGTTATCGTTGACGGCGCAGGCGAAAAAGCAGAGATCGAAGCCCGTATCGGCCAGATCAAGTCCGCTATCGAGGTTACCACCTCCGAGTTTGACAGAGAAAAGCTTCAGGAACGCCTTGCAAAGCTCTCCGGCGGCGTAGCAGTTATCAAGGTTGGTGCTGCCACCGAGGTAGAAATGAAGGAAAGAAAGCTCCGTATCGAGGACGCTCTCTCCGCTACCAAGGCTGCTGTTGAAGAGGGTATCGTAGCAGGCGGCGGCGTAGCGTTCGTTAACGCTTACAAGGGCGTTGAAGAGCTCCTCAAGACCACCGACGGCGACGAAAAGACCGGTGTTAAGATCGTTCTCGCAGCTCTCGAAGCTCCCATGCGTCAGATAGCTATCAACGCAGGTATCGAAGGCGCCATTATCGTTGATAAAATCAAGAATTCCAGAAAAGCAAACTACGGCTACAACGCAGCCGCAGAGGTATACTGTGATATGTTCGAAGCAGGTATCGTTGACCCCGCAAAGGTTACCCGTTCCGCTATCGAAAACGCAGCCAGCGTAGCTTCTATGGTACTCACCACCGAAGCTCTCGTTACCGACATTAAGGAACCCGCACCCGCCGTTCCCGCACAGGGCAACCCCGGTATGGGTGGAATGTATTAATTAAAGGCCGCGCCTTTAATTAATGCGAGTTTTGCAGAGGCAAAACTCCTCTGAAAAGAAGGAATCAGCAAAGAATAGAGCCTGCCAAAACGGCGGGCTCTGATTTTTCTTGTCGAAACAAATCGAACCTTTACCTTGCTAAAACAATATGTTGGAAATTATTCAAAAATAAGGTATTTTTAGGTGTTGACTTTTTGACAAAGAACCGCTATAATTAATATGTACGATTATCGTTACGTGTTTCGTCCGAAATGTGACGAGGAGTGTGTGTGCGAGACGATAATCCCTTATCTTTATCTTTCAAGAAAGGAAAACAAACTATGAAGAAACACATTTTAACCATGTTGCTTGCGGTTGCTATGGTCTTCTCCGTAATGGCTGTTGCTACTTCGGCGGAAGGTACCAATGTTGCCAGTATAGGCACGGATGAGTATCCTACTCTTCAAGCGGCTATCGACGCTGCTGAAGCTAATAACGTCAAAGACATTGTCATTGATCTTTTAGCCGACGCAACTCTTGATATCACTGCTTGGCAGACTCTTGCTATCGGCGGTGCCGACACTGAAACTATAACCATTAACGGTAACGGTAAAACCCTTACCTTTAATAAGCTTAACAGTGACTGGAACCATGTTGCAACCAATAATGATGCAAAACTCATTCTTAACAACATGACTATCACTGATAGCGGTCGTAATAATGGTCCTTGGAACCGTTATGATATCAACTTCGGATGCGACGTTGAACTCAATAACGTAACTTCCACAAAGGCTCTGGCTTTCAAAGCTGACGCTACTCTTAATACCGTTGCAATTACTGAAGTAAAAGATGCGTATGCAATTTGGGTTCAGGCAAACGGACAGGATATTGCAATTAACGGCCTTACCGTTACTTCCGCAGGCCGCGGCATCAAGATTGACGACCAGTACGTAGACGCACCTACAGAAGTAGAGCTTTCTGTTGAAAACGCTACCTTTACTACTGCTAAAAAAGCGGCAATCATGGTAAAAACCGCAGCAGGCGTAACGATTGACGTCGGTGCTAACGTTGATATTACCAACGTTGCAGCTGACAGCACCAACATAGTTTGGAACGATTCCGATGCAGCTGCCGATTACGGAAAAATTGAAGTAACCGGCGGATCCGTTGCACAGGAAGACAGCACTGATTTTGCGGCTACCATTTCCAGAGACGGAAAAGTAGTCGGTTATTACGGCACCCTCCAGGCAGCTATCAACGCTGCTGTTACCGGCGACACCGTTACTCTGCTTGCAGAATGTGCAGAGAACGTGACCGTTACTCAGGCTCCCGGTTATACCCTTACCATTGACGGTAACAACAATACCTTTACCGGCAGCATCGTGATTGACGGCAAGAGCGGTACTTACCTTACCTCCGGCGTTACCATAAAGAACCTTAACTTTGACGGCACCGGCATTACTGCTGATGCTTGCATCAACCTTGGTAACGGTACCAACGCTACCCGTTATACCTGCAACGTTACCGTTGATAGCTGTACCTTTACCGGTATCGGCGAAACCAAGGTTGCTATCAAGTCCTATACCGGCGGCGACAAGAATCTTACCATAACCGGCTGTGATGTTTCCAGCGGTATGCACAGCTTGCTTCAGGTTAAGAATGTAACCGGCGTTACCATAAGCGGTTGTACAGTTGACGCAAAGAACGGCGTTTCCATTGGCGCCAGCGAAAACGTAGCCATTTCAGGCTGTACCATTATTGCTACCGGCTACGGTATCAGAGCTAACGGCGACGGCGGCGACATTAACAACGTTGTTGTTGAAAACTGCACCATTACCGCAGATCAGCCTATCGTTGTTCGTAAAGTAAAAAATGATTACACCCTTACCTTAAGTGGTACCAATAATCTTACCGCTACCAATGAAAACGGTTACACCGTAACCTTTACCACAGGCGACGACGGAACGTACGAAGCACCTATCGGCGTCGAGGTTACCGTTGCCGGTGGCGAAGATGAAAATATATTCCCCGTATACATTGCCGAAGTTAACGGCGTTAAATATGACTCCCTCGAAGCAGCTAACAACGCTGCAAAGGCTACCGGCGACGTTATAGTTCTTTTGAGTGATATCGAACTCTCCGCTGATGTGGAGCTCACCCAGACTGTTGAGATCCACAATGCTCTTACCATTAACGGTAATGGATGCACTATAACCACTTCCGCAGAGAAGGGCTTTAGAATATTCAACGACGGTACCGACGTAATGCCCGTTACCTTCACCAACGTTAAGATAGTTGATACTGCAAACTTTGGTCGTTGCATAGACACCCGTACCGACAATATCAACCTTACCCTTGACAACTGCGAGCTCACTGCTCTCGGCGTAAGCTCTCAGCCCCTCACCATCGGCGGAACCGAAATGGAAGGCCTTACCGTTAATGTTAACGGCGGCAAGATCAGCTCCGGCAAATCCGGTTACGCTATTATCTCCTTTGTTCCCGTTGAACTCAATATTTCCGGTAACGTAAGCAGCGGCTACGGCTGTATCTACATGAAGGACGGCTCCGCAGGCTCCGTTATCAATCTTAACGCAGGCGTTGAAATCGCTTCCGTAAACGAAAATATTTACGCTCTCAACGATACCAACAGCTTCTCTGCTATTATGTTTGAAGATGATAACATCACCTTTAACGTAAACGACGGTGCAAAGCTGAGCGCTACTGCAGGTGAATCCGCACAGTCAATATTCTCTTACAGAGCAACTCCCGTAACCCTTAACGTTGCGGCTAACACCGAGTTTGAAATCATCGGCGACAAGGCTCGTTATTTCACCGGCCTCTGTACCGGTCTTGTAATGAACATTGAAAATGCAGACCTCCTCGCAGCTCTTGAAGAAGTTCTTCCCAGATACGGTCTTGCTCTTTACAACAATGTTACTGATTATGCTCCCGTTCTCGACGGCGAATTTGCTGGCATGGACAGCATCAATGTTTGCGGCGACGAATACACCGTAGAATTTACTGATTACGTTATTGCAAACGCAACCGTAACCGTTAACGGCACTAAAGTAGACGTAACTTCCGGTTCTTATACCGTTACTCCCGGCGAGTACACCGTAGTCGTTACTGACACCGACGGCGCTGAAATGGGTAGATTCACCGTATCTCTCCAGGATAATCACAGCATGCGTCAGGAATACGGCAGCATCCAGCATTGGAAGAAGTGTGCTCATTGCGGATATACCGATTCCGTAGGCTATCATGCTTGGACCTTCGGTGCCACCATTGAAGAGGCTACCGAGACCACTGAAGGTAAAGATTACTACATCTGCTACGGTTGCGGCGGCACCGAGTACAGAACTACTCCCGTTCTCGGTCATACTCATGCTTCCGGCGAAGAATGGAAGTCCGATGAAATCAGACACTGGACCGAATGTTCCTGCGGCGAAGTAATGGATCTTGAAGGTCACGTTTGGAACGAAGGCGTTCAGACTGAAGACGAAATCGTTTACACCTGTACCGTATGCGGCGCAGAAAAGACCGGCGAGCTTCCCGCTCACGTTCATGTTGCAGGCAGCGAGTTCAAGTATAACGACGAAACCCACTGGAACGAGTGCGAATGCGGCGAAAAGCTTAACGAAGGTAACCACCTTTGGGTAACCGATAAGGTAGAAAACGGCACCATTTACAGTAAGTGCGTACTCTGCGAAGCTACCGCAGAAACTCCCGAACAGACCGATTCTTACGATGACGAGTCTGTAAACTACCTTCTCTCCGCCCTTGCAATCAGCGTTATTACCGTTGCTTTTGCAGCAGTTATGGCAAAGAGAAAGTTCAACTAATAAACAATTATTAATTGAATAGATAAAGGCCGTCCAAATCTGGGGCGGCCTTCTTTTATGCATCCCGCCCGCAAGCGGGCGGCAGTAAAAAAGAGTCCGCCTCTGCGGACTCTCTCTCATATTTTTAATCTTCGTTTTTGTCAAGGTCTTTGAAAAACTCGTCGTAGGTGCAATTATATATTTTTCTCAATTCAATAATCACACTTGCCCGAATGTTTAGTTCACCTGATTCATACTTTGCGTAAGTGGTTCGGCCTATATCACATCCTCTGCGCTGAAGCTCGGCGCAAAGCTTTTCTTGTGAAATTCCGTATTCATCTCTTAAACGGCGCAAATTGTCGCCCATATTTCTGTCACGACGAATCTTCTGTTCCATATTTTTTTCTCCGTCTTACTCTTTTTTTGACCAGTATTGGTTGCAATTACCCTAATTATATGCTATAATGGGCTTGAATATTGTCCGCGATATTGGTCAATATTGGAGAAAGGGGAGGTAAAATGAAAAAATATTGCTTTTTCGGACACAGAGATTGTCCCGAAAGTATGTATGAAGTCATTCGCGGGGTGATCTTGGGTATTTTGAGCAGGGAAGAGGGCGTAGAATTTTTGGTGGGTAATCAGGGTCAGTTTGACTTTCTCGTTCGGAAGGCCTTGAAGGAGCTTTCGGAGGAACGCACCTTTAAATATAGCCTTGTTTTAGCCTATATTAACAGAAAGGAGTATGACCCTTTAGGGGATATTGACACCTGTTCAATTTATCCCGAGGGGCTTGAAAACGCGCCCCTGCGATTTGCCATTGACAGACGGAACCGGTGGATGATA
This sequence comes from Eubacteriales bacterium, assembly GCA_045542755.1. Taxonomy (GTDB): domain Bacteria; phylum Bacillota; class Clostridia; order Oscillospirales; family UBA644; genus JAZQLP01. The sequence goes on from JAZQLP010000137.1 coordinate 10,113, forward strand.
GACAACTCCGATTGTATTATCGGATACGTTACGTCAAGGTTTGGAAACGCCCATAAATATCTTACTCTGGCAGAGAAAAAGGGGAAAGAAATAATCAATCTTGGAGAGCTTTTGTCGACTAAAATGTTTTCAACTGAATAACAAATACTTATCTTGTATATAATATAGTTGTTTTCTTTGAGCTATTTTGGTATTTGTTCACAATTACCCCCTTTACAAAAAGAAATTTTTGTGGTAGAATTATATAGCTACCCGAATGCAAGACGGTCGGCATTCACCTTGCCCCCTCGCCTCGTTTTCGGGCGGACAAAACTTTTCCTACGGGAAATGAAATTATTTTATGAGGTGAAAAACATGGAAAAAGAACTCAAGGGTAAGCTTATCAGCGAAAACAGAATCCACGAGACCGACACCGGTTCTCCCGAAGTTCAGATCGCTATCCTTACCGAAAAGATCAAGAACCTTACCGAGCATCTTAAGGTTAACCCCAAGGACTTCCACTCCAGAAGAGGTCTTCAGATGATGGTTGGTAAGAGAAGAAACCTTCTTAACTACCTTACCAAGAAGGACATTAACCGTTACAGAGCGATTATCGAAAAGCTCGGTATCCGTAAGTAAGACGGCACAAGTTGACGGACAAGTGGGGGCAGGAGCAACAGCTCCCGTCCCCTCATTTTCGCCACAGACAAACACAGTAACCAAATTAAATTTTATTTTGAAATACGCAGTGATTTTTGGCAGTAGCAGAGGCCCAAAAAGCTTTTGAGATTCTGTTACTGACAAAAGTAAAAAGACGCTGCGTGGAAAGGAAAAAAACATGGATATTTATGCAAACCACAGAGTGTTTGAAACCACTCTCGCAGGCAGACCCCTCGTTATCGAAACAGGTAAGTTCGCAGGTCTTGCCAACGCAAACTGTATCGTAAGATACGGTGAGACCACCGTTTCCGTTACCGTTACCGCATCCAAGCAGCCCAGAGACGGCATCGACTTCTTCCCCTTGGCAGTTGACTACGAGGAGAGACTGTACTCCGTAGGTAAGATCCCCGGCGGCTTCTTAAAGAGAGAGGGGCGTCCTTCCGAGAAGGCTATCCTTACCTCCCGTGT
>JAZQLP010000138.1:0-8170 GCA_045542755.1 Eubacteriales bacterium
GAGGACAGCGTGAGCTTATTATCGGCGACCGTCAGACCGGTAAAACCGCAATAGCTATTGATACCATAATCAATCAGAAAAACACAAACGTTATTTGTATATACGTAGCTATAGGACAGAAAAATACTTCTGTTGTACAGCTTGCCACCGAGCTCGCCAATGCGGGCGCTATGGAATATACCATAATCGTATCCGCTTCGGCTTCCGAGTCTGCTCCTCTCCAGTACGTTGCGCCCTATTCTGGTTGCGCTATGGCAGAGTATTTCAGAGAGCAGGGTAAGGACGTACTTATAATCTACCACGACCTTTCAAAGCACGCCGTAGCTTACAGAGCTCTCTCCCTTCTTATCCGCAGACCCCCTGGCCGTGAAGCTTACCCCGGCGACGTTTTCTATCTCCATTCAAGACTTCTTGAACGTGCGGCTTGTGTAGCTCCCGAATACGGCGGAGGCTCTATTACTGCCCTCCCCATTATCGAAACACAGGCGGGTGACGTTTCGGCTTATATTCCCACCAACGTAATTTCCATTACTGACGGTCAGATATTTCTTGAAACCGAACTTTTCCATGCAGGCGTAATGCCCGCCATAAACCCCGGCATCTCAGTTAGCCGAGTAGGCGGCTCTGCACAGCTCAAGGCTATGAAGAAGGTTTCGGGTGAGCTTAAGCTCCTTTATTCTCAGTACAGAGAACTTAAGGCATTTGCTCAGTTCGGAAGTGACCTTGATGCGGATACCAAGGCAAGACTTGCTTTGGGCGAAAGAATCGTTGAGGTTCTCAAACAGGGTAAAAACTCTCCCGTAAGAGTTGGCTGTCAGGTTGCCATAGTTTACGCAGTAATCAACGGATATCTCAACTCCGTAGAGGTAAAGGGCGTAAAAGAGTACGAACGAAAGCTCTTTGAACTGCTTGAAAATAAATACGGCAGTCTTCTGACCCGCTTTGAAGAGGGTTATTACGATGATGCCGATATTGACGAACTTAAAAAGGCTCTGTCCGAAATGCAGAGGTGACGTCAATGGGCGCTGATATAAAGAAACTGCGAAACCGTATAAAAAGCGTTGATTCCACACTCCATTTGACCAAGGCTATGGGGCTGGTTGCATCATCCAAGATACGCCGTGCCACCGACGGAATGAATAAAGGCCGCGAGTATGCTTCTTCCGTTGATAAGATAGTGGAGCTCCTCTCATTAAGCTCCGAATGTGCTAAAAGCCCTTATATGGCTATAAGAGAAGGGGAGAGGACCCGACTTATCGTTATCGCGGGTGACCGAGGTCTTGCAGGCGGATATAACGCAAACGTGTTTCGTCTTGTAAAGGAATACTCTGCCGAAGAGATAGTTCCCATAGGCAAAAGAGCCTGTGACAGATTCGGTGGAGAATGCGTTTTTGCAGAGGGTTTTGATTACCCCGAGGCAATAAGTCTTTCCAAAAAAATGTGCGCGGATTTTACCGAGGGTAAATACGACCGTTTGGGTATAATCTGCACCAAATACAACTCTATGATGTCGCAGGAAGCTCAGATAAAGTGGGTTCTGCCTTTACTTCGCCGCGAAGGTGGGGAGAGCCGTACCGTAGTCTTTGAGCCCGACGAGATTTCCATTCTCAATGCCGCTATTCCCGAGTACGTTGCAGGCGTGCTTATGGCGGCTGTAAGAGAGAGTTTTGCCAGCGAGGTTGCCGCCCGTAGGGTAGCCATGGATTCCGCAGGCAAGAACGCTCAGGAGATGATAGACGACCTCAGCCTTGCGTATAACCGTGCAAGACAGGGCGCTATTACTCAGGAGATTACCGAAATCGTCGCAGGAAGCGGCATGTAAAGTGAGGTTAGCGTGAAAGATAATCTACGCCAATTAGATGTTGTGCGCTCTTCACGCTTAAATTCAAAGATAGCTGAGCCATCTTTGAATTTGTTTTTGAGTCGCCTCAAACGGCGACACGGAGGTTTACTATGTCTAACGTAGCAAAAGGCAGCGTTTCTCAGGTTATGGGACCTGTTGTTGACGTTCGCTTTGAAGAAGGCAGTTTGCCTGCCATATATAATGCTCTGACTATGAAGATAGGGGAGAAGACTCTGACCGTAGAGGTTGCCCAGCATATAGGTGATAATACGGCCAGATGTATTGCCATGTCTTCCACCGACGGCCTTAAGAGAGGCGAGCCCGTAACTGATACGGGTAAGGCCATAAGTGTTCCCGTAGGCCGTGAAACTTTGGGTAGAATCTTTAACGTTTTGGGTAATGCTGTTGATAATCAGCCTGACCCCGACTGCGAAGAAAGATGGAACATCCACCGTTCCGCCCCCGAATATTCAGAGCTTTCCACTACTCCCGAAATACTTGAAACAGGTATCAAGGTCGTTGACCTTATCTGTCCCTTCTCCAAGGGCGGTAAGATAGGTCTTTTCGGTGGTGCGGGTGTTGGTAAGACCGTTCTTATTATGGAGCTTATCAACAATATCGCAAAGCAGCACGGCGGCCTTTCCGTATTTACGGGCGTTGGTGAGCGTACCCGTGAGGGTAACGACCTTTATAATGAAATGAAGGAATCTGGCGTTCTTAACAAGACCACCCTTGTTTACGGTCAGATGAACGAACCCCCGGGAGCAAGAATGAGAGTAGCTCTGTCTGGTCTTACAATGGCCGAGTATTTCCGTGATGAGGAAAATCAGGACGCGCTTCTCTTTATAGATAACATATTCCGTTTCACGCAGGCAGGCTCTGAGGTTTCTGCTCTTCTTGGCCGTATGCCTTCCGCAGTTGGTTATCAGCCCACTCTGGCCAATGAAATGGGTACCCTTCAGGAGCGTATTACCTCCACAAAGAAGGGCTCCATTACCTCTATTCAGGCCGTTTACGTTCCTGCTGACGACCTTACCGACCCTGCTCCTGCAACTACGTTTGCTCACCTGGTCAACCACCGTTCTTTCAAGAAATATAGCATCCCAGGGTATTTATCCTGCGGTTGACCCCCTGGAGTCTACCAGCCGTATCCTTTCTGCAGAGATACTTGGGGAAGAGCATTACAACGTTGCCCGTGAGGTTCAGCGTATACTTCAGCGTTATCAGGAGCTTATGGATATTATTGCCATCATGGGTATGGATGAGCTTTCCGATGAAGATAAGCTTCTCGTTGCTCGCGCAAGAAAGATCCAGAGATTCCTATCCCAGCCCTTCCACGTTTCCGAGAAGTTTACAGGCTTTGAGGGCGTTTACGTTCCTCTTTCCGAAACCATTAGGGGCTTTAAGGAAATAATCGAAGGTAAGCACGACAACCTGCCCGAGTCTGCATTCCTCTTCGTAGGTACCATAGACGAGGCGGTTGAAAAGGCAAAGAAGGTGGCACAGTGAACACCTTCCCTTTGATAATATCCACCCCCAACGGTAACGCTTTTAAGGGTGAGGCCATAAAGCTTGTGGTAAGAGGTATTGAGGGTGAACTTGCCGTAATGGCGGGACACATTCCCTTTATCACTTCTGTAAAGCCCTGCGAGTGCAAGGTTGAGCTTGAGGACGGCACTGAAAAAATAGGCCGTACCGAAGGCGGCCTTCTTACCGTAGCGAAGGAAAACGTAACTCTCCTTTGCGGAAAATTTGATTGGTAATATATGAATTAAGAAAGAATCCGTCCACAAATGGCGGTGTCCGTAAGATAGTTAACCGGCACAGCGAATTGCTTCCGTTGTGCCGGTTGTCGTATAATACGCTTTTATGTGATAAAATAGGGATAAACAGACCGATAAACCGGAATTTGGTGATATTGAAAAATGGATTTGACAAAGAGATGATAAAATCGAAACATGTCAAAGCACGTCATATCGAAATAAAACGGAGTAGTAAAAGTTATGAAAATAAACCATTTACGCCACCTGTCTTTTATTTTTTTCTTCTTTGTACTATTGACCGGCTGCGCGCAAAACAAGATGGAACCGATACAGGAAAACTACGAATATTCACTAAAGAGCATATATTATCCTGAACCAGATATTGTAGCGGGAGCGGTGAGAAAAACTGCCCTTACAACAAGTACCGATGACGGAAATTTCTATGTTTTTTCAGAGGATGAATCCGTAGCGAATGAGTTCGTTAATGCCCAACGAACACTGGTTACATATCTTCGAAGCCAAGGTGCGCATATTGATGAAATGACATGTTATGGTATAGACTATGGATACAGTTTCAGTAAAAGTAGCAAAAGCAGTGTACATGTATCCCTGTCTGATATACGAAGCTGGCAGCAAGTACTTGTTACGCTGCAGACTGTTTGGGGCGACTATACTGATTACGGCTATCTTTTTGCTCTCTCAAATGCCATTGCAGAAGAACTGGAATGGAAAACGGACGATATACCTGCCTATAAAAATGAAGAGACGGATTTATTCTTTGTTGAGAATCCGTCTGTGGTTAATTTACTTTATCCAACATTCACCACAAAATTTGCGTCTCTGGAAACGGTCAATAACAGCAAAGCTCTTGCTTGCTTCCTCTTGAAGAATATCAATTGGAAGACCGCATTGAATAAAACGGTATCGGATCAGTTGGATGATTATTATGAATTGATAACTTCATATGCCCAGCGCCTTTCCATTCCGTTTGCTCGGCAGACTTGTGGATATGCCTATTACGGAGAAAATATTAAACTTCGCATTATGACTACCTATTTGGAAATTGTTATCGACGGTAACTTTCATGATGTCAGAGAAAGTACATATGGAGATTGTTGGAACGATTATTTATCCATATATAAAACGGTCAACTTAATTGATAGCGAAACATCAACAGCGGTCGAGTTCTTTGATTTGCAAAATATAGTTAAAGTAATGCAACTAAGATTTATAGACAGTAACCATGAATGGGAAGATATGTATCTTCCGAAAAATCATGGGGGAAGGTACTTAGGATCGACTGCTTATGTAAATTCATTATTCCAGTATTTGCACGAATACTATCATCATCTTGAGTGTGAATTAACAGGGAAACTTGAGCATAGCTGGCAGTCACAAGCTTTTTGCGAGATTGGTGCATCGCATTCCCAATACAGGCAGGAAGGAATGAAAAAGATCCTTTCAGAAGTAGGAAGTGGGATTGATCTTTTCTATATGTGTACAGGACGCGCATATCACGCCGGAGATGACTATTATGAAGCGTTTGATATTTTGTGTTTTGCAGAAGATTATTATGAGCTTCAATATACCGGGGCAGAATCATTGAATTCCTTTAGCCGTTATTTAATGGATATTTATGGAGAAAAAACAATTTGTGATTTAATGCTCTATCCGGATACAGTTGAAGAAGTCACAGGTGAAACGTGGGTGCAATTAGCTTCAAAATGGGAGCAGCAGATTCGTGAGAAATACTCTGGTGTAAAATTACCATTTATCGAATGGTAAAGGCGCACCTCTATACACCATTCAGTGTAGTGTGCGGCACAGAGCCGAACCGAAGGCGGTCTTCTTACCGTAGCGAAGGAAAACGTAACTCTCCTTTGCGGAAAATTTGATTGGTAATATATGAATTAAGAAAGAATCCATCCACAAAAGTGGGCGGATTCTTTTTTTTATATCTTGACAAAGGATATCTTTCTGTTGTAAAATATAACTGTAAAGGAGGACATGATTATGAGAAACAAAAAGAATATAATATTCTTAATTTTAGCAGCAGCTTTTGTTTTACTTATAGTCATATTTACAACTGTCAGATATGTCTATCTTGATAACGGTATGCCTTGGAAGATAAATGAGAAAATAACCGCATTTGAATTTGGTACAGAGCATATAGAGAGCATAGAACTTGACTTAAACATTTTTAGAAAATATTCGGGAGGGAAGGCTCCTTGGCGCGGCACTATTACCTTTGAAGGCGTTGAATACGAGGTGCAAAATATCGGTCACGAGAAAAAGCGTGGGTTTGATATAATAGGATACGTTATACTAAGCGAAGGGGTTTTTAAAGAAAGCTTGAGCGTGTATATCTGGAATGACGACGGTCAACTGCTATATATGATTAAGCTGTTCAGAAATGACGATTACAAAGTTTATTTCGGTCCTGCTGATAATTATGAGGAAGCCGAGGATATTTTCAATAGAATTACAACACCATAATTAAGCAAAAAACCGCTTGCCCGGGGGCAAACGGTTACTTTTTTATGTATAAGATTTGTGTGTCTTATATTTACGTTTAATAGCTCTTAGAAGAGTATTATAAGAAGCTGAGAAACAAGAACTACGGCAATCAGTGCTATGGGGTAGGTTGCCGCGTATGCAGAAGCAACGTCTTCGGTACCTGCAACGTTGATAAGTGTACCGAGAGCGGGGGTACTTGTCATACCACCGGTTATGGAGCCCAGATTATTGAGAAGACTGAGCTTCAAAACGTACTTTGCAAAGAGATAACCTATAATCATAGGAACGATAGTCATGATAACGCCGTATACGAAGTATATGGGCTGGAATTTTTCAATAAAGCTTGCGCCGCCGGAAATACCTGCGCCCATAAGGAAGAGCATAAGACCGAATTCTCTGAATACCTTAAGAGTTCTGTCAGAGGGCATAAGCTTTATCTTGCCGCATCTTCCGAAGTGACCGAATATAAGGGCGATGAAAAGACAACCGCCGGTGGTAGTAAGGGAGAATACTCCTGCAATCTTTATTGCACCGATAAAGATGCCTATAAATGCTGCAAGGGCAAAGGGCATAATACCAAAGGAATCCATTTCCATGAGGGTTCCGGTATACTCTTTTTTAGCTTTTCCTTCGGATACGGTAGCAAGTTTCTTTACTTCTTCAGCCATATTAGCTTTTGTAAGCTTGGGGATAAGCTGAACGAAGAGTACAACACCTACAACGCCGAAAAGATAAGCAATACCGTAACCTACGGATACGATATCTTCCATCTCTCCTGCAACTTCTTTAGCCGCAGAGAATGCGGGAGTAGAGGTGAGAGAACCTGAAAGCAAGCCTGTAACCATTGCGGTAAGTTCATCGTGAGGAGTGTCGCTTATAAGTCTGCCAAGGAAGATACATCCTGTAGCGGCAAGACCACCTGCAACGATAATAATGAGTCCGAGAAGAACGTATGACTTAAAGTTTTTCTTCATATTGCCGAAGAATTTAGGACCGGCAATAAAACCTACGGAGGTTACAAAGAGTATAAGTCCAAGATTTTCAACGATTTTCAGAGCGTTTTTTGTAGCTTCAACACTTCCGAACTGTGCCGTAAGCTGGTCATAGAAGAGGCAACCGAAAATAATAGCGACAATAAATACGCCTGCAGTACCGAGAGAGATGTTCTTTATGGTGATGCGTCCGAAAGCGTAGCCGATAGCGGCTATTACAAGGACACAGAACATAAGAAACGATACTCCCTGAATGGAGATAACTCCATCAAAAAGATTCATTTTACATGAACTCCTTTATATATTCTTTTGATTTGTATAGTTGGGAAGAAGCTTGGGGGATACTACGTCGGTAGATATTCCTGCTTCTTCAATTTCTTTTTCAAACTTGGCAATGTGAGCAAGAGTAAGTTCGCCAACAGTGGTTTCCTTGCTCTTTGCAGCTGCATTTTTACCTGCGCTACGGCCAAATACGATGATATCAAGCAGAGAGTTACCCATAAGTCTGTTTCTGCCGTGGATACCGCCGACTGCTTCACCTGCTACAAAGAGGTTGTTGATCTTTGTGGTCATACAGTCTTCGCTGATATCAAGACCGCCGTTCTGATAGTGAAGGGTGGGGTAAACAAGAATAGGCTCCTTACGGATATCAATACCGTACTTGTCGAACATTCTCCACATTGCGGGAATTCTCTTCATAATAGTTCCTTCGCCGCCGATCTTTTCGATCATGGGAGTGTCCAGCCATACGCCCTGTCCGTCGCCGGTATTTACGCCGTTACCTCTGGTAGAGCATTCTCTGATGATGGATGCTGCCGCAACGTCACGGGTTTCAAGAGGATGCATGAATACTTCGCCCTTAACGTTTACAAGCTTTGCACCAAGAGAACGTACCTTTTCGGTAACGAGAGCACCGAAGATCTGTTCGGGATATGCCGCACCTGTGGGGTGATACTGAAGGGTTTCTGCATAAAGAAGGTTTGCACCTGCTCTGTAACCCAGTACCAGACCGTCGGCAGTAGCGCCGTAATGGTTAGAGGTGGGGAAGCCCTGAT
>JAZQLP010000139.1:0-2588 GCA_045542755.1 Eubacteriales bacterium
GTATCCGACGGATACGCAAGAAACTTCCTCTTCCCCAAGAATCTGGCAAAGGAAGCAAACGCTTCTAACCTTAACGTAATGCACTCCCAGCAGGAGGCAAAGGACTACAAGGCCGCACAGCAGAAGGCCGCCGCTATGGAACAGAAGGCAGGCATCGACGGCAAGACCGTTGAGCTCCACGCAAAGGCCGGCGCAAACGGTAAGATCTTCGGCGCCATCACAGGCAAGGAAATTGCCGAAGCCCTTGAAAAGCAGTACGGCATTAAAATCGACAAAAAGAAGATAGTTATGGCCGACAATATCAAAAACTACGGCACCTACTCGGTAGACCTTAAGCTCTATCCCGAAATCGCCGCAACCGTTACCGTTAAAGTTACCGAATAATAAAGACAAGGCCGAAAGGACGTCCCGTCATGGACAGAAAAAGCTATAAAACAAAATATTCCCAGGCTCTGGATATAGAATATGCCGACAAGACCGTTCCCAAGAGCATAGAGGCCGAGCAGGTAGTGTTGGGTGCCATTCTGGTTGACCCCAACGCCATTTCACAGGCGGCTCTTACCCTTACCCCCCAGAGCTTCTATCTTGAAAAGCACGCCCAGCTCTTTGAGTGCATGACCGAGCTTTTCAACCTCTCCATGGCTTTGGAAGCGGTGCCCCTTCTTGAAAAAATGAGGGAGCACGGCTACTACGCCGAAGAGGACAAGGAGTACATACTCTCCCTCATCACCCGCCACACGGGTATTGAGAGCCTTGAGTATTACGTCAACATAATAGCCGAAAAGTCCGCCCTTCGCGAGGTAATAGAGATATGCAAGAAGGTCACGGGAATGTGCTTTGACAGCCAATCCCTGCCCGAGGTTCTGGACACGGCGGAAAGCCTGTTCTACTCCATAAAGAACGGCAGAAGCCTTGATGCTCTTCCCCAGCTCCACACCGTAGTGCGTGAGGTTATGAAGAACGTTCAGGATATGCAGAACGACACCACGGGTAAGTTTGCTAGCGTAAAGACGGGCATTGATTCCCTTGACAGAATAACGGGTGGATTCGGTAAGAGTGACCTTATAATTCTGGCCGCCCGACCCGGTGTGGGTAAAACGGCTCTGGCTCTTAACATAGCCTATAACATTGCCGCTTCTTCCAACTACACCCCCAAAAAGTCGGTAGTTGTATTCTCCCTTGAAATGTCCTCCGAGCAGCTTGCAAAGCGTATAATCTCCTCAAGCTTGCTCATTGACAGCGTACATCTCCGCGACGGCACCCTTAACGATGCCCAGTGGGACGACCTGTACGACTATTGGCACAACGTTCTCCCCGATGTTCCCCTTTATTGCGACGATACCCCCAACATCACGGCTCTTGATATGAAATCAAAGCTCCGCAAGGTAAAGAATCTGGGCCTTGTGGTAATCGACTACCTCCAGCTTATGAACAGCGCCAAGAACACCGACAACCGTGTTCAGGAGCTTTCCGAAATCACCCGCTCTCTTAAGCTTATGGCAAAGGAATTCAACGTACCCATTCTTCTCCTTTCCCAGCTTTCACGTAACATCGAACAGCGTAACAAGGGCGACAGAGCTCCCCGACTTTCCGACCTTCGTGACTCGGGTTCTATCGAGCAGGACGCAGATATGGTATTCTTTATCAGTAAGCCTGAGGGCGCAGAGAACAACCCCGCTCTTCAGAACGTCAAGGAACTTTACGTTGAAAAGAACCGTCACGGTCAGACGGGCAAGATAGAGCTTATCTGGGACGGCAACCACACCGCCTTCAGATCAAAAGCCACATCCTTCCCCCCTATGTAAACCACTATGCAGCATAACGATATTGAAAGATCCTTTTACGGCAGCCTTTCCCTTCTTTCGGACTGTAAGGGCGTGGTATTGGGAGTTTCGGGAGGTCCCGACTCCATGGCAATGCTCCACCTCTTTATCAGAGCGAGGGACGAGGGCAGGATAGACTTCCCCATAGTCTGCGCCACCCTTAACCACGGCCTTCGCCCCGAGGCGGAGGATGAGGTTGAAGGCGTAAGACTCTTCTGTGAGAAGCACGGCCTACCCTTTGCCACCCAAAGGGTGGATATAAACGCCACCCTTCCCAAGGGCGAGTCCACCGAAAGCCACGCAAGGAACTGCCGATACGAGTTTTTTAGCAAGGTCAAGGCCGAGTACGGATGCACCCATACCGTCACTGCCCATAACGCCGATGACAATTTTGAGTCCATTATCCTCAATATGGTCAGAGGTTGCGGAGTTGACGGCCTTTGCGGAATATCCCCTCTTCGGGAGGACAATAATACCCTAAGACCCCTACTGAAGATCACAAAAGCAGACCTTACCGACTACTGCGAAAAAAACGGCGTACCTTATTATATAGACAAAACGAATTTCGAGACCCTCTACCGAAGGAACTTTATAAGGAACAAAATATCCCCCCTGTTTAAGGAGCTTAACCCCTCTTTGGAGGAGGCCGTATACCGCCTTTCTTCTTCCGCAAGAGAGGATTGCGACCTCTTAGACGGCCTTACGGCAGACGCTCTGAAAAAGGCCCGTACAAAGCAAGGCCTTTCCCTCCCCCCCCTTCAAAAT
>JAZQLP010000140.1:0-9082 GCA_045542755.1 Eubacteriales bacterium
GATAACGTACATGGTTCTGCCTACCATAGTGTCCTTGTAGAGTGCGTTGAGCTTTGCATACATTTCCTGGGGATCACACCAGTTGTTGGTGTTACCTGCGTCTTCCTTCTTGGAAGTACAGATAAAGGTTCTGCCTTCAACACGGGCAACGTCGTTGATAGCAGTTCTGTGGAGATAGCATCCGGGGAGCTTTTCCTGGTTGAGCTTGATGATTTCGCCGGTAGCGCAAGCTTCGTCGCGAAGAGCCTGACGCTGTTCGTCGGAACCGTCGATCCAAACTACCTTGTCGGGATTGGTAAGGGCTTTGATTTCTTCAACCCAAGCCAATACGGCCTTGTTTGTTACAGTCATAATACACCTCATATAAAAATAAATAGTTAACGGGTTATATTGCTTGAAATATTTGGCACTTGATTTAGGCCAAATTTACACCATATAAAGTATATCATAAAATCCTGTATAAATCAATGGCAAAAATATTAACAATAATAATTAATTCCGTGAATTCGTACTACTTGAATAATCGGTGATAACATAGGAGCACAAATGTCATAATAAGGTAATACTTGTTGTGTATAATATGTCACAAATAACTTGTATAATAATATAAACGAATAATCTTCAGGGTGTGGTGAAAGTCCCTACTGGCGGTAATAGTTTATTACTAAAGTCCGCGAGCCGAAAGGCTGAATCGGTGTGATTCCGATACCAACGGTAAAGTCCGGATGGAAGAAGATGTTATATATAACTGTATTATAATATGCAGTATTTTATATGTAAGTTAAAGCACCCAAATTTTGGGTGCTTTTATTTTATGGAACGGAGAATAGGTATGAAACGTATATCCACAAAAAAGCTTGTAATGTTGGCCGTTATAGCCGCACTTGCATTTGCTTCCGTAAGTCTTATCAGAATTCCCGCAGTGCTCTTTTTAAAATACGAACCAAAGGACGTATTCATAGCTCTCGCAGGCTTTATATTTGACCCTCTGGCCGCCTTTGTTGTGTCTCTCGTGGTTTCCGTCGTTGAGATGTTTACTATCAGCGATACGGGTATTATAGGGGCAATAATGAATCTTCTAAGTTCTTGCGCTTTCGCTTGTACCGCTTCTTTTATATACAAGAAGGCTCACAATATGAAGGGCGCCGTTATAGGCTTGGTTTCCGCAATTATCGTAACTACGTCCGTAATGCTTTTGTGGAACTACTTTATGGTTCCGTTGTATACTCCCGCTTTTTCAAGAGAGCAGGTTGCAGGTATGCTCGTTCCCGTTTTCCTTCCTTTTAACGTTATAAAAGGCTCAATAAATGCCGCACTTATAATTCTGGTATATAAGCCCATAGTGACGGCTCTCCGAAAGGCTCGCTTGCTTCCTTCATCCCAGAGCGTTGCTCCAAAGAACCGTAAACTGTCTGTTGGAGTTGCTGTAGTTGCTATTCTTGTTATCATTACTTGCGTATTGTTTATATTATCATTTCAGAACATAATATAAATTTTAAAGGTCTGTAGCTCATTTAAAGGCTACAGACCTTGTTCTTTCTCGTTGCTTCTGTGGGAATAATAAACCTCTCATATATCTTCCTCCTTATCGGTTGAAGAATATACGATTTTCTTGATACTGTCTGTTGATAGACAGAATCTTTTAGCCAAATCGGCTATTTCGGAACCTCGTTGATATGCAACTCTTATAGCTGTGTTCCTCTCCTTAAGCATGGAACGGGTGCCCGTGAGTGTGCCCCATTCCGACCTTTGTGCATGGGCTTTCGGAATATAAAGGAGTTCGCCCGATGCGTATTCCCGTACTGCATCCAGAAGTTCGCGGGGAAGAACGTCTTTTGCGTTTCTGTACTTCATTTCTTCTCCGTTATGTATCAGTTGGATTATTTTTTGTCGGGTATACGGCGAGAGGGGGCAGGTAGGGTAGCTATCCCGTATCTGCCCGCCTTTATCTGTTCTCGTAAATCTTCGGGCCTATTGTCTTAACCAGGCAATCGCCTTGATGTCAGAGAACAGCCACCTCGTTGTAAATTCTATTGGTCATTTTTGTTCATATCCCCCTTTCTTCGTTATGTACGGTCCGGACCGCTAGGTAGATTATACCACAATGATAGCGGTATTTCAAGGGAAAAAACAGTTTAATCGGTTTTTTCTCCGTTCATAACCGAGATTTTCTCTGCTATGGCTTTGTATTCGTCGTAGGTTATAAATACGTTCATAGCTTCCAAAAGACGGTTCGTTGACAATGTAAGGGGAAGCTCAAGCTCCTTTAAGAGGAGCCTTTTTTTATTTACGGCGTTAGCGCCGCCCGAAAATCCGTCCTCAAAAAGGTCTATCTTCGTTATTGGGCGCGTGGGGGAAGAAATGCTTGAGGTGTCCTCAATCCCCGCCCTTTTCAGAACGTCCAGTAGGGTGGAGTCCTTCATTCCCTCAACCCCTAAAAGACCTTCTTTTGATGCCGTAGCTTTTCTTTTTTCCTTCCCCTCTATGCGGGGGATATAGGCGTTGGTGATGTGTTTTTTATCAACAATGCCTTCAATATGCTTTCGTATAAGGAATCCCGCGCCGTCGCTGTCGGTAAGGATAACCACGCCTCGCTTTTGAGCATATTTCCGAATAAAATTTTTAAGTTCCTTATTCTTAAACAGTCCAAAGCCGTTGGTTTCTATGACCGTTGCCTCGCAGACCCTTTTGACGGCCGCGGCATCGTATTTCCCCTCAACTATAATGATTTTATCGGTTTTCATATAACAGTCAAACAAAGAGCTATAAGCTTGGTTATGGTTTCCACGCCGTCTGCCGAGGATGTCTTTGCCTCAATATCGGCTTCAACGCAGGCCTCTGCGGCCTTCATAAGATTTTGAGAAGAAATACCCCTCAGACGTCGTAAATCCCTGTTTATGATAAAGTCGCGTATCTTTGTTGCCGAGGCTATTTCTCCAACAGAGCAGCCCTGGTCGGCTAACATCTTTATTTTGCACAGATTGGTTACGGCCTTGTATATTACACCCAGGAGCATATTTGGGTCTGTTCCAAGCTGAATAAGATCGTTTATAACGCTGTAAGCCGTATCTGCATCTCTGTTCAGAATGGCGTCGGTTATTTTAAAGGAATTTGACTCAAGGGTAAAGATACAGAGTGAGTCAATATCCTTTCTCGTAACCGCCTGTTCGAGAGTTGCCGATGCCAGCTTGTCTATCTCGTTTTTAAGGGCGTACATTTCGTTATCGGTATTGTCAAGGAGATACTGAATATCCTGCTCCGAAATGGCTTTTCCAAGCTTTCTGAAGTTCTGTGCCACCCATTTTATCAGAGTTCCTCTGTCGGGCTGGTCAACCTCTACCGAAAGCCCCTCTTTCTTTATAAAGGTCTCAAATTCTTTATAGCTTTTAAGACGGGTATCGTATTTAAGGTACTCGGATATAAAGACCACGGCGGTCCCTTCGGGTATCATATCGGGGTCTTTTATGAGGTACTTGAAAATATCTGAAGAGAGGGGAAGGTCTTTAAGAATTATCATTTTTCTTTCAGACTGAAGGGATACGTTGCCCGCCATATCCGAAAGGTCCTCCACCGTTACTTCCTTTACGTCGGGAATTATTACGTCGGTGGTATATGCCTCCTGAGGTATCATTGCCTTTTTAAGAGATTCAAGGTAGAATCTCTTAAGATAGAGGCACTGCCCCGAGAAATAATAATATCTGGAGAAATTTTCCTCTGCTATCTGTTTTTTGAGTAAGTCAAGACTCATTTTCTTATTTGAGTGTGACTATCGTTACACCCGTTTCTCCTTCTCCGTATACTCCAAGTCTGAAGGTGTCAACCAGTTTGTTTCTCTTAAGTGATGCTTTTACCGCATTTCGGAGGGCGCCCGTGCCCTTACCGTGGATAATGCTTACGTTTTTAAGACCTGCAAGGTAGCAGTTGTTGAGGAAGTTCTCAACCTCTGTTTCGGCCTCGTAGGCGGTAAAGCCTCTGATATCAAGCTCCATAGAAGCATCTCTGCTGCCTCTTTCTGCCCTTACCGAGGGGGTAGAGGTGACCAGATTTGCCGTAACCTTGGGCTTGTCTATAAGCTCTACGTCCTTTATTTTTACCTTTGTTTTGATAATTCCGGCCTGAAGGTAAACGTACCCCTTGTTGTCGGGCGTTTCAAGTACAACGCCTTCCTTGTTTATGGAGATTATTCTTACCGTATCACCCTTTACCAGGGGGCGGGAGAGGGGCTTAGGCTCGGGCTTTTTGATTTCAAGCTCTTTTTCTGCCTTTTCCGTATAGCCCTTTACTTCAGCCTTGGCCTGTGCTATCTTCTCGGCAAAATCAGCCTTGTCCTTCTGTCTACGAAGCTCTTCAAGCTCCTGAATAAGCCTTTTTGTTTCTCTTTCGGAGCGTTCAACTATGGCGGCGGCCTTTGCCTTTGCGTTATTGAGTATCTCCTCTGCCTGGCGCTTCATTTCTTCGGCAACCTGCTCTCTTGAATCGAGAACAGCCTTTGCCTCGGCTTTCATTTTGGCCGCTTCTTTGGCGTCAAACTCGGTCTGCTTACGGCTTATTTCTATATCTGCAAGGAGAGAATCAACCTTTACGGTTTCGTTGGAAAGGTTCTCTCTTGCTTTTTCAATTATTGCATCGCTTATGCCAAGTCTTGAGGCTATGGCAAATGCGTTGGATTTTCCGGGCAGGCCTGTTATAAGTCTGTATGTGGGGCGAAGGGTAGCCACGTCAAACTCGCAGGAAGCGTTTTCTGCGTAGGGTGACTGTACGGCGTACATTTTAAGCTCCGCGTAGTGGGTGGTACATACGAGCCTTGCTCCCGTGGAACGGATGCTTTCGATGATTGAAATAGCCAAGGCCGCGCCCTCTGCAGGGTCGGTGCCCGAGCCCAACTCGTCTATAAGAACCAGAGAATTGGGGGTTATTTCGTTAAGTATTGTGACTATATTTGACATATGGGAGGAGAAGGTGGAGAGGGATTGCTCTATTGACTGCTCGTCGCCTATATCGGCAAATACGCGGTCAAAGAATGCCACTCTGCTCTTTTCCTTTGCGGGAATAAAAAGACCCGATTTTGCCATCAGGGCCATAAGTCCCGCCGTCTTTATACTTACCGTCTTACCGCCCGTATTGGGGCCTGTAATGATAAGGGATGTGTAGGTCTTGCCCAGAGCAATATCAATGGACACGACCTTTGTCTTATCAATAAGGGGGTGACGGGCTTCTTTTACGTCGATTATACCGTCAGTATTAAGAATGGGCATATATGCCTTTATTTCGGTGGCATACTTTGCCTTTGCAAAGGTCATATCGCAGAATATGCAAGTTTCGTAGCTTGTTATTATGCCTTCTGCGTGGTCTGCCACCTCTGCGGAAAATTCCGAAAGAATACGCTCGATTTCACGTCTTTCCTCTGCGGCCAGAACTGAAAGCTCGTTATTTGCCGTAACTACCGATATGGGCTCTATAAAGAGGGTTGCACCCGAAGCGGAGGTGTCGTGAACAAGACCGTTGATTTCGGATCTGTATTCAGCCTTTACGGGAAGAACGTACCTGTCGTTTCTTATGGTTATTATGGCATCTTGCAGATACTTCTGGAAGTTGGGGGATTTTATAAAGGTATCAAGGGACGACCTGATCCTGTTCTTTGCTATGTTCTGCTTTTTGCGAATATCAGCCAATTTTGCCGATGCGCCGTCCCAGACCTCTTCGGGGGAAGGGAAGGCTACGGTTATCTTATCCTCAAGATACTTGTTGGGAATAAGGGAATATATTTTTTCGTGAAGAGGGTCGGTCTCCGAGGTGTGATTTTCAAGGTATTGATGGAGGTTTCTCGTAACCGACAGAAGGTGTGCTATGGCTAAAAGCTCACTTATGGACAGGGTTGCGCCGTTAGCCGCCCTTTTTGCAGAGGCGGTTACGTCGGTGATATCCATAAAAGAGGGGGCGCCGTATTTGAGATAGAGTACCAGCGCCGAGTCGGTTTCGTCAAGAGCTTTCTGGGCTTCGTTTACGTTGGGGAAGGGAAGTAATGCCAGACATTTTTCCTTGCCTGCCTGGGATATTGCGTGAGAAGCCAGTCGCTCCAGCACCTTATTGTATTCAAGAGTGTTGAGATATTTCATTGTTGTCCTTTCATAAATTGACTTACGTCCAAGGAACGGTAATAATTAAGGGTTGTGAAGTCTTTATTAAATACGAACATTACGAAGTTTTCAACCACCGTTGCCAGATAGTTGAGTGCGTCCTGGTGCATTGTGAATTTGTATGCCTTTGCCATATCCGTGTCCAGGACGTAGCATATGGCCTTTGCCATGGAGTCGGTTATTCTGTGGCCGTCAGGGTGGTTTTGCCCGCAGTCGGCGCATCTCAGCCCCTCTGTATAGACCCAGAAAGCTCCCTCTTTTTTGCCGCAGACCGTACATTCGCTTAAGTCGGGGGCAAATCCGCAAAGGGCGCAGAACTTCAGCTCAAACATCATCTTTATCCGCTTTATTGCCCCGGAGTCGGATGAGTTTTTGCCAAGCAGGTAGAGAGAATTAAGCAGAAGCTTAAGGATAGCGCTCTCGTCACCCGAATGCATCTCTCTGGGAAGCTGTTCCACCAAGTCCAATAAATATTGGGCGGCGGCAAGGGTTTCTATGTCGTTTCGCAGGGAATAGAACGACTCAATAATGTTGGCTTGATCTACGGTATAAAGGCTGCTTCCTCGGTATAGCATAAATTCAGAGTACGCAAAGGGTTGAGTGTACAAGACTGAGCGCTTTGCTCCCCGTACACCCTTTGCCAGTACCGTTATTTTGCCCTCTTTGTCGGTAAACAGCGTAAGCAGTATATCCTTGTTTGAAAAGGGCTTTGATTTTAAAACTATACCTTTAAGCTCAGAATTCATTGTTATTTATAAAGTTATTATCGTCACGCCAGCCTTCTCTTACCTTAACAAAGCATTCAAGGAATACTTTGCCGTCAAGAAGGTCTTCGATTTCTTTTCTTGCCTCGCTGGCGGCGGCCTTTATGAGGGCACCGTTTTTGCCTATAACTATACGCTTATGGGATTCTCTTTCGCATATTACCGATACGGCAATATCGGTGATAGGCTTGTCCTCTCTTTCCTTAAAGGACACTACGTCAACGGTGATTCCGTGGGGAATTTCGTCGCTTAAGCGGCGCATAAGCTTTTCCCTTATGATTTCTGCCGCCATATGTCTTACGGTCTGGTCGGTGGCGATATCATCAGGATAGAATTTCTCGCCGCCGTCTTCGATAATTTTCTTAAGCTCGTCTATTATTATGGAAACGTTACTTCCGCGAAGGGCAGAAGTGGGGACGACCGAGGCAAAGTCGCTCAGCTTTGCGTATTCTGCAATGGTCTTTGCAACCTCTTCACGGGGATATTTATCGGTTTTGTTTACAACGAGTATCATGGGAATGCCGTCTTTATTGAATCTCTCAATAAGGCGGATTTCGGTGGCCTTGGGGGGCTTGGGCTCGGTTACAACTATGGCGCAGTCCACGTCGTCAGCCGCCTCGTAGGCTTCCTTTACCATGTATTCACCCAGCTTATTCTTGGGGGTATGGAGACCGGGAGTGTCAACGAAGATAAACTGAACGTCCTCTTCGTTATATATGCCCACTATTCTGCTTCTGGTAGTCTGGGGCTTATCTGTAACTATGGCTATTTTTTCGCCGATTATAGCGTTCAAAAGGGTGGATTTTCCCACGTTGGGACGTCCTATTATGGTTATAAATCCTGTTTTCATAATTCACCTATTTTTTTGATTTTTTCCTTTTATAAAAATTACTGAAACTATTACGTAAGCTATAAACAGCCCTACCTTCCAGGTTGTGAAAAGAGCTGTAAGGGTGGGTAGCAAACGGCCAAGGTCTGAAAATATAAATACGGCTATAACTACCGAAATTATTGCTAATATCAGGGTAGCTCCCGCGGCGGAATCCTTTGCGGTTTTTCCGTATCCGTCAATATGGGCTCCCGTGCGGTCAACTGCCGATTCTATGGCCGTATTTATCATTTCGCAGGCAAGTACGCCACCTATTGTCAGCATAATTATGGCCCACTCCGTAGGGGTAAGACCGTAGAGTATGCCGAATCCTATTACCGTTACTGCCGCAACCGTATGTATACGGAAGTTCCTTTGGGTCTTTAAGCAATGGGCTATGCCCGAAAATGCGTAGCCGAAGCTTTTGAGTATGGAGAGAATAAATTTCATTTCTTTATTCCATATTGGTCTTTCTCGACACCTTCATAATATCCATTACCTGGTCCTGCTTTTGGTACATTTCCTTTTCCTCGTCGGGTTCCATATGGTCGTAACCCAAAAGATGAAGTACCGAATGGGAAGTAAGGAATGCCACCTCTTCCGCAAGTGTGTTGCCGTATTCCTCTGCCTGGGCGGCGGCTCTTTCAAGGGAAATTATAATATCACCTAAAAATGCGGGAGAAACGGGGGAGGGGTACTCGCCTGAAGGGAAGGAAAGTACGTCGGTGGGCTGGGGCTTGTCCCTGAACTGTCCGTTAAGCTCTGCTATTTCCTCGTTATCGGTAAGACATACGCTTACAAGGCACTTTTCTTTGACATCTTCAAATTTGAGGGTAGTGTTTACCGCCTCTTTTATTACGGCGGAAAGCTCCCTGATGCCCTTTATCTTTTTCTGGTTATTAAGTATCTCAATTTTGTTTGAACTTACGGGCATTTCTGTCTGCCTCCTTTTTGTTTTCATAGCTTTCGAAAGCTCTGATTATCTTCTGAACGAGCTCGTGCCTTACTACGTCCTTGTATGTCAGATTGTGGATGGCGATTCCTTCCACTCCCGAAAGCACCTTCATCGCTTCCTTAAGACCGCTGGTCTTGTCCGAGGGAAGGTCTATCTGGGTAACGTCGCCCGTAACTACGATTTTGGAGTTAAAGCCCATACGGGTAAGGAACATCTTCATCTGCTCGTAGGTGGTGTTCTGGGCTTCGTCAAGGATTATAAAGGAGTCGTCAAGGGTACGGCCTCTCATATAAGCCAAGGGCGCAACCTCAATAACGTTTTTCTCAAGATAACGCTGGTAGTTTTCCATGCCCAGCAT
>JAZQLP010000141.1:0-15139 GCA_045542755.1 Eubacteriales bacterium
CGGATTTGTTTATTGGAACTACGACCTTCACGACGACCTTCAGGATATAAAGGATTTGGGCCAAAGCGGACTTGAGTTCTACGTTTCCCCCGCAGTCCTCTCCTTTGCAAGATTCTTCCCCACTCTGGGTTGTACTTACGACAATGCCCGTCTTATGGCAAAGCAGGGTAAAGAAAAGAGCCACGGCTTTATTATGTCCTCTTGGAACGACGGCGGCACCCTTCTCCGTGAAGAAAACGTCATCGGCCTTGCTATAGCAGGTGAGTTTGGCTGGAATAATGAAAGCAAGCGCACCTTAAAGGACCTTACCGAGTCCTTCCTCACCCTCTACTACGGCTTTGAAAATCCCAACGTCAAACCCTTCCTTGAGTTCTACGACTTTGAAAAGAACTTCAAAGAGGTTGAATATCTTAAGCTGCCCTCCATCAGCGGCACCCTCCACAACGAGTTCTGGAAGGACCCCAGAAGAGCCACCGAATCAAGATTCGACCTTGGTAAGCATTGCTCCAGAATGTTCTCCACCCTCTCCGATGCGGCAGACGAAATCGAGGAGCTTAAGCCCAAGAGAAACAAGGTTACCCTTGACTGCTTTAAGCACGATATAAGAAGAATGCTCTGGGCTTGTATGAGAGCCTTCGTTATCCCCGCAGGACCCTTTAAGGATAGGGAAGAGGCAAGAAGTATCGTTGACGACCTCATTATTATGGGCGAAGAGTACGGCCGCTTTAAGAGAGAATACAAGCGCCTCTGGCTCAAGACCAACCGTCAGTCGGAGCTTAACTTCGTTGAGTCCAGATTTATCGACAACGAAAACGCCATCGACTCCCTTATCAGATACTGTAAATTCGGTATGCACCTGAGTAAGGATAAATTCATTATCAAGAGATTTTAGTGTGAAAGTATGCTTATAGGCGGCGAGCCCCCTGCTTTGCAGGGGCAAGGGCGAAGCCCTTGGCCGAAGGCCTCGAAGAGGCCTTCGGCACTCGCCGCTCTTGCATACCCCTTCTTTCGAGGAGTTAAAAACAATATGATAAAACAAGCCTATTTTGCAGGGGGCTGCTTTTGGTGCATAACCCCCGTGTTCAGGGAAAGATTAGGTATTACGGCGGTGGTCAGCGGATATTCGGGCGGTGACGAGAAGTCCCCCTCCTACGCCGACGTAAAGGCTCAAAAAACGGGACATCGCGAAACCGTCAGAGTAACCTATAACCCTGAAAAATGCAATTTTGCCGACCTTTTTGATATCTTTACAGACTCCGTTGACCCCTTCGACGGTGAAGGACAGTTTATCGACCGAGGTTACTCCTACACCCTCGCCGTATACTGCCAAAGCCCCTCCGAAAGAGAAATCGCCGCCCAAAAGATAGCCGCCCTTGAGGCTTTATCGGGCAAAAAGGTCCATATAGCGGTGGAGGACTTCAAGTCCTTTTATCCCGCCGAGGAAGAGCATCAGGACTACTATTTAAAACACCCCGAGGAGTTCGAAAAGGAACTTATCCAGTCGGGACGCAAGAACGGAGAAAAAGCATGAACTTCATAGAAATAGCCAAGACCCGCCAGTCCTGCCGCAGCTACTCTGACAGAGACGTAGAGCAGGAGAAGATAACCGCCATTATGGAGGCCGCAAGGCTTGCTCCTTCCGCCTGCAACGGTCAGCCTTATCACTTCACCCTCTGTAAAGGCGAGGCCGCAAAAGAGGTTGCAAAGGCTTGTATGGGCATGGGAATGAATAAGTTCGCCTCACAAGCCCCCGTTATGATAGTCGTGTCCGAAAAACCCTACGTTAAGACCGCCGCCTTAGGCTCAAAACTAAAGAATAACGACTACCGTTCCATGGATATAGGTATTGCCGTGGCATATCTCACCGCCGAGGCCGCCGTTCAGGGGCTTGGCACCTGCATACTTGGTTGGTTTGACGACGAAAAGGTGCGTAAAGTTTGCAACCTTGACAGTCCCGTCAGACTGGTAATCACCCTTGGTTACCCCACCGAGGGCGACCATCTCCGCCAAAAGAGGAGAAAAGACCTCTCTGAATTGGTTACAGAAATAGAATAAATAAAAAAAACAGCTCCCGAACTGATGTTCGGGAGCATACTTTTTATACCCAGCGGAGGCAATGGGTACTTCCTCCGCCGAGACCCCTCAGAAAATCAGAGGCGACTATCAGGCCGTCCAAAAGGACGATTATCACGCTCTGGTCAAGGAGAACAAAAATCCTACCTTTGCCGATCTGCAAAAACAGGCTCTCTTTGAACAAAGGAAAAGAGAGGCAGAAGCGGAAGAGAAAGCCCGTCAGGAAAGTATAGAGGCTTCCAATAAAATGGTCAGGGAGAAGCTCTACAACACAATGATAGAGGGGAAGTACCCTATGAACCTGAACAACTTCCACCCCGACACCGTAAAATACTTTGAAAAACGTGCCTACGATGACCTTTCTTCGGGCAAAATATCCCAAAGTAAATACGATTTTCTTCTCATCCATACCTATCAAGGGATTGACAACAAGAGGCAGAAGTTGTATAATGAGGGTACGAATACCACCACCCAGCCCCTTATGCAGACTTCGGGCTTTGACCGTTATAGGACGGAGAGGTATGATTACGTTCCTGCAAACTATGTGGGAAATAAGAAGCCTTCATCCGGAAATTCCGGTAAGGGTAATAACATTGATACTATTGATGATATTCGCCATATTGAAGAACTTGCAAAAGAACAAAACCTCAGTACTGAACATGCAAGAATAGTATACTATTCGTCAAAATGGAAAGGCCATAAGGATGTAAAATGGACCTCTGCAGATGTTGCTTATTGGAAAACCTTTGGAGGAAAAGATTTCCTATTTTCAGAGAAAAAAGATTTTGTCAATAATTATAAAGATGTAATAGCAGACGCAGCCGCAAAGTATGATATTCCTATTTTCCTTTTAGCAGGAGTTGCTTTTACGGAGTACGGAGGAGATCCAATGTGGGGTGATGATGTTATGTACACTCTCAGAAGTTTTGATTGGAGCGGAATTGATTGGTTAGACAATACCCCCTTAGCTAAGCCCCAAGAAAAAACATCTTTCGGTAATACCAGTATTCAAGTGAGAAGAGCACTTGAAATGTTAAATTACGATGATACATCTGCAAATAAACGTATGGTTATTGATTCCCTGAAGGACCCTATTCAGAATATTTATATGGCGGCAAAGCATCTTGATATTCTTCGTAATGTTGATTTTTCTGGGAAATCGGCTTCAGAGCTAACAGATGACGAGATTCAAATAATTGCATCTCGTTATAATGTAGGACCTGAGTGTTCTATTGAAATAGCTTCCGAAGCAGATTACGGAAAATCAATATTTAGAAATAAGGAGAAGATTTTAAAAGCTTTATCATAGTGTAAAACACCTTGTGTATAGGAGAAAACAATGAAGTCAATTATCAAAAACATAATAAGCAGCGTATTTTTATGCGTTATATTGCCTTTAGTAGCCTTATTTTCCTTGTTGTCTCCCTATGGAACCTTGGAATTTGAGCTCCACGTTATAGACCCTGATGCTTTGGCAATGTACAGACTTTTCTGGATACTGTCGTTAATAGTCAACACTGTATTTACTTTTTTCAATAAAAAGAGCAGTATGTTCTTGACTATGACGTTCGCAGTTTTGTCTGTGTACAGCGTTTTTCAAGCCGTCCGTCTTTTTCTTATTTAAAGGTTCCGCCGCCCTTCGGGGCGGCGTTCTTTCTTTGTTGTATAAAAAAACCGCTACCCAAAAGGGTAGCGGTTCGGGGGCAATTAAAACCCAAAATATCTCTTCGCGTTTTCGTAGCAAACGCCCTTGATTATCTTTTCAAGGTATTCCTCGTCCTCGGGGTATTCGCCCTCTTCAACCCACTTGCCGATGAGGTTGCAGAATATCCTTCTGAAATACTCGTGGCGGGGGTAGGAAACGAAGCTTCTTGAGTCGGTGAGCATACCAACGAATCTGGAGATAAGGCCGAGGTTTGCAAGGGCCTGCATCTGAGCCTCCATACCGTCGCGCTGGTCGTTAAACCACCAGCCCGAGCCAAGCTGGATCTTGCCGGCAACGGGGGCCTTCTGGAAGTTTCCTATGGTAGTGCCAAGGGTGTAATTATCCTTGGGATTGAGGGAATAAAGTATAGTCTTGGGGAGAAGGTCTTCGCAGTCCATAGCGTCCAGAAGGGCGTTAACGGTCTTTGCCACGGGGAAGTCGTCCATGGAGTCAAAGCCGCCGTCAGGGCCAAAGGACTGGAACATTCTGGAGTTGTTGTTACGGATAGCGCCGATATGTATCTGCATGGTCCAGCCGCGCTTTGCGTATTCCTTTCCGCAGAAAACGGTAACGTATGCTCTGAAGAGGTCGTACTCTACCTGCTCAAGGGTTTCGCCCGCCATAACGCGGTCAAATACCTTTTCGGCAGCCTGGTAGGTGGCATCCTTTATTTCGCACACGGGGAGAAGGCTTATGCCGTGGTCGGCAAGCAGACAGCCGTTCTGGCCGAAGAAGTCCATTCTTTCAAGAAGAACCTTTATGTACTCGGCAAAGGTCTTTGCGCCCATTTTTTCAACGTACGCCTTAAAGCCGGGCTTCATTATTTCAATGGCATTGTCGGGTCTGAAGGTGGGAAGAACCTTAGTCTTAAAGCCCATTTCTCTTATCTGCTTATGATAACGAAGGTCGTCCATGGGGTCGTCGGTGGTGCATACGGCCTCAACGTTTGAGCGCTCAATAAGTCCTCTTGCAGAGTATCCCTCAGATGCCAACAGAGCGTTACACTTATCCCAAACCTCCTTGCAGTTGTGGGGAGTGATAGGCTCGTCAATATCAAAATATCTCTTCATTTCAAGGGCGTTCCAGGCGTAAAGGGGGTTGCCCATACACATGGGAAGAAGCTCGCACCATTTTTCAAACTTGGTGTAGTCGTCCCCGTCGCCGGTAATATACTTTTCCTCAACTCCGTTGGAGCGAAGCGCTCTCCACTTGTAATGGTCTTCGCTGAGAAGAAGCTCGGTAACGTTCTTAAAAACTCTGTCCTCGGCTATAAATTTAGGGTTGAGGTGGCAGTGATAGTCGATTATGGGCAGATTCTTGGCGTAGGTGTTGTAGAGCCTTTCGCCTGTCTTATTTTTGAGCATAAAGCTGTCGGTGATTATACCTTTCATATCCTTTATTCCTTATCTATCCGTAATATTTTTTATTATCTGTCTGAATCCCTCAAGTCGGGCGATGCCCTCCTCGTAGGTGTTGCATACGATTGAATAATAGAACTTTATCTTGGGCTCTGTACCCGAGCGACGGGTTGCGATAAAGGAGCCGTCCTCGAGCTTGAACTTCAGCACGTCGGCAGGCTCAACCCCGTCAAGACCCTTAAGATAGTCCTTGACCTCGGCAATTCCCTCAAAATACTTGTGGGGGTCGGCGCGGAGGTTTGCAAGGAATGAGTTCATCTTTTCTGCCCCGTCAATGCCCTCAAATATTGTGTAGTCAACACAGTCAAGGTGACGTCCGAACTGGGCGTACATATCCTCCATAACGTCCAAGAGGGTCTTCCCCTTCTTTTTCCAATATGCAGCGGCCTCGCAGATAAGGAGGGCGGCGGATATACCGTCCTTGTCACGGAGATGGGGAGCAACCACGTATCCGTAGCTCTCCTCGTATCCCATAACGAACTCCTCGCCCGCTTCCCTGTCAAGGCGGTCAATAACCCCAACTATATTCTTAAATCCCGTCAGGGACTCGTACACCTTTGCCCCCTTGCTCTCGGCAAACAGGGCGGCCATATCTCCCGTTACTACAGTCTTTACAAGAACGGGAATCTTGGGAAGGTTGGGCTTTCTTGAAAAGATATGCTCACAAAGTAATGCGCCTATCTGGTTACCGTTGAGGAGCTTTACCTTGCCGTTATGCCTTACGGCTACGCCGATTCTGTCGCTGTCAGGGTCGGTAGCAACGGCTATGTCTGCATTGAGCTTTAAGCACATATCCATTACCTTGGTCATGGCGGCGTGCTCCTCGGGATTGGGGCTTACCACCGTGGGGAAATCCCCGCTGACCTCTGACTGACGAAGCTCGGTAAAGGTCTGGAAAAATCCCGCCCTCTTAAGCACCGGCACCACGTAGGGCCCGCCCGTTCCGTGAAGGGGTGTATACACCACTCGGAGGGCAGATTTTGCCTGCTTATCATCAAAGATTCCACAGTCAAGGGTGGACTGTATAAATTCCTCCTCAACCTCGGGAGAAATAAACTCTATCTTATCCGTCCAGCCCTCCTCGGAGGTCACAGCCTCGGCATAGGTGGTGGACTTTATATACTCGGTCATCTTGTCGGTAACGGCGGTAAGAGGCTGTTTGCCCTCACCGTCAAATACCTTAAGACCGTTATATATCTTGGTGTTATGACTTGCGGTAATCATAAATCCCGCCTCACAGCCCAGACTCCTTACTGCATGAGCCAAAAGGGGTGTGGGGGCAAGGTGAGGGTACATATATGCCTTTATCCCCGCGCGAAGAAGGTTTGCGCATACTATCCCCGCAAAAAGTCGGGAGTTGTTTCTGCAATCGTAGGCAACGGCGCATTTGAGCCCCTCGCCCACCTCGGACACAAGATACTTGGCAATGCCGCAGGCCGCCTTGCCCACGGTGTAGTCGTTCATTCGGTTATCTCCCGCGCCCATTATGCCGCGAAGACCCGCCGTACCAAACTCAAGGTCGGTATGGAATCTGTCCTCTATCTCCCCTTCGTCGGTGAGAGCCTCAAGCTCCGCCTTCGCCTTGCCGTCAAATATAGGGTCATTAAGCCATTTTTCGTATTTCTCTCTGTATCCCATAAAACACCCTACTTTCGCATTATATATTCTATATCATATTATAACAGATATTGTTGCCAAAGTCAAGAGAATTAGTTGTTTGACAATGGGTTATTTAAGCCGCAAATAACAAATGTTTTTGCCTTGCCCTTCTCTTTTAAGCTCACCTAACTCCACCATTTTTCGCAGTGAGCCTTCAATAGAGCTTATGCTGAGAGAGGGACAAAGCTCCCTTATATCCTGTTTTGAAAATCTTCCTATCTTGTTTTGGGTTGCAAGTCTTACGGTTTCCAATGCAGACAGCTTGTTTTCCACGAGGGCAAATCTGTCCTCAAAATCCTTATACGCCGAAAGCACGGTGCCAAGCAAATACTTGATAAAGGGAAGGACATCTTCCTTTCCCTCATGCCACCCCTCCTGTGCCTGCCTCAAAGAGGAATAATACAAGTCCTTATTCTTTGCTATTTTAGCCTCAAGGGATATATATTTTCCAACGTAAAAGCCGCTTCTATAAAGAAGCAGGGTGGTGAGCAGACGGCTCATTCTGCCGTTTCCGTCATTAAAGGGGTGGATACAGAGAAAATCGTGAATAAACACGGGGATAGCGATCAACGGCTCCAGACCGTTATTCCCAATCACTCTGTTAAACTCATCGCATATGCTCTCCAGAGCCGTTGGTGTTTCAAAGGGGTCAAGGGGTGTGAAGAGAGTTTTTACAGTACCGTCGGGATATGTGGCGCTGATATAATTCTGCACGCTCTTGGTCCTGCCTGCTTGGGGATTATTCATGTGACTGTAGAGTATTTTATGGAGCTGAAGAATATATGAGGGAGTTATGGGAATGGCATCAAAGCTCTCGTGAATAATGTTCAAAACGTCACGGTAGCCCGCAATTTCCTGCTCATCCCTGTTTCTTGGCGAGGTCTTATCCTCCACAAGCTGACGAACTCTCGTATTGGTAGTAACGATACCCTCTATGGCGTTTGAGCTTTCGGTACTCTGCACCTTTGCAATCTCTATAAGCTTTTCAAGCTCTTCGGGACGTTGCTTTAAATAGAGCTCTTGCTTTCCCGCTTCCTTGTATATGGCCGCAATTAAGCCAAGGAGCTCCGAATCCCATTTTTGCTGGCTTATTTTTGAGTAGTTAAATCTTCTCATAATCTTAACTCCACCTTCTTTCCCTTAAATAATAGCATATTTTAAGGGAATTGTCAATACTTTAAGGGAATATTTCCTTAATATTATATCAAAAATAAGGGAATTTTAGTCATTTATCCTTTTGTTTTTACCGTAACCAACCTGACTTTCTTTCCCAACTTTTGAAAAAGCTTTACGGTGTACTCCGTCCCACTTGATTTTCCGTCCCAAAACGCCACCGCCGCATCTGCGTATAGGGCAATCTCCTCGTTCCTCTTCAGGGGTGCAATCTTTCCCGGATAGAGGTCATATCGGGGCAGAAACTCGGTTAGTTTTAATCCCTTTCTTTTTGCATAATCCTTTGCAAGGGTGTCTATACCTCTGGCTCCCCCTGAAACTATTTCCGTAGCCCCTTCGGGGATATATTTGTCGATGGGGAAATTATCCAAAGACCTTGACCCTATAATTGCTAATTTCATATTTACCTCACTTTTGAACATACTTTAGATGTATTATATATCCATTTCCAACATTTTACATCAAAATGAATATATAATGGGTACATAATATGTTTAATGTAGGTCTTCTATATGGCTATAAAGAGTTTATCAATAAGAATTGACGATGAAATGCTAGATAAGTTGCACGTTATTGCCGACTATGAGGGCAGAAGCGCAAACAGTCAGATATTAGTGCTTATCCGTAACCTTATAGAAGAGTACGAGGCCAAGCACGGGGAAATAAAAATAGGAACAAAAGCATAAAAAAGCACCCGTGTGGGTGCTTTTTTATATTCTCTATGCTCTACGCTCTATGCTCTATTACCTATAACCTATCACTCCACCGCTATCTTTATAACCGCCTTTACAAGGCCGTCGTCGCCCAGATGGGAGATGCGGTCGGGTGCATGGGCATCCCAAGGGAAGGTAATATAGAAGTCACCGGGAAGGAGGGTGATGTCCTTTGCGCCTTCGCCTGTGTAGAAGGCGATGTCACGCTCGGGCATATATTCCTCGGTGAGGGTGAGGTTGCAAGGGTCTGCGATAAGGGAACGCTCGGAGCCCTTGAGGACGAAATGGACGTCGATAAATTTTCTGTGAGCCTCGAATCTCTTTATATCCACCGTCTTTCTGTTTTGGGGGGCAAGAATGAAATAGGCAAGTCTGTCGGGGATCACGAAGGTCTTTTCCTTTAGCTCCTTGTCACCCTGCCATATCTCCTTCATAAGGCTTACGGCCTCGGCAAAGAGAGGGCTGATCTTTCCGTAGAGATCAACGTTTTTAATGTTATCTGCTATCATTTTTATTCTTCTTTCAGTTAAGGATCTTATATACCAGAGGTATCTTTTCGGGCTCTTCTTCGGAGAAGGTATAGGCGTTAAGGAAGGCCTCTTCGGCGGCTCTTATTCTGCCTTCGTCGGAGGTGTGGAGGAGGGCCAGAACGTCACCTTTTTCCACTCTGTCGCCCGTCTTTTTAATCAGGGTGATACCTGCGTCAAAGTCGATCGTATCCTCCTTAGTGGCTCTGCCCGCGCCCAAAAGCATTGCCGCGTGGCCTATGGCGTCGGTCTGCATTTTTGCAACGTAGCCCGATGTGGGAGCCTTTACTTCGTGGATAACGGCGGCCTTGGGCAGGAGGGAGAGGTCCTTTATCCAGTCGGCCTTTCCGCCCTGAAGCTCTATCCATTCAACGAACTTATCATACGCCTTGCCGCTTTCAAGAGCCTGAATGGCAAGCTTTCTGCCCTCAACGTGGCTTACTCCCAGGCTGAGGGAAACCATACACGCGGCCAGGGAGAGGCAGACCTCTTTAAGGTCCTCGTTGCCCTCTTCACCCTTAAGGACGGAGATTGCCTCGGCCACCTCAAGGCGGTTGCCTATTCCGTGACCCAGAGGTGTATCCATATCGGTGAGGACGGCGGCCATCTTTCGCCCACAGCCAACGCCTATCTTAATCATCATCTTTGCAAGTTCTTCAGCGGCCTCGGGGGTCTTCATAAAGGCGCCCGAGCCTACCTTTACGTCAAGGACCACGCTCCGTGCGCCTGCGGCGATCTTCTTGCTCATAATGCTGGATGCAATGAGAGGAAGACTGTCCACGGTGGCGGTTACGTCGCGGAGAGCGTAGAGCCGCTTATCTGCAGGCACGCTGCCCTCACTCTGTCCAACGACGGCAATACCTATCTTTTCTACCTGACGGAGAAAGTCGCTTTCGGTCATAACGATATTAAAGCCGTCTATGGACTCAAGCTTATCCACCGTACCGCCCGTATGGCCAAGGCCTCTGCCCGACATCTTGCCCACCTTTGCCCCCAGAGAGGCTACTATTGGCGCGACGATAAGGGTGGTCTTGTCACCAACGCCGCCCGTACTGTGCTTGTCTACCGAAAATTCGCCCAGCTTTTCGGGGGAAAGGGATGCGCCCGAGAGAGCCATTGCCTCGGTGAGAGCCACGGTTTCGGCCTCGGACATACCCTTGAAATAAACCGCCATAGCCCATGCGGAGAGCTGATAGTCGGGTATGGAATTATCGGAGATACCCTTTACCAGCCATTGAATTTCGGCTTTGGTAAGGGCTTTTCCGTCCTTTTTCTTTTGAATTATATCTGTCATTACGAACATGGTTATGCGTCCTTTCGGCTCGCCGAATCAAACGGCGGCTAGTTTTGATTTGCTATCTCGTAGCAAATCATTCACCCGCCCCGTTGCTTCGGCTCTATTTCGCACAAAGTCAGCTTCTTATCTCAGTAGTGCAGAATGAAAATTTAAAGCGTACCTCACGCTTTAAATTTAGCGGCGGAGAACGCACATCTCTTAATGGCGCAGTATAAGATCCGCTGCAATACTTTGTGCGAGTTGCCGCCTGCGGGCGGGGAGGGAACGAGAGCGATGATCAGTGTTCAGTGGAGGGAAAATAAGTGATATTTGCCCTTCGGGCAAGTGATATTCCTCGCTTTGCTCGGAGTGATATCGCTCAACTTCGTTTCGCGGTGATATTATATTCGCCTTCTAACTCGGCATAGCCGAATACCACTCGCGTAGCGAATATCACTTGGCGAAGCCAAATATAACTCGCCGCAGGCGAATATAACTGCGTCCCGCTTTGCGGGATGCTTAATACCCACCGTGACTCGCCAAGCCCTTCACGGCCTTGATTACGGAGCTTGTGCCAAGGCGGGATGCACCCAGGTTGATAAAGTCTTCCGCATCCTGAAGGCTCTTTATACCCCCTGCGGCCTTGACTTTTTTGCCCACGCAGTATTTTACAAGGAGAGCTACGTCCTCACGGGTAGCGCCGGAGGTGGAAAATCCCGTGGAGGTCTTGATGTAGTCGGCGTCGGAGGCGGCTACGGTCTTGCAAAGCTCTATCTTTTCTTCCTCGGTATGGATACAGGTTTCGATAATAACCTTCAACAGCATGCCGTTGCAGGCCTTCTTTACGGCGTTTATCTCCTCAAGAATGAGGTCGTATCTGCCCTCGCGAACCATACCGTGGTTGATAACCATATCGATTTCCTTGGCGCCGTTCTTTACGGCCTCGGCGGTTTCAAAGCACTTACATTCGGTGGAGGAATAGCCGTTGGGGAAGCCTATAACGGTGCATACCACACCTCTGTCGCCCATATATTCGGCGGCCTGCTTTACGTAGCAGGGAGGGATGCAGGCAGAGGCTGTGCCGTAGTCCATAGACTCCTTGAGTACGGCCTTTATCTGTTCAAAGGTAGCGTCGGTCTTGAGAAGGGTGTGGTCAACTGTAGAAAGGATATCTTTTAATTCCATAGTCTTTTCTCCGTTCATGATTTTTTTTGCGTATTCTATAAGGGTATCTTTTTCGTTTTTCAGTCTTCCCTCAATGACCTCGGTAAGGAGAAGGCCGAGGGTATTGCCAACCTCTTTTCCCTTTAATCCAAGGGCTGTAAGATGGTCACCCTTAAGCTCAAGGTCTTTTAGTGAGAAGCACTGGCGTGAGGCTATGATCTCCCTTGCAAGCTCTTCCACTCGGTCAAAATTTTCCCTGCGGTAAGCCGCTTTTTCGCTCTGGGCGGCGTTGTCGGCTCGCTGGAAATCTATAAGGTTGAGGAACCTTTCCTCACCAAGTCGGTTAAGCTGGCGCTTGACAAACCTTTCACTCGCTTCCAAGGGCAGGTCGTGGATCTCGGTAAGCCTTACCACCCCTTCCCGAAGGGCTGTGGGGGCCTTGAGGCCACAGAGTGCCTTGTCGGCTATGGCCGCGCTTATCTTTGCGTGGCCGTAAAAGTGGCCGCCTTTCTCGTCCTCGGTGTAGCATAGGGGTTTGCCAAAGTCGTGGAAAAATGCCATAAGCTTCAGCAAGGGGGTGTCCTTTACCTCGGACACCGTTATGGCGGTATGGGTAAGAACGTCGTATTTATGGTAGGGATTGTTTTGCTCAAACCCAACGGATGAGAGCATTTCGGGGCAGATGACCCCAAGAATTTCGTGATATCTGGTCAGTACTGCCGCCACGTTCTTTCCCGAAAGGAGTCTTAAAAGCTCCTCGAAAATCCTCTCGGCGGCTATGTTTTTAAGCAAGTCCTTGCACTCAAAAAGGGCGCTTTCGGTCCCCTCCTCTATCTCAAAGCCAAGCTGTGAGGCAAAGCGGATGGCGCGCATTATCCGAAGCCCGTCCTCCCTGAATCGGGTGGCAGGGTCGCCCACGGCGCGGATAAGCCTCTTTTCAAGGTCGGCCTTGCCGCCGCAGGGGTCTACGAGCCCCGCATTGGGGGAGTACCCCATGGCGTTGACGGTAAAATCCCGCCTTTGGGCATCCATGGTAAAGTCGTGGGTAAAGGTCACGGAGTCGGGTCGGCGGTTGTCGGTGTAGGAGCCGTCCTTTCGGAAAACCGTCACCTCAATCTCGTTCCCCTCACAAATAAGGGTGAGGGTGCCGTGCTTAAGCCCCGTTTCCAACACCTTCAGATGAGGGAAAAGAGCCTTTGTTTGGTGGGGCAGAGCCGAGGTGGCAATATCGTAATCGTGGGGCTCAAGCCCCAAAAGAGCATCCCTTACCGAGCCGCCCACCACCAATGCAGTGTGCCCGTTTTTTGCGTATATATCAAGGATTTCTTTAACGTATGAGGGTAGTTGCATTATGTTACTCTTAATCCTGCACATCATTTTGTACGGGGGGGAGTTTCGTCAGAAACTCTCGCAGATATTTCGGCAGAATCTTCTGACGAAATTTCTGCAGGTACCCACTCGGGATCCACCTTCATTCTTTCCTCCTCGGAAAGGGGGGTGGTGAGCCATACTCTTCTTCTGTTGACCTGAATAAAGGCGGTGACGAGATAGAATATGACCACGGGGATAATAAAGCCCAGAAGGGCGGAGTTTGTCAGTTTGAAAAAGATTGTCTGGGGCAGGAGAAGGTCAAGGAGTATAAGGGTGCCGTCGGGGGCTCCTTTTATTACCTGAGCGTAGGCGGTAACGGCTATAAACATAAGGGCGGTGTAGGCCAGAACATCCCAGTTGCCCCTCTTCCAGTCGGTAAATATATTAAAGGCGGACTTGGGATCGGCGGGATTTTTGGAGTTAAGGTAGAGGTAGTTTATGCCGTAGCCCTTTCTGTCGGTTATGCGAGCGATATGTGCGGCCATAAATCCAAGATATGCCAAGATGCCTCCCGTTATCTGGAAGGCCATATCCCAATTACTGATCTCAAATATGCCCCCAACTGCACTAAAGAGGGTATTGAGAACATAATAAAGGATGAACATTATTATGTTGACGATAAAATATCTGAAAAGCTGCTTAAAAAAATCCATAGCTGACCGTTCCTTATACAATTATATAATACTACATATTAAGTATAACATAAAAATTGAGGGATGTCAATGATTATTGAATATAAAAAAAGCACCCGTGTGGGTGCTTTTTTCTGCTTTAAAATCAGCCCTCAATCATAGCCTTTATCTCGGCCTTGGGCTTAACGCCAACGGAGGTGGCGGCAACCTCTCCGCCCTTGATAAGAATAAGGGTGGGGATGCTCATAATACCGTACTTTTTGGCAAGGTCGGGCTCGTCGTCCACGTTTATCTTGCCTACCTTTACGGTGGTAACCTCTTCTGCAATCTGATCCACTACGGGAGAGAGCATGCGGCAGGGGCCACACCAGGATGCCCAGAAGTCAATGAGCACGGGCTTGTCCGAGTTAAGAACCTCGGCTTCAAAGTTTTCGGAAGTTATAGTTAAAACTGACATAGTCATATCCTCCTTTTAATGATGTTATACTATTCTTTCCATCATTATAGCAGATATTCAGACAAAAGTCAAGTGTTAAGGACTATGCCTTAACATAGCCCTTAAATTGGTTAATTATAATACGTAAGTTTCATAAATATAGGATATTTGCCCAGATATGTGGCCAAATCGGCGGTGGACGTGGAGCCGGGGTCGTTGATAATAAAGTTGGAGGCCGTCAAGGCATTACCCTTGAACCCGGCAATAACGACCCAATGGGTCTTGCCCGATGAGGTCTTGGCTCCGATAATGACAGGCTTGCCCTCTTTAAGGAGAGAGTAGGCCTTTTTGAGGTAGTCCGAGTTATAATATTGACTGTAATTTGAGGGCCAATAGAGGGCGCCGCCCGAGGTGTAGGAGAGGCGTGAAGCCATCTGATTAGGATATACTGTGTATCCCAGACGGTAGCTCTCGGTCATGGCCAAGGCGGTGGTTGTACACCCTATCTGACCGATGGTCTTACCCGAGGAGCCCAGCTTTACACCCGACCAGCGGCTGTCCTTTTGCTTATATGAGGGCACCGACAGATAGACGGCGGTGTACTCCTCTTTAATACCCGCGGGCTTTGAAACAGAGATATATTTTTTGCTTACGTATCCCACCTCGTCGCCGTTATAGATAACTCGGTACCAGCCGTCCGACTGTCCGATAACAACAAGGCATCTGCCGTGGGGGAGTATATTCTCCACGCCGTAGGATGTGGAAGGCCCACTCCGCACGTTGAGGTTGCCCCCTCCCGCGCTGACGTAGGCAGGGTATGACCCCGACACGGGGGTGAGATAATCGGCGGCGCAGTATCCGTAGATACCCTTGCCGAACTCTATTTTATACCAGCCGTTCTCCACTCCCACTACCGTAACGTAGCTTCCCTTGGGAAGGGTGGTAAGCTTTGACGAGGGGGACGAAGGGGTGCTTCTTACGTTGAGGGCGGT
>JAZQLP010000142.1:0-9528 GCA_045542755.1 Eubacteriales bacterium
GTAGCCGTGCTCTGTGTGAGTGTTGAGGAAGAAGTTGATGACTGCTCTCTCAAGTCTTGCGCCTGCGGCCTTATAGAAGTGGAAACGCGCGCCTGTAACCTTTGCGGCTCTTTCGGGATCGAGAATACCAAGATTTGCGCCTACGTCCCAGTGGGGAAGGGGCTCAAAATCAAACTTGGTGGGCTCGCCGAATCGACGCTGTTCTATATTATCGTCGGAATCCTTACCGTAAGGAACGATATCCATGGGGATATTGGGAATGGTAAGAAGAAAACCGTTGAGCTGAGCGTCGAGTTCTTTTATAACCTTGTCATTTTCCTTGATCTTTTCGGAGAGTTCCTTCATTTCAGCAAAGAGGGCGGTAGTATCTTCGCCTGCCTTCTTCATCTGAGGAATCTGCTTTGTAACGGCATTCTGCTTTGCCTTCATCTGTTCTGTTTCGTAAAGAACGGTCTTTCTCTTGTCGTCAAGCTCAAAGATAACTTCAATATCTATATCCTTGTTTCTGTTTTTAATAGCCTGACGGAGTATTTCGGGGTTTTCTCTGATTCTTTTAATATCAAGCATTTCTATCTGATCCTTTCGGTTCTTATTCTGTCTTTATTTTCTTGAGAGCCTCAACGAGAATCTCAAAATCATTTTTGTTATAAAATTCTATTTCTATACGGCCCTTGCCCCTTTTGGGAACAATCTTTATTTTTCTGCCCATCGTTGCGGACATATCGGTTTCAAGCGCCTTATAATAAATACTGTTGGGGTCTGAAGTTTTCTCAGCTTTTTCGGTTGAGAGCTTCTTGTACAAAGCCTCAAGATCTCTTACCGTAAGCTCCTTATTAACCGTCTGCTCCAGAAGATCCACTATTTCCTTTTCACTCAGCTTTTCACAGAGAGGAAGGAATGCTCTGGCATGTCCTGCGGTTATATCGCCATTTTCCGCGGCGTCGAGAACGCATTTAGGAAGCGCCAAAAGTCGGAGAGCGTTGGCAATAACGGGTCGTGATTTACCAACCCTTTTAGAGATTGCCTCCTGAGTATATGAGAAGCTTTCCATAAGTCTTTTGTATCCCAAAGCCTCTTCAACAACGTTGAGGTCTTCACGCTGAAGATTTTCTATAAGACCTATTACGAGAGCGTCGTTATCGTCAATTTCCCTGATGATTACGGGAATTTCCTGAAGTCCCGCCATCCTTGACGCGCGCCATCTGCGCTCACCAGAAATGATCTGATAGCCTTCTCCGTACTTTCGTACGATAATAGGCTGAAGTATTCCGTGTTCTGCGATTGACGAGGCAAGGTCTGAAAGAGCAGCCTTATCAAAGGTGCGTCTGGGCTGGTCTTTGTTAGGCTCAACGAGAGAGGTTTTTACCAACTTTATTTGTTTTTCGTCTATCTCAACTTCATTCTCGGCGAAAAGAGCATCAAGGCCTTTTCCCAGTGACTGTTTCTTAAAAGCCATCTATTTACCTCCCGTTATTTTTTAAAAATTCCTCTGCAAGGGCGCGGTATGCAACAGTTCCCTTTGCGGATCTATCGTAGTGGTTTATGGGCATTCCGTGTGAAGGAGCCTCGGATATCTTAACGTTACGGGGTATGCAGGTCTTATACATTTTGGTATAGAAAAATCTCTTTACCTCCGAAAGAACCTGCACCGTAAGGTTCAGACGGGCATCGTACATAGTAACAAGAACCCCTTCGATATCAAGATTGGGGTTATAAAGTCTGTTAACCTGCTTTACCGTGTTGGTAAGCTGTGACAGACCTTCCATAGCGTAAAATTCGCACTGTATGGGTATCAGCACCGAATCGGCCGCAGTAAGAGCGTTTACGGTGAGTAATCCCAATGAGGGCGGACAGTCTATAAGTATAAAATCGTACTCATCTCTGACCTTGTCGAGGGCATTTTTCAAAAGTCGTTCTCTTCCGCTTATATCTACCATCTCAAGCTCGGCGCCCGCCAAGGACATATGAGAGGGCATTATAAAAAGGCCGTCGAATTTTGTCTTTACCACAGCCGCGGGAGCAGAATCCGCATTTTCAAGGGCATTATAGACACTGGCTGATATTTTTTTCTTGTTAATGCCGCATCCACTGGTGGCATTTCCCTGGGGGTCAAGGTCTACTAACAAAACCTTATTTCCCTTTTCGGCTATACACGCCGCAAGGTTCACGACGGTGGTGGTCTTTCCCACGCCGCCCTTTTGGTTTGCAACGGCAACTATCTTTCCCAATACGCACCCTCCTTCTCCGGTCATCCAAATGTTTCACGTGAAACATTGTCGTTTTTTTGTTTGTTGTTTGAGGTATAATTAATTATAGCACATTTTTAATAAAAATCAATAGGGAAGATGAAAATTTCGTAAATATATAAAAAAGACTGCCCGGCAAGGACAGTCTTTCTTATATCACTATTTTTCGAGGAACTTTATATACTTTTCCTGAATATTGTCGTAGCTAATCTTTATACTCTCAAGAGCGGGATAATTCCTCATTTGATCCTGCTCAACTATACACCAGCGTACGGCCAACTTGTCTGCCGTATCAATAACAGCCTTGACATTGAGTCGTCCTTCACCTATTTCCACGGGAATATTTTCATTATCCACGTCTTTTATATGAACGAGGTCAAGTCTATATCCCAGCTTGGTTAAAAACTCTTTGTTATCAACACCTGCAACACCCGACCACCCTGTATCTATCTCAAAATTAAGATTGGGGGCTTCGTCTATAAGAATCTGCTCAATGGAACGGCCGTTAAAAACAGTGTTGAACTCGTATACATGGTTATGATAAGAAAGAGAAATGCCTTTCTGCTTAGCTCTACGAGCCATGTCGTCCATTTCCGCAGCCGCGTGAAGAACGGATATCTCATCCTTTCTCATTTCTTTAGGAAGGCTAGGAATTGTAATGTAATTAGCACCCAAGGCTTTTACATAATTTATATATTCATAAAAATCGGATATCAGCTTATTGTAGCCAACGTGGCAAGAAACAGCCTTAAGATTGTATTTGTCCAAAAGAGCTTTCATTTCAGCCGCGTCCATATCGTATCTATCGCACAATTCGACTCCGCTGTAGCCGGCGGAGGTAATAGCGGCAAGAGTACCCTCAAAATCCTCTTTAAGCTCTTCTCTCACCGTATACAACTGTAACGCAATCTTTATCATCGACCCCATCCTCGTTTTTTTATTCGTTGTGTGTTTGCCAAGATATGATATCATAAAAATATGGCAAACATATAGGTTTTTTAAAATATTTAATCTTTTTTTACAACTGTACTGATTTATCTATTGCATTTTGCCCTATTATATGTTAAAATCATAATAGCAAAATTTCTTATGAGGAAAATCTGATGAAAAAGAAATATACGGCTTTCCTTCTGGTATTGGCCACCGTCATAAGTCTGTGCGTCGGCTGCTCGGGAAACGGAATGAAGGAGCTTGAAATCAAGGAATATTCGGGCTTTGGAGATATGCTCTCCCTTGTTGATAACGCAATAGAAATACAGTCCGAGCCGAACTCCATGGGCTTTTCTATATGGAGTTATCAGCTTGCAGACGGTGACGATGCCAAGGATTATCTTAAAAGAATAAAAGATTACGGCTTTGAAACCATTGACTTTTCCGTCCTGTGGTCAGATTTTGAGGTGGAAGAGAACAAGTACAATTGGACTTTCATCGACGAGGTTATGGACGTCTTTGTAGAAGAAGGATATAAACTCAACCTTTCCATAGTTTTCTGGACATACAACCTTCCTTTTGCGGAAAAGCTTGACCTTCAAGAAAATGCGGTAGGAGAAATATACGCCTACGACGAGGTAAGAAGCAGTTTTCTTTGCTTATCCAGCGACAAAAACCTCAGATATATGGAGGATGCCATTCTGGCATTTGCCTCCCACGTTTATGACAGATATGCAGAGAATATTCTCAGTTGGCAGATAAAGCTCTCCGAGCTTGGCGAGGTTGCCTTTTCTTCAACCGTTGACCTCGACTATTCCCAGCCCTCCTTTGAAGCATTTCTGGGATATGTAAAGAACAAGTACAACACCATAAAGAAATTTAATTCCGCCTATAAAACATCCTATAAATCTTGGGAACAGCTCGAGTCCGAAAAAAAGACTAAGATCACCTCTGTCTGCGAGTACGACTGGAAGCTGTTCAAACAGAATACCCTGGTTTCTGTCCAAAAAATAGCCACGGACGTTTTCAAAGCGGTAGCGCCCAACGTCCCCGTAATTTTCAGGGTTGGTACTGTGGGCGACTCTATGTCGGCGGTATTCAGAGGAATATTCGACCCCTACACCGTAGCCCTTAACAGCGGCAGTGATATTATACAGTCTGACTATTTTACCGACCTTAAATATAATTTCTATCTTGATATGATGACCTATACCACGGGCAAAGCTCTTTCCTTTGAGGTAAACGGTCCCTGGCAAGGTGCAGAAGAAATGGAAAAGACCCTGCTTATAGCTGAAGCTGCAGGAAGAACGGGAATTGCAAGTCTTACGGTATCAAACTGGACGAAAACAGATATTGCCGTTTACGGTGAAACCTACCTATCCAGATACGACGACCTTTTTAAAAGCGAAAATCAGAGAAAAGATCCGGACGTTACCGACATTATCATAATAAACACTCTCGATTTTATTATCAGACAGCCCCCCTCGTCTATATACGAAATCTATAAGAACGCATATAGAAATATGTCTGGGAAATCTGAAAGAAAAGTAATATTCCTTACCGATACTCAGGTAATAGAAAACCCCACCCTATTGGATGGGGTAAAGAAGATACATTTGGGAGCCCTTAACAACGTAACCTATATGTACGACGAGCTTGGCAAGATACTCGCCGAGGGCAAGTACGTTCTCGTGGACGACGACAATCAACAGCCAAACTTCATCAATCAGTATTCCGAGCCCCTTGATATCGAGGTTCAAACCGAGCTCAGAGAACGACTGGAAAAGAGTTAGTTTTTAGCTAAAGTAAAGCCATTTATTGCCGCAACGGCCAATACCTTTGACGGAGCCTTTTCAGCGTAGACGTCAACTGTGTAATAACAGGCCGTGCGGCCCTTTTTTATACATTTTGCCTCTGCTATAAGCTTTTCGCCTATACGGGCAGGGGAGAGGTAAGAGATATTTGAGGAGAGTGTCTGTGTAACACCCGAGGTTCCTTCGAGAATATCCTTTGAATTGGCGGCTACGGCAAAGGTATAATCCGCCAAAGCAAACAAAACTCCGCCCATAACAACGTTTGCAGCGTTTTTATGTTTATTTTCGGGAACCAGAGAGCATTTTGCGTAATTTTCGCCCACATCTTCTATGGTTATACCCACAGTGCTGTCAGCAAAAACATCACCTTTAAAAAACTCTCTTATTTTATCAATATCTTTCATTAGAGTCCTCTTTCAATCTCTTCGGCCAAAAGCTCGTACTCCTCGTAAAGAGAGTTGAGCTTTTCTTTATTCTCTGAGATACTTTCGCTTATTTCCATTATCTTTTTATAGTCGCCGCCAACATCGGGGGATTCAAGGGATGATTCAAGAGAAGATATATCCTCCTCAATCTTCATTATCTCCTTTTCAACTGCGGCAAATCTGTTTTTCTTTTTCTTAAATTCCGACTCGGCGGCCTTTTTTCTCTGATACTCGCCCGCCCTGTCTGCTTTCTCAGTCTTTACGGCAAGCTGTTTATCGGCCTTAGACATCAGGTACTCATCAAAATTACCCTTATACTCGGTTATTTTGCCTTCGTCCATATACCAGAGCTTGGTGGCAAGGCGGTTTATAAAATATCTGTCATGTGAAACAATCAGCATAGTACCGTCGTAATCGGCCAATGCGTCTTCCAAAGCTTCCTTTGACTGAATATCAAGGTGGTTGGTAGGCTCGTCAAGAATAAGAAAGTTTACGTGAGAGAGCATCAGCTTTGCAAGACACACACGGGCCTTTTCTCCGCCACTTAAAGTCCCACAGACCTTAAACACGTCCTCACCTTTAAAAAGGAAGAGCGCAAGGGCCTTTCTTATTTCAAGATTCGACATTCTGGGATAGGCGTCGGCCAGATCTTCAAATACCGTCTTATTGGGATTTATTTCACTCAACGTCTGGTCATAATAGCCTATTTCCACTCGGGCGCCAATTTTTACGGTACCCGAATCAAGGGTTTCCCGTCCCGTTATCATTTTCAAAAGTGTGGTTTTTCCGCATCCGTTTGAGCCGGTAAGAAAAACTCTGTCCTGCATCTTTATATAGGCGTTAAGATCCTTCGCGACCGTTTTTTGAGCATAGCTTTTACCCACGGACTCAAGGGTAAGAACGTCGTTACCCGTACCGTGACAAGCTTTAAAGGAGAAGCCTATGGAATCCGGGGTAGCTTCAGGTTTGACAAGCTCCGCCTTAATACGGTCGATCTGTTTTTGCTTACTTTTTATAGTAACGTAATTACGTTCCTGGTTAAACCTCTTTTGTTGGGCTATTATACCCTCTATTCGCTTTATTTCCTTTGTTTTCTTCTCATAATCGCGCTCAAGAGTCAGGTCATTTATGGCTCTTTGGGCTCTGTATTCGGTATAGTTTCCGTAATAATCGGTTAAATGAGTATTTTCTATCTCAAATATTCTGTTACATAGTCTGTCAAGAAAATATCTGTCATGTGAAACAATAACAGCAGCCCCTTTATAAGAAGCAAGAAAATCTTCAAGCCATAAAGTTGAGGATATATCAAGGTGGTTGGTAGGCTCGTCAAGCAGTAAAAGCCCTGCTCCCGACAGAAGAACCTTTGCCAAAAGAACTCTTGTACGCTGTCCGCCGCTGAGGGCAGACATAGGGATTTCCATTTCTCTGTCGTCAAAGCCAAGACCCATAAGCGTAGATCTTATACGGCTTCTGAAGGTAAGACCGTCAAGGTCAACGAAGGTTTCGTTAAGCTTCGCCTGTTTTCTGATATTTTCCTCGGAAGGATCCTTTTCCACAGCCGCATTGGCTTCTGCCAACAACTTTTCCACAGTTATGCAGTCAGAAAAAAGCTCCTCAAGCTCTTCTTTTGCATTTTTCTCGGAAGTATAATCGCTGTGCTGCTTCATATATGCGATCTTGAGGTCTTTATCATAAATAACAGAGCCGTCATCATGCTCTTCAAGACGGCAAAGTATACGGAAAAGAGTGGTCTTTCCCGCGCCGTTTACACCTATTACGCCTATTTTGTCGCCGTGTTCAATTTTAAATGAAACACCGTCAAGAACGGTATGAGTAACGTAAC
Organism: Eubacteriales bacterium; assembly: GCA_045542755.1. GTDB lineage: Bacteria > Bacillota > Clostridia > Oscillospirales > UBA644 > JAZQLP01. The sequence continues at coordinate 7,259 of JAZQLP010000142.1, forward strand.
TTTTGCACAGTCCGTTAACGTTAACAATAGTCATTTCTGTTTTCCTTTAAAATTATTTCAGATACAGTTCCCCGAAGAATTCAGGACGGTGATAATCGGGACGGGACACTTCCACGGGATTCCAGGTTCCGTAATGAACGCAAGCCGTTTCATCTCCGCATTTATAAAAATTACCCTTAAAATTATTACTGAAATCACCGAAGTGACTCTTTACGTATGAAAAAGGAACGAAAAATTTAGCTCTCCATCCGTCATCAAGGATTTCGGTCTCTATTTCAAAATCAGAAAGCTCAAATTCGGGGCGGACTCTTCCTTTGCGAGCTTCACCCAAACCTATCAGCATTCCGCCTCCGGCAGATAGCTCAATATTCATATATCTGGGATCTTTTTCAGGAAGAGGTTTAAAGAAAAATTCCACGCAGCTGTCAAGACATACCTGCTCGTTTTTCCCATGAAACCTTGCCAGAATATCCGAAGGGCGCTCGTTTGTGCGATACAGGAGCGTTAGGCCCTCATCAGAATAAACCCCTTTTACATTTGTAGAAGGATACCCCTTTGAAGGGCTGAAACCAAACCAGTCAAGCTCTGCTACGGGTACATTTTCCCAGAGAGGATCAGACATTTTTAAGGATTTAGTCAATATCTTTGTAAAACCGTAGTTTTTCATAATTATTTCCTTCTTTATATTTCTATCATATATTCAATGCCGCTTTCAGCATCAAAAGAAACTATTCCTTCTCCGTCGGGATCTATTTGGATTCCGTTTACGGTCAGACCCTTTTCGCCGAACATTCTGATACAGCAATCATTATCGGGAACAAGACGGGCATTTTTAAGTGCTCCTTTTTCCCAATCTATATCCACGGTTATTGCACCTCTTGCTCTCAAGCCCTTTACGTAACCTTTATGCCAACCTTGGGGTAGGCATGGTAAAAGCCTAATAACACGATTATTGGAAGAGCCTTCGTGGCTTTGAAGCAAACATTCTGCAATAGCGGCTGATATTCCAGAAAAAACGGGAAGAGAAGTATCTTTTTGTGTAGATATAAGCTCGTTTATAAGCAGCTCAAAGTTTTCTTTATCAAAAAGCCGAGCATACATAAGTGCCATAGTAACTTTTGCTTCAAGGCTATCTATCCCTACGGTTGCTTGTCTTTGAAGAGATTTTTTACAAGCCTCCGCAAGCCCGGGGCTGCTGCTTGTAATCATATCTCCGGGATAAAGGGAATAAAGATGAGCAATATGAAGGCCGTTGGGGTTTGCCTGTTCGTAATCTTCTTGCCATTCGCAAAGCGCTCCGCCGTATCTTTCCGAAATTTTATACTGTGCCAAACGGGAGAGCTTATACTTGATGGCGTTTATACCCGGCTTTTCAAGTATTCCTTTTTCCGCGAGTAACATATGCCCCGTAACGGCCTTGTCAAAAAGGTCGTAAACTATGCCAAGGCTTTGGGCAGAGCCGTAGCCCACGTTGTATTCTTCTCCATCTACCAGATAAGAACCACCAACCGCAGGGGAGACCGTATGACGGTGGGCAGGATCTTGGACCGAATACAAAAAGGCAAACATACACGCATCCTTCATCACGGGAGCAATACGGGCAAAATATTCGACGTCACCGGTATATTCAAACCTATCCCACAGGCACTTTGTCAACCAAAGACCGCCCATAGGGAAAATTCCGTTGAGCCCGCCGTGGATAGCCGTGTTTCCGAATATATCCACCTCTCTGTTTGCGCTCCAACCGTCGTTTATATTATAGGTAAATGCGGCGGTAGAGGTACCGGCTGAAGATATTTTTTCGGTAAAACGTTGGAGAGGATAGGCCGTTTCTCCCATATTGGTAACCTGTGCGGCGCTATAAGAACTTTGCAAAGCTCCGTCAAGAGCAAATCCGCCCTTTTGGCCTTCAAACCCTTCACTCCAGATTCCGTTGGCGTGAGCAGGCAGGGGAGAATCCTTTTCCGACGAGGACATAAGCAGATATTTTCCGTAATTATAGGATTCTTCAACATCGTCTTTGCCTTCAACGGAAATAGAGGATCTGTTGTAAAGGGAAGAGCAAGAGGTAATATGCTCACTCCTATATCGGTCATATTCTTCGGGGACAATACGGGAAAGTGCGCCCCCTACTGTGATGCAAACGTCCTTTTCTCTGTCGAAAGAAAGGGTATCCAATGAATAATCGGTATCCGAGGTATAAACGAGCAGGAGAGAAGTGACCGATTTTATTAAAAATTTCCCTAAGTCGGATCGTAGCCATGTCGTTC
>JAZQLP010000143.1:0-6740 GCA_045542755.1 Eubacteriales bacterium
AAACGCTGGTTCTGGCACTCTTCACCGGTCAGATACTGAGCCAGCTGAGACAGAACAGCAGCCTTCTTGGCGTCGGACTGGGGCTTAACGCCCATCAGCTTGTTACCGGTGTAGGAACCCAGGTGATAGCTCTTGCCGTCAACCTCGAAGGAAGGCAGATCGGTAGCGCCGAGGTTCTCGCCGAAGTGCTCAGCAGCAGCGTTTGCGTTCCAGATACCGGTAACGATAGCGCCTGCATCGGTGAAGATGTCAGCGTTGGAATCGTATGCGGGAGACTTAGCAAGCTTTTCCATACCCTTCATAGCTGCAAGACCTGCTGCAGAGTTGAAGGTATCGTCAACTGCATTGAAGTTGCCTTCTGCATCCATAGTCCAGTTGGAATGACAACCGGTAGCGAAGAAGAAGGAAGCGGTGTACCAAGCGTTTTCGAGAGCGTAACGGAACTTAACGTTGTTAGCTTCGCAAGCGGCGATGATCTTTTCAAGGCTTTCAGCATCTTCAGCAGAGATGATGCTGGTATCGTAGTACATGTAGTAGCCGTTGTCGCTGGTCATGGGGTAAGCGTAGAGAGTACCTGCAACGGTACCAGCAGCTACGGAACCTGCGTCGTTGTTGGTCTTGATGTTTTCAGCAGCAGCCTTACCGGGAGCGGCGAGAGCAGCAGCCTGAACAAGACGGGCAAGCTGGTCCTGAGCAAAGCAGTAGATGTCAGGAGCGGTAGCAACGTCAGCAACTACCTTGGAGCCTGCGTCGGCTTCGGTAACGCCTTCGATCTGAGCGTTAATAACGATACCGGGGTTAGCGGCTTCAAAAGCGTCGATCTGAGTCTGGAAGAGTTCAGCTACGCCGGAAAGTTCGGAAACCCACATAGTAATATCGTAGGTACCTGAAAGATCAGCGTTAGCATTGGGGGTTTCGCCACCCTGGTCGGGCTGATCGGGCTGATCGGGGGTACAAGCAGCCATAGCAACAACCATAAGAGCGGCAAGAAGAAGAGCAAGAAGTCTTCTCATTTTCATAGAAGTAGTCCTCCTAAAATATTTTTTTTGCATGATTTTCATCACGCATTTTTTGCGTGCAACTAATTATAGTATATTTTTTATCTTTTGTCAATAAGTTTGTACGATTTTATGTCAGATTTGACAATTTTGTTAAAAAGTTTTAATAATCATACGGCGAAGGGGTGTTTGGTTTCTTATTCGTCACACCTTATATTTGTCAAAAGCGGGAAGTTTCTGTCCTTCATAGTCAAAAAGGCACTGATTTGCCCACTCGTTGGCGGTGGATTTGCCCTCTTCACCTATATATTTCTGACCTTCCTCAGATGCCCAGCATATTCCTTCACCGGGGAGCCATATGGGTTCCCAATAAAAGATACCGTCAATATTATTCTCTCTTGCCTTATTAAGAAAATCCTCAATAAATCTTGACTGCCCCTCAGGCGTGAGAGGATATTTTTCGGTAAATCCGGGAACGTAGGCTCTTTCGGAGTCTATTACCAGACGCTTCGACTCCCCTCCAAGGCTGTAAGCCTCGGTAGTAAAGCCGTACCCAAGCTCCGCTATCATTATATCCTTACCGAAACGGCGGCAATCATTGAGATTATCAAAAAGCTCTTCGGGAGTTCCGTGCCAATAGGGATAATAGGATGCGGCGATAATATCGTAATCGATTTTTGCCTCCTCCATTTTGGTAAAAAACTCCTGATAAACGGCCTTGTCGTTACTTCTTTCAAGGTGGAGAATTATTTTTGCCGAAGGAAGCACCTCTCTGCAGGCCCGACAGCCCGCATCAACAAGGCGGCAAAAGTTTTCGTAATTGCCCCTCTTCCCCGACTCGTCCTCAAGCTTACCCATAGGCCAAAGCATACCGTTGGTTATCTCGTTGCCAACCTGAATGTATTCGGGAGAAACGCCCTCTTTGGCGGCGGTATTAAGGCACTCGACTGTAAAGGCATACACCGCCTTGACCATTTGGTCAAGGTCGTAGCCCTGCCATGCCTTGGGAATAAACTGCTTACCCGGGTCTGCCCAAAAGTCGCTGTAATGAAGATCCATCATAAGTCGGTAACCCTTGCTCTTGGCAAGCTTACCTAATTTAATATAGTTGCCAATATCGCTGGTTCCCCCAAGATAGGGGCGGCCGTCGGTATCGTAGGGGTTATTCCACACCCTTATACGCATACAGTCAACGCCGTTTTTCCTAAACTCGTCCAGAGGGTCTATCCTCTTATCTCCGTCAAAGTATTCGGCGCCCTTCTCAAGCTCCTCAAGATATGTGGAAGTGTCAATACCCAGTATCATTGTTCTCCTCCTTTATGGGGAGCAAATTTTACAGGCTCGTTATCCTCACCAAAGTCCACCACTCTCATCTTCATGGCGCGATAGCGGTATCTGGCCGCCTCGTTAAGGCGGAGAACGTCGGCTTCCGTGCCCGAAAAGCTGCACCTTAAACAGTAGTATTCCTTTTTGTTTTCATCAAAAAACATATCAATGTCAATATCCCTCATAAAGCAGGAAGGACAGCGAAAATTCAATTTGCCTTTCGTAGACTGAGCCATGTGCTCACACCTCCTTCGGTAATGGTTTTTCTTAATGCCACGCGGTATACGGGAGAGAAGGCTATGCCCTCTTCGGCCACGGCCTCATCGTTATCCCCGCCCATTTCCACGGCGGTAAATACGTCGGGAATATTTGCGTAGACCTTTTGGGCGTTAGGCTTGGTTATCTTTCGTCCGAGGTAGGAGAATTTCATCTCTTCCCCGTCGGAACCAAGGGTCAGGTTGCTCATATCAGCCTGATATTCGGTGGTACCAAAGCCGCCGGTAAAGTATTCCTCAAAGGTAACGGCCTCGCCGCCTATATCGTTGAGAATACGGCGCTCGGTTATTATCTTTCCTTCGCCGTCCAGAATGGTGAATACCGACTCTATCTCAATATCAACGCCGCCAAGATTCAGGGTAATGGGGTCTGCCGTAAGGCGTACGCCCCCTTCCACCCTATCATACCTTGCCATTGTACGGCAAAGACAGAGGTCTGCACTCTCGCCCCTGCAGGTAACCTTGCAGGAACGTATGGTGCCTGCACCCGCATAGTGGGTAAAGTATCCGGCGCGGTAGTTTATTTGAATGAGGTAGGGGTAGGACGCGTCGTAAACGTTTTCCGTACCGATACCGGTTCTTTGGGGTATCTTTGCAACGTAGGGGCGAAGGTCTATCATAGCGCCGCCCTGATTAAAGTCAAAGCAGGTTCTCATGGTGGGGTCTGCGTACCAGAAATACTGCTTGTTACTGCCGTAAAGTATGTCCTTCCAAAGGGCACACTCTCCCCTGTTATAGTCCTTGTGGGTACTGCGGTAATAATCGGCAAACTCGCTCATGGTCATGTCCGCAAGCTTTCCTTCGGCCTTCAGCTTACCGTAGTATTTCATACCGTCATCGTAGGACTTTGCAAGAAGCTCGTAGGGAGCCTCCCAACGTCCGCGGCGGTTGAGCCAACCGGGACCTACGAACATCATATTATAACAGAATCCGTCGTTGTACTTTGCAAGGTGACGATACTGGTCTATAAGGTTATACAGATAGGGGTACTCGTACTCCCCGTCCTGATTATAATATATCATTCCGCGGAGAACGTTCTGGGGGTGGGTGCCGAAGTTTGAACCGTTTCCGTCAAAGCAGGCCATAAGGTCACGGGAAAGGTGGGGTATGGCAACGATACCAGAATCGTCCTCTTCGTTGGCGGCGGGACAATGGGAATTGCTCTTAGAGGGGATCCAGGGATTCCAGGGGCCGCCGTCCATAAAGGTATACCAGGAATTATTGCAGGTATGGTAGGCCTTGGGGCCCTCCTCCCAGCAGGTTGCCACGGCACACTTAACTGAGGGGTATTTCTTCTTGATATAATTTATGGTGTAAGCGTCGAGAAAATAACTTCCCGTAGATTCGGGGTAGAAGCCGAACTTGTCGTAAAACTTTCCGAATACGTCGTCGATTATCTCCTCTTTGGTCTTATCGTCAAACATCCATATACAGAAGTCCTCGGTCTTGTACTTAGCCTTAAACTCGGGGCAGGGCAATCCCAAAAGGGACAGGCCGATCTCATCGCCGTACTTCTGATGATGCTCCTTTGCCATATCCACGATAACGTCGGAAAAGAGGGATGCGTATGTTATCTGTATGGTCGTCTTGAGCCCGTATTTATGGGCGCAATGCTGCTGAAACTTGAATATCTCAAGGGATTCGTCACGCACGCCGTCACTTTTGCCAAGAGCCTTTTCGGCATACTCGGGAGAAAGCTCGGGACGGTGTATTATGTTGGTAATAAGCTTGTTTTTCATTAATTTCTCCATTTATTTTATTGAACTATAATGCTGGTCTGAGGGCCAAGGGTAAGGACTGTGCCTTCAAGCTTGGCAGTACCCACGCCAATAACGTCACAAAGCTTGGTAAACGTATAGCCCTCAAGCCCCTTACACTGGGCAAGGTCAATGGACAGCTCCTCAGTAGAGGTATTGTGGAAGATACCCAGGCCTTTGCCCTGATATTCAACCAGAAATCCGCCAAGATTCTTGTGTCCTCCCGACAAAGCCTTATAATGACCTCTGGCAATGGCGGGATATTTGTGTCGAATGGCTATAAGCTTACAGTAGTAGTTATAAAGACTGTTTTCGTCCTCAATCTGTTCTGCTACGGTGGTGGTTATCTGCTTATTCTTGGGATAGGTGGAGCCTATGGGGTCTCTTATAAGGTCATCGTCCCCCCAAAGCATAGCCAGGCGGCGGTTAGCGTCGGTGCTTTCACTTCCGCGAGAGCCGCGCAGACCTATCTCCTCACCGTAATAAATAAAGGGTGAGCCGGGGCTGAGAAGGTAGAGATTCGCTGCCATGCGCATATTGTTTTCGGTAACGAACGCCCCTGCTATTCTGTCCATATCGTGGTTTGTAAGGAAGGACATTGCCATACCCTCGGGATATTTTTCAAGAATCTTATTCTGATATGATTCAACGTATCCCGTAAAGTTAGACAAGGACGAGCCCTTTGCGGCCTTTGCGGCAACGCCCTCAGCCTGAGACATGGCAAAGTTAAAGCAGTTAAGTCCGGCGGTGTAATAGGAAAGAATTTCGGTCTCACCCGACCAGCACTCACCTACGCAATAAATATCGGGCTTAATGGCGCGGAGCTCCTCCATATACCATTTCCAAAATTCCACCGATTTATCAGTATTTCCGTAATAAATATACTTTACTGCGTCGAATCGGAACCCGTCGATTCCCAAATCAAGGTAGTATTTTGCAATATCCAAAACCTCTTCCTTGACCTTGGGATTATCAAAGTTAAGCTCGGGCATATCTCCTGAGAAATTGCACTCAAACCAACAATCCACACCCGCTATTTTCTGATAGGTGACTCCCCCTTCTTTTTCGGCGGTGGTCACGCAGGTGTAATAATCGTAGTAAGGATTTTCAGTATCACCCTTCATTCTGGCTTCCTTAAAGGCGGTAAACCAGGGGTGGGAGCTTGAGGTGTGGTTTATAACAAGGTCAAGGATAAGCTTTACGTTCCTTTCCTCGCAAAGGGCGATAAGCTCCTTCAGGTCTTCCTCGGTACCAAAACGCCAATCCACCGAATAATAATCGGACACGTCGTATTTATGATAGGAGGGAGAAGAGAATATGGGCGAGAGCCATATTCCCTGAACGCCCAGACTCTTCCCTGAGTTTATATCGCCGTCGTTAAGGTAGTCGAAGCGATTTATAATACCCCTTATGTCCCCTATTCCGTCGTTGCTTGAATCGGAAAAGGAGCCCACGAATATCTGGTAGAAGGTTCGGTAGTTATCCGCCACGGGGTCAACCTGCGGCTGAGGCTCTTTTTCACAGCCCGTTAGCAAAGAAGAAGCTAATATCATAATAGCCACCAGTATTAAAGAGATTCTTTTTATCATTGTTGTTTCCTTTATTCGCTTACGGAATTAAGCATGGCGTCGTCAATCTTTCCCCAGGCGTTGGGGCCGCCGCATTTAACGTAAACGCCAACGGTTATAACGTCGCCTTCAGCATATTCGATATGGTTGATCTTAGCCGTGTGCCACTCGTTATACACGGTTATAAGGGTGTCGGCGCGGTAAACTATCTCGCCGTTAATTTTGACGTAGGCGTAGATTTCGGTTTCACCGCCGTCGCCGCCCATAATGGATACGGAGTAATTGTATTTACCCGTTTTAAGGTTTTTTACCTCCTGCTCAAGGGTGAATTCAACCACGTCCTTGCCTGCGCCCCAGAAATGATAGTGGAGGTTTCCCGTCAGGGAGTCGGTGACCTTGTCCTCTACCTTAAGCTCGTCAAAGCTCTTTAAGGGAGTTGCCGTCCAACCCTTGTCCCCTTCCTCAAAGCTCCAGTTTTCAAGGTAATTATACTCAACCATTGAAATATAGCAGGTGGCCTCCATTCCGTCAGCCGTGCCTTTAAGGGTATATTTTGCAACGCCGCCGTTTTTCATGGACTCTATATCAACGTTATGCCACTCAACGTCGACCTCCTGCTTTGAGTTATCAAGCATTATCGCGTTTACCTTTTGGGGCAGCACTATCTCACCGTTAAGGTCGATAATGAGGTTTACGTCCTCAATGGCATCGGCTCTGTTGTCAATCTCGTTGCCCTCTCTTACAAGCGCAAAGACCTTGAGAGCCTCGGTAACCTTACCCTCTGAATCAAAGAAGGCCTGATTGTCCACGGCGCAT
>JAZQLP010000144.1:0-15362 GCA_045542755.1 Eubacteriales bacterium
AGGCTCTTGCGCCAGAATTCGGGCTGGGTAAGGTCTATGCCCGCAATCTGCGCCACCTCCTCAACGGTGCCAACGGTGGTGGCGTTGAGAAGGGCTCTGTACTTGGGAAGGAAGGCTTCGCCCTCTTCAAGATACTTTGCGTAAAGGCCTCTTGCAAAGAGTCCGCCAAAGGCGTAGGGGAAGTTGTAATAGCTCAGCCCTGCGCGGTAATAGTGGCTCTTGCAGCACCACATATATGGGTGCATATATTCGGGGTCAAGGCCGTCGCCGTAGGTTTCCTTTTGAGCGTTAATCATTATCTCTTCAAGGTCCTTTGCGAACATAAAGGTGGTGTTTCTACGGTTCATTACCTCGTCCTCAAAGAGGAATCTGGAGTAGATATCCACGATTATTTGGTTGCTGTCCTGGAGCTGGCTTTCAATAAGGGCTATCTTTTCCTCTCCCTCAGCCTTTGAAATAGCATCGTTTACAATAATTACCTCGTTAAAGGTGGATGCGGTTTCGGCAACGGGCATGGTGTAGCCTGTATTGAGAGGTCTGTGGTTCTCTATCTGCATACCGTGGTAAGCGTGGCCAAGCTCGTGAGCAAGGGTAACCACCGAGCCAAAGGTACCTGCAAAGTTGGTAAGCACGCGGCTCTGCTTGAGGAAGGGGAGATTTGAGCAGAAGGCGCCGCCCGACTTACCGGGACGGGAGTAGAAGTCTATCCACTCTTCCTTAAAGGCTCTGTCAACCATTTCCGCAAGATCGGGAGCAAAGGACTGAAAATGCTCAACGAGGTATTTGTGGGCTTCTTCTACGGTAAAGGTCTGTCCGCCCGCCTTTCCCATGGGAGCGAAAAGCTCGTACCAGGGCAGGCCGTTTTCGTGGCCGAGAAGCTTTGCCTTGTGACGGAGATACTGGCGGAACTTGGGCATATATTCCTTCATTGCGCCGAACATGGCCTCAAGGGTCTCCTTCTTCATTCTGGAATGAGTAAGGGTCATATCCAGGGGATTTTCGTATCCGCGGAGCTTTGCCTCGGTATTTACCTGTGCCTTTATGCTGTTAAGAGCAAATGCAATAGCGTCCTTAACCTTGGCGTAGGAGGCTATTTCAGCCTCGTAGGCAGCCTTTCTTTCCTCGGGGTCGGCACTTTCGGCCAGACCTCTGATTTCGGAAAGGGTGGTCTTTCCGCCCTTGTAGTCAACCTCAAGGGTGGATGTGAGGTAGGACACCATATTGCCCCAGGCTCCGCCGCCCGACATATTCATTCTGGTAAATACGTCCTCGGCATCGTCGGAAAGGTTATGGGATACGGAATCCTTTATTTCCTTAAAATAGAACTTGTACTGGCTGAGTATCTCGTCCTTTTTGAGCACTTCGTCAAGGTTTTCTATGCCCCCGACGAACTTCTCAAATATAACGCCCTCTTTTGACGTGTCGGCCAAAAGAGCCTGGATCTTCGTCTGGGGCGCGGATACCTCTCTGTCGGCGCTGTTGGTGGATCTGCGAAGGCTGAGGTAACCCATGATCTTGCGAACAAGAACGGTTACCCTTTCTTTAATATCAATCACAGCCTTAAGGCCGCCCAAAGTGTCGTCGTAGGAAAGGGCGGCAACCGTCTGTTTATACTCTGCAACGGCGGCTTCCAGCTTTTCCATATCCTCATTAAATGAGGGGTCGTCTATTCCTTTGTAAAAAACATCAAGTGACCATTCGTTATACATAACTATTCAACCTCAACTATACCGTTTTCTTTAACGGTTATCTTCATGCCGTCCTTAACGTAGGCAAGAAATTCCTCGCCAAGAGAGTCAATAACGGGCATGGAAACGCCCTCAACCCATACGTCGGCAAGTACGGCACCTGCGGCAGCAAGGGAGTCGATGTGGTTTGCAAAGAGCATACAAGCGGGGTTCTTTCCCATAGAGCAAGCGCAATAAAGCACAAGACCGCCGGTGGTGGAGCCTATGGTCTGGGGGAGGCAAAGAGCCTTGCCCAGAAGAGGCTTGCCGTAAATGTCCTTGTTACTCTGGTCGCCGCATTTAACTTCCTTATCTCCAAACTGGAGCGCCATCTGGAAGGAGGCCAGTGTGTTGAAGCCCTCGGTGGTAACTACGGCCTCGGCAGTAACCTGACCGGGGGTTATAACTCTTCCCTGAAACTGTTTCATTACTTGTTACCTCCTGTGATGGTGTTAAGTATCTCTGCGTCGGTGTAGTATCTTGCGCTGGTGTAGGTACGGAGCTTGTTGGAAGACGTGATTACGGGCATCTTCTTGCAAAGGGGATTGTTCATATACATAAGGGGGCAGATGTAAGAGGTGATAACGCCCGTAGCCTTGAGTCTTGCAGCATATTCGGTCTTTTCAAACTCGTCAAGCACGCCCTGTGCTGCGGTGAATACGGTGGGGATAAGAACCTTTTTGTTGCCGTTGGCTTCAAGGGCGTTTTCAAGCTTTACAGTCCAGTCCTTGAGCTGTTCAAGGGAGAGGTGAGGACAACCTACAAAGCAGAGCTTTGGCTTTGCATCGGGGTTCTTCCAGATAACGGGGTAGTTAGCCTGTACTCTTGCAAGCTCGGCATCGTCGATGATATACTCTCTTGCATTCTCGGCTATAAGGCTTTCTCCAAGCTCAACTGCCTCGGGAGTGAGGTTTGCAATATGGTAGAGGCCTACTGCACCGTTGGAGGCGGTGGCGGCACCGAAGTCCTTAAGGTATGCACAGGCGGAATCGTCAAGCTCGTTGCCTATCCACTTGTCAAGGCCCACAACGTAGGGTACGTCTTCCATAACCTTCATACCGATGGCCGAGCCTAAAAGCTGTGCCTCGGGCTTTTTGGTGGTTTCAACTCTTACTACCCAGGTAGCCTTTCTGCCCTCGTCGGTAAGAAGACCGAAGTAGGGAACGTAGCCAACTATGGAGCCCATAATGTCGATAATACCCGAGTTACGGTTACATCTTGCGCCAAGGACGGAGTTTGCGTAAACAACGGCACTGGACTCAGCCCAGGAAAGGACTTCGCCCTTCTGGGGCTTGTTGCCTACCTCGTCCATGTAGCAGGTGCAGGTAAAGGCGTTTTTGTCCATAAGGCCAAGCTTCTCAAGCTGTTCCTCATAGAACGCCTGCTTTGTATACATAAAGTTATTGAAAACGAAGTTCTGCAAAAAGTTTGCGGGAACGTTTTTGTCAAGGGGTCTGGGGTCTACGGAGAAGGTCTGACCCGAAGCTACGCCCGCATCAAGAAGCTGCTGCATAAGGTCGTAAACGGGGGACATAACCTTAAGACCGAAGGAGGTTACCAGGTGATTGTGCTTGGAGGTGATGGGTACGAGCTTTTCAGCCTCGAAAGCCTCGCCGTACATCACCAGAGTTTTCATGACCTTGGCAAGGGTCTCGCCCTTTGCGCCGTCAAGAATGGCCTGCTGTTCTTGTGTTAAAATCATAGAGGTTTCTCCTTATAATACTTTTATCACTTACTATATCTTCATACATACGTCCCACGCGCCCCAGATAACGGTGCGGAGGTTGCCTACGTTTGCGGCGTCGCCGATAACGTGAACGTGCTTGCTCTTCTTGGTAAGGGGTGCGGGATTGTATCCAACGGAAAGAACTACAGAGTCGGTTTCAACGTCAAAGGTCTTGCCTTCTTTGTCCTTAAGGGTAACCTTGCCTTCGCCTATTTCGGAGAGGGAGGTTTCAAGGTATACGGGAACGTTATATGCCTTGAAGAAGTCACGGAGATAGCTGGTGTTTGCAAGACAAATACCGGGGGTGGTGATCAAGTCGTCCTGCATTTCAACTATAACGGGCTTCTTACCCTTGAGATAGAGGTCGTAAGCGATTTCACAGCCGGTAAGACCGCCGCCTATTACCACTACCTTGTCGCCGACTTCCTTGTTACCAAGGAGGTAATCAATGGCCTCAACGGCGGTTTCAGCGCCCTTAACGGGGATACGCTTTGCCTTGGCTCCGGTGGCTATGATCACTTCGTCTGCATCAAGGGATGCAACGTCGGTTATCTCGGTGTTGAGCTTTATATCAATGGGGTATTTGGTTACTTCGCGGTTGTACCAAGCAATAAGGGCTTTGTCCTTTTCCTTAAAGGAGGGAGCAGCTGCGGCAATAAATACACCGCCGAGCTTGTCGGTCTTTTCGTAAAGGGTTACGGTGTGGCCTCTCTTTGCGCAGAGGATAGCCGCTTCCATACCGCCTATACCGCCGCCGATAACGGCGATCTTCTTTGCCTTCTTTGCCGGCTCTACCTTATACTTTTTGGACTGCATCGTAAGGGGATTAAGGGCGCAACGGGAAAGACCCATGGTATCGGTGAGGTCCTGGGTGTTTGCGTGACCCTTGGAGGAGGAGAAGTTAAAGCATCCTGCGTGGCAGCAGATACAGGGCTTGATGTCTTCAAGTCTGTCTTCGATAAGCTTGGTTATCCATTCGGGGTCTACGAGGAACTGACGTGCAACGCCAACTGCGTCTATTTTGCCCTCGGCAACTGCCTTTGCGCCTACTTCTGCATCCATTCTGCCTGCGCAGACGACGGGAATGTCAACAAACTTCTTTATATGAGCAACGTCTTCAAGGTTGCAGTTTTCGGGCATATATACGGGAGGATGAGCCCAATACCAGGAGTCGTAGGTGCCGTTGTCGGCGTTAAGCATATCGTAGCCTGCGTCCTGGAGATACTTGGCGGCTCTTTCGGATTCTTCCATGTTTCTGCCCACTTCGGTGTATTCTTCACCGGGCATAGCGCCTTCGCAGAAGCCCTTCATCTTGGACTCTACAGAGTAGCGGAGAGATACGGGATAGTCCTGACCGCAGGCCTCTTTGATTGCCTTAACGATCTCTGCGGCAAAGCGGTAGCGGTTTTCAAAGCTTCCGCCGTATTCGTCGGTACGCTTGTTAAAGAACTCTATTGCAAACTGGTCAAGGAGATAGCCCTCGTGTACTGCGTGTACTTCAACGCCGTCAACGCCTGCGTCGCGGCAGAGCTTTGCGGTCTTGGCAAAGGCCTCGATTATCTCGTGGATCTGTTCCTTTGTCATTTCGGGGCACTCAATATCGTGAGCCCAACGGGACTTCTGGGGGCTGGGACAGGCCAGCTCGTGAGAGGTGTCGATAATGGGCTTTATGATAGCACGGGTAATCTTATTTTTGTGAAGGGGAGCGATAAGCTCGGTAATGGCCCAGGAGCGACCCATACCTGCGGTAAGCTGAATAAAGAGCTTTGCGCCCGTCTTATGTATCTCGTCCATAAAGACCTTCAGATCCTCGAACATCTTGGGGTTCTGCCAGAGCCATTTGCCCCAGAAGGTGTCGCGAATGGGCGCGATGCCGGGGATGATAAGACCTACGTTGTTGTTTGCTCTTTCAAGGAAGAGCTTTGCAGCCTCTTTGTCAAAGGCACAACCGGTAAGCTCAAACCATCCAAAGAGGGAGGTGCCTCCCATAGGACACATAACTATACGGTTTTTGATTTCCACGTTTCCGATTTTCCAAGGTGTAAACAACGCCTCGTACTTTTGATCCATTTTGCTCATAAGAAGGAGTTCCTTTCATAGAAAATATTTATACAAAATCATTATATCATATTTAGAAAAGAAAATCAACAGTTAAGAATAAAAAAATGACCCAATCTTACGGATTGAGTCATATGGTTTTATGTGTTTATGTCCAGGTTATATATGCCGTAGCCTGTCTTATTCTGAACTATTTCTATGACGAACTCCACAGTATCATCACCGATTTTTACTATTATGGTCGGTTCGTAAGTTGAGCCTCCAACCGTACTGTCATAGTATGCAGAAGAAAAGCCCGTATATCTTTCAACGCTGATCCCTAATTGAAAATCTATATCTTCTTTATCTTCTATAGCAACAAAAAACGTCTCGATATCAGGAAGCTCATGGCGACGGTCTGGGTGGAAAAACTCTACTGCTTTTTCATAATCCTCATTAACGATAACTTCAAAGAAGTTGTTGATAAAACTCTTTGCTTCATCCTTGTCTATCCCTCCGCTACAAGAGGCCAAAAAGCATATTCCCAAACAGCAGATAATCAATAAGGTAATAAGCTTTTTAAAACATGCATTCATAAATAACACCTTTCTTATGATAGAAATAATTATCTTTTGCTATTATATACCGCAAGGTCTTCCGCTAAAGGATACGATTTCTTTACCGTTTCCATTAATGCGGCATCTTTTGTAAATACCAACGTGTAAGAAGAATCAAAGGCTACTAATTCTATTTTAGCTAACGGATGCTGTATGGTAAGAGGTAATTTCCAAAATCCTTTGTAGCCGTCGTTTCTCGGAAGACTATGATTTAATATTTCTTCATCCGATACCGACGGGTCAAAGGCCGAAAACGTTCCCCATATCCATTGGAAGCCCTCCTCTGCCAGTTCTGTGAGTTCTTTACCGGATAAAATAAGATACTCGTACTCGTGGTCGAGCAGGTATTTGAGTGACGGTTTCAGCGGATAACAGTCGTAATGGGAAATCAGCCATTTATAATTTAACTGCTCGTTTTTCATCGCAGCAAAGAGCTTTTGCAGATTGGTATGCCATTTATCGTCTTTGTCTATGAAAATGCCGTATACCATAAATATCACCGCCTTGCTTTTATTATAGCAGATAATATTTATTTTTGCAATAGCAGTATGATAAAAATGCCCCAAACTTTTTGGGTTTGGGGCGAGTCGTTGCAAGATTCCCGGTGTCGGTACGTCTGTAGTATTGTTCACGTTAGTTGTGTCCGCTGCACTTTGGTCTGCAGTCATATTCCCAGCAATAAACGTTGGTGCATCTGTTGCACTCGCTACATATACTTTCACAGGTATGGGTGGCTGTTGCAGTCGTTCCCTTAGGTGTAAATCCTGCAATTTTTATCCTTTCGGCCTTACCTGTTCCAACCAGCTTGATATAGCTGATATCCTTAAGGGAAACGGGCTTGTTAAGCTTGACCGTTACGAAGCTTCCGTCAGCCTTGTAAAGCTCTACGGTGGGTACAACGCCGGTTACGAAGAGGGTGAGTTTTGATGCGTCAAAGTTCTTATACTCTTCAAGGTAGTATCTTGCAGAGTCTATGTTTATGTACAGATCGGTATATTCGATATTTTCAAGGACTATTCTGGGCCCCAGACCATCAAAGGTGGGGTAGATATTTATTGCACCCGAAAGCTTTGTGTAATCCAATGCTTTAGGGGCCTCAAATATATCTTCGTTTTCTTTAAGCCAGGGATAGAATCCGTCCAAAACATCGTCGCCGTAGGCGGCCTTAAGTGCTTCAATCTGCTGGTCGACAGTGGCTTGCTCGCTGTCTTTCGGTCTGCCGGGATACATATCGTCTATTGTGTCAAGCCATTTGGTATAGCTGCCGTAAACAGTATCCAGATACCACATAAAGCGGAATCCCACGGCATAGTTGCCATTGAAAGCATACTCAAAGTAGTTGTCAAACCAATACTCTATGGGGTGCTCGTACAGCTTATCGTAATTATCTATTTTCAGATTTACAAAATAATATTCAGAGGGCTTGAACTCTATTCTGTAAGCGGGATTCTCTGCCTCAAGAGTCTTAAGTACCAAATAAGTTGAATACTCTGCGTATCCCTCTGTGAGGAGCTGACAATAAGATTCATCGGTCTGCTTGAACATATGGACGTGTGCAAGTTCATGGACGATAGTAAAGTTGCCGGGCATTATATCTCCCGGAGACAATACTGCGTGTTCATAGAAATAGGCATATGCAGTGCCTGTTTCGTTATATGGATCGCCCGTATACCCGTCTTGATTTGCGTACAGGCTTTCACGGTTCACATTATAATGTACCTTTTGGTCATAATAGTGGTTGCTATAGTTTTTACCGTTTATAAATTTATGTCCCGTTACCTTTTCCAGCGTGTCAACGGCAACCGTTAATATGTCTTGGAGATTACCCTTGATAAAGGCCTTGTCCTCAACGTTCAAGACGATATCTCCAAAGGTAACCTTGTATTTGTCGTTTACAATAAAGTCACCCGAGGGGAAGACGATACTTCCGTCGCACTTGATTTCGCATACCTTTTCTTTACAGTCGGTATCGGCACATTTTCCGCAGTATTTACATATGGATTCGCACTTGTGGTGACCTTTGCACTTATTTTTGCAGGCATCTTCGGTGCAGGCAGTATCGGTGCACTTGTTACATTCTGCACATGCCGACTCGCACTTGTGATGACCGCCGCACTTGTCCTTGCAAGCATCTTCGGCGCATGCGGTATCGGTACATTTACTGCATTCTTTGCATGCAGACTGGCACTTGTGATGCCCACCACACTTGTTTTTGCAGGCATCTTCGGCGCAAGCGGTATCGGCACATTTTCCGCAGTATATACATACGGACTCACACTTGTGGTGACCGCCGCACTTGTCTGTACAAGCATATTCGGGGCAGGTCGCATCGGTGCACTTGTTACACTCTTCGCATACGGACTCACACTCGTGATGCCCACCACACTTGTCTGTACAAGCATATTCGTTGCAGGTGGTATCGGTGCACTTGTTACATTCCTCGCATACGGATTCGCATTTGTGGTGTCCACCGCACTTGTCTGCACAAGTCTTTTCGGTGCAGTCGGCATTTGTGCATTTACCGCATTCGGCACAGACGTTTTCGCAATCATGGGGGTTAATTACATCATCTATCATTCCGCAAGCGGTAACGGTAAGGATAGTAAGGATAATTAAAAGCAAGGATAAGACTTTTTTCATAGCTAATCTCCTTAAAACAAATGGGCATAACCCTTTTGATTATGCCCAAATTATACCATATGTGATTTTGTTTGTCAAGCGCGGTGTCTATCTGGGAGTAAATCCGCTTATCTCTATCCTTGCGGCTTTGCCTGTGCCCACCAGCTTGATATAGCTGATGCCGTCAAGAGATATGGGGTTATTGCCCTTAACTGTTACAAAGCTTCCGTCAGCCTTGTAAAGGTTCACGGTGGGAACCTTTCCGTCGGATTTCGATACTTTCAGGATGAGGTTTGAAGAGTCAAAGTTCTTGTATTCTTCAAGGTAGTATCTTGCCTGCTCAAGATTTATATACAGGTCGGTATATTCAATACGTTCAAGTACTATTCTGGCCTTAATGGCATCAAAGGTGGGATAGATATTTATTGCGCCCGAAAGCTTTGTGTAATCTGTATAGTCGGGAGCCTTGAATATGTTAACGTTTTTCTTAAGCCAAGGATAGAATCCGTCCATAACGTCGTCACCGTAGGCGGCTTTAAGGGCCTTGGCCTTCTGGTCGGCGGTGAGGGAGTATCCGTCATCGTTAATGGGGTCGTACATGGAGTCTATTACGTCAAGCCACTTGGTATAGCTGCCGTAAACCGCATCCAGATACCACATAAATCGGAAACCAACGGCATAGTTTCCGTTTGCCGCATGCTCAAAGGTGTTGTCAAACCAATACTCTATGGGATGCTCATACAACTTGCTATAGTCGTGTACTCGCAGATTCATCATGAGATATTCAGAGGGCTTAAAGTCTATTCTGTAGGCGGGATTCTCTTTCTCCAGCTCCTGTAACACCAAATAAGATGAATACTCTGTGTATCCCTCGTCAAGGACAGTGCAGTAATAGGTGTTGGTCTGCTTTACCATGAGTATGTGACCAAGCTCGTGGATTATGGTGTAGTTATCGGACATGGTATATCCGGGTGTCAACACCACGTGCTCATAGGGACCTGCGTATGCAGAACCGTAGTCGTTATATGGATCGCCCTGATACCAGTCCTGCTCGGCGTACATGGTTTCACGTCTTACGTTAATGTGTATCTTTCCGTCGGGGTAGTAGTCAGCATATCCTTTGCCGTTTATAAATTTATTCCCCGTAACCTTTTCCAGTGTTGTTATTGCCACCTTTATCAGATCGTCAAAGTTGCCTTTTATAAAGGCTTTACCTTCAACGTTTAAAACCGCGTTTCCAAGGTCAACCACGGCTTTGTCTTCGACTATATAGTCACCTGAAGGGAAGTCGGGAACTTCTTCCTTATGTCCGCCGCACTTGTCTGCACAAGCCTCTTCGGTGCAGGTCGCATCGGTGCACTTGTTACACTCTTCGCATACGGATTCGCATTTATGGTGACCGCCGCACTTGTCTTTGCAAGCCTCTTCGGTGCAGGTTGTGTCGGTGCATTTGCCACATTCTTTACATACGGATTCACATTTATGATGTCCGCCGCACTTGTCTGTACAAGCATATTCGGTGCAGGTTGTGTCGGTGCATTTGCTACATTCGGCACATACGGATTCGCACTTGTGGTGTCCGCCGCATTTGTCTGCACAGGCATCCTCTTGGCAGTCTGCATTGATACATTTACCGCATTCGGTACATACGTTTTCGCAATCATGGGGGTTAATTACATCATCTATCATTCCGCAAGCGGTAACCGACAGAAGTGTGAGTATTATTAAGAGTAAGGATAAGACTTTTTTCATGACTTTTCTCCTTAAAGCAAATGGGCATAACCCTTTTGGTTATGCCCAAATTATACCATGTGTCTTTTGTTTTGTCAAGCCGCGTAGCGCCTATTTGTCAGCTTTTTAAGCAGCTCCGACAGGGGGAGTATCAAAAGCCCCGTAAAGAGGTTGCTTACTCCGTGGATAATGTCAAAGGGGAAGCCTATTCCTATCCAGGCAATGGCCTGTTGAAGGTTAAATCCGTACATCAATGCCTGGCCGGGAGCGTAGATGATCCCAAAGGCAAAGCCGTGAAGACAGCAGACAACGGGATAGACTATGCAGGCTATCTTTTTAGGCATAGGGGGAATGAGCATGGTCAAGCCCCAAAGCACCGTCCAAACGTATAGATAGGGTATCCACCAGGCCGCAAAGCCCGCGTAGATGCCGTTTATAATGATATACAGATAAAGGGGTATAAGAGCCTTTTTTCGAAAGGCCACCGTGTATGCCATGGTAAGCATTCCCAAAAGATGAACGTTGGGCAGTGCTTCCATAATCAGCTTTGAGGCAAACATAAGGGTAGCAAGCATGGCAAATACGCACATCTCTTTTATCTTGTCTGCCCGCACTTGTCTTTCGGTACGAACCCCTTTATTATTTTGAGTAGACAAGCTCATAATGTTCTCCGTCGGCTATTACGGTGCCGTCCACACCCGTCATCATATACTCTCCGTTTTTATAGAAGCCCCAATAGCTCTGGTCAATATCGTAGTCGGCTGTGATGCCGTTGACCACCTTCAGATAGAGTCCGTACTGTCCCTCTTCGCCCCCGATAAGGTCGTGAGCAAACATGGCCTCGCCCAGGGTTTCCGCATCTGTTTTGATTGTAAAGGTGATTGACTTGTCACCCACCTCAACCTCTACCTGCACCGTCTTTGAGCCCTCGCCAAGCTCTGTGTCGGAAGTGTAGGTGGCATCTGCCCAAAGGCTTTCGCCATTTACCTTTCCACAGCCAAAAAGCCCCATAACCAGAACCAGAGAGAGAAGGATTGAAGTAATTGAAATAACTGTTTTTTTCATGTGTTTTTTCCTTTCACGCAGATTTGCAAAAGGATAAAATAAAAGCACCCTCCATGGGGTGCATAGATACAGCCGAATAGGGGATACCCTGCCGTATCCCGTGACTTACCCTCTCCCCATTTGCCCAAGAGAACCTTCATCATACACAATCCGATAAGCATTCCGACTTGGTTTTAAATCAAAACGTTACGGTAATGGCTGTTGCGGCAGATTCCCACTGCACTTTCCTTATCCCCGAATAGCGCCGTCAAGCAGCGTACCCGATTTCGGATCTCTCCGATGGATTGCGTTTATTCTTTTGTGTAGGAACATTATACCACATGTTTTTGCTTTTTTCAAGACCTTTTGACATATATGATTTTTGAAAAATATTCTAACGCTATTGACATGCCGTTGTATTTATGGTATAATTTCTTGGTAACATAGTTATATGGGGATATAGCCAAGTCGGTAAGGCATCGGACTTTGACTCCGACATCCGTAGGTTCGAGTCCTGCTATCCCTGCCAAAAAATCCAAGTCGCAAGACTTGGATTTTTTCATTTGTGCCAATAATCGGGACGCGACACGATTGACATGTTCATGAAATTATGGTATACTGAATAAAAACTGTTTACATTGCCCCGGAGGATTACAATGAACAAAATATTCCCCCCTATGTACAGCAAACCGGAAAAGCATCAGATATTTGCCCTCATTCCCTGTTGGATCTGGGTCTTTATATTGGTTCCCATGTTTATGCCTTTTATCGGTCTGGGAGTTTGGGATCAAGAGGAGATCAGCGTATGGCTGGAGGTCGTCTACCACGTAATTAACGGCGTCGTTATAATGTTGGTTATCGGCGGTTACCTGAAGGACGAATGGTTTATGGTGACAACGGACGCTCGGCATTATCTGAAGCACGTCCTGCTGACCGTGGGACTGATGATAGGAGCGGAGCTTGCGTTGACGGGGGCTCTGCATCTTTGCGGTATCAATTACGTATATACGCTGGAATGTCTTCCCGTGGCAGAGATGTTTGCCATTTATACACCGCGTTTCTTGGTGATTCTTGAGCCCGTCTTCGGCACCGTTGTTCTGTCGGTTTTTGCTCCCATCAGCGTTTGCGGCCTGTTTTATTGCTTTTGCTTTGCGCCTATATGCAACAAAAAGCCCTGGCTGGCCTATCTGTGTGTCGCCGTTATTTTGCTGATCCCTCCCGTAATAGATATTCTCTGGAGGGGCGAGGCGATGTTCTCTCTGGGCTTTTATGTTGCGCAGCTGCCAATTCATCTGTTGGCCTGCTGGTCGTATCAGAAGACGGATAACCTGTGGACACCCTTGGTCTCCCTTGCGGTCTTTAATCTGATAGCCTCCGTTGTCCTCTCAAATCCTGCTATATAATCACTGACTCTCAGCCCACGCGTAAATCAGGTCTTGACAGAAGGGGCGTAATGTGATATAATCGTGTAAAGGAATAACTTTAAGGGAACCAGCTGACTGCAGAGGACGTTGGTTTCTTTGTGTTTAAAAGGGATTTTAGCGTGAAAGATGATCTGTATAGTCAGTCCGTTGTGCGCTCTTCACGCTTAAATTAAAGTTTTCTGCGAAAACGATTGTTGCGCAGCAACGATATTAATTCTGTTTTTGAGTTGCCCTAAAGGAGGATTATGGTGAAAAACAAGAAGGTCGTGTTGTCTACAACGCAAATTATATTGCTCAGCTTTCTTGGTACTATCCTTGTGGGCAGCGCGCTTTTGGCGTTGCCCGTAAGCTCGGCAAGCGGTGAAGCCGTGCCCTACCTCGACGCCTTGTTCACTGCAACTACGGCCACCTGCGTGACGGGCCTTGTGACTCTCCCCACGGTATCCACCTGGAGCGTGTTCGGGCAGGTGATCATATTGCTGCTGATACAGATCGGCGGTCTTGGCATCATCACTATAATGTCGGGACTGATGCTTCTTCTGAACAGAAAAATGGGTATTGGCGACAGATTACTCATCCAGGACGCCTTTAATCTGAATACCATGTCGGGGCTTACTAAATTCGTCCGTAACGTACTGTTCGGCACCTTGATCATTGAAGGAATCGGCGCCGCCCTGTATATGATCGTATTTATCCCCGAATTCGGCGCCAAGGGAGTATGGATCTCGGTATTTAATTCCATTTCCGCATTTTGTAACGCGGGCATTGATATTATTGCCGAAAACAGCCTGTGCGATTACACTACCCATCCCTTGATCAACGCCGTAACCTCTGCGCTTATCATTCTCGGGGGCCTTGGATACATCGTATGGTGGGACGTGCTTCGCGTTATCAAAAGCCGTACCTCAAAGAACAGAAAAATATTCAGGCATCTGACCCTGCACAGTAAGATAGCTCTTACTGTCACCGCCGGCCTTATCCTCGTTGGGGGAATATTTATTTTCATTTTTGAATACGCAAACCCCTTGACTATAGGAGAGATGAGCTTGTTTGATAAGGTTCAGGTATCTCTTTTCCAGTCCGTCACTACCAGAACGGCCGGCTTTGCCTCCGTTCCTCAAGAAAATCTTACCGACTCCTCGGCTACATTATCCCTGATATTGATGCTGATAGGCGGCTCCCCCGTGGGAACTGCGGGAGGCATAAAAACCGTTACGGTTGCGGTTTTGATTTGTTCAGCGTTAGCTACCATCAGAAATAAGAGCAGCGCGACCCTGTTTGGCCGCTGTATATCACAGGATTCTGTAAAAAAAGCTGTTGCTGTGGTGGTAACGTTTATAATAATTTGCGCTACTTCAACCATTCTCCTGATGGCAACCAGCAGCGCGCCCGCCCTTGACGTGGTATATGAAACCGTCAGCGCAACGGCAACGGTCGGACTTTCAAGAAATTTCACCTCAACCCTAAACGCTTTTGGAAAGCTTATTATCATCGTAACCATGTATTTCGGCAGAGTCGGTCCCATATCTCTTGCGGTGGCTTTAGGCAGCAAGAACGAAAGCCAGAACGTAATTTCCGAGCCGACGGAAGAGATCAGTATAGGATAAAGGGCGTAGGATCACCTATGCAGTCAAGATACCGAGGAATCCGTACCCATAAAATAAACCTTTTTTGAAAATCTTTAATTTCGTTTTTTTGAGTCGCCTGACGGGTGACGCGGAGGATAATTATGCAAAAGAAAAAAACATACGCAGTTTTTGGACTTGGAAGATACGGTACTGCCGTTGCAATAGAGCTTGTTGAAAACGGCATGGAGGTTATTGCGGTAGATACCGAGCAAAAGATCGTTAACGACGCGGCGGCGTATTTGCCCGTTTGCAAGTGCGCCGACGTTACCGACGGCGAGGTTATTTCCCGTCTTGGCATCGGCAGTATTGATACGGTCATCGTATGTATGTCAAGCAACCTTGAGGCAAGCGTAATGGCCGTTACCTTGTGTAAGGAAGCAGGGGTTAAGACCGTAATTGCAAAATGCGCCAACGAGATGCACCAGAAGATATTGCTTCGCGTAGGAGCGGATAAGGTGGTTTTACCCGAAAAAGAATCGGGCATACGTCTTGCAAAGAATTTGTTAAGCTCCGGATTCATTGATATGATCTCCTTGTCAAAGGACGTGTCGATGATTGAGATAGACGTAAAGAGCGAGTGGGTAGGCAAGAACCTGATAGAGCTGAATTTGCGTAGAAAGTACGGTTTTAATATCGTCGCGATCAAAAAGGGCGAAAAGGTAAGCGTAAACGTCAATCCCGAGCAGCCGCTTTCTGAAGACGCCACCCTTATAGTTATTGCAAATACCCAGAAGCTTGGAAAATTGAAATAATTCCTGCCCTTGAATTTTAATAATATCATAAGAGGACGGCACCTGCTTTTGCAGGTG
>JAZQLP010000145.1:0-15732 GCA_045542755.1 Eubacteriales bacterium
CTTCTTTGTGATGAGTGGTGGGGGCGTCGCAGATAACGGCGTCGATTTCGGGGTTTGCAAGGAGTTCGTCAAGGTTGGAATAGAACTTTGCGCCAAGCTCGTCGGCCCAAGCCTGACCTGCTTCAACGTCTTCGTTCCAAACTGCAACGACTTCAGCGTTTTCGTTGGCCTTTACTCTCTTTGCGTAGCCTTTGGCGTGAACGTGCCAACATGATAACATAGCAACTTTCAGCATAATGGATACTTCCTTTAACGTATTATTTTTTCCCTGTCAAGGGGCGCGATTTGTATCGCAGTAAAATTATAGCACAAAACCCCCGAAAAATCAATACCTTTTGAGTAAAAAAATACCAATTCCACTTTACTAAAAAATGTAATGAAATTTTACTTTACAAAACGGGGATTTTATGGTATAATAAAATAGAATATACACTCGGAGTGGGTATTTGCGCCTTCTCTGGGTATATTATACATAGATTTGATTGAAGATTTTTGTGAGATATTTTCGGAGGTCTTAAATTGCGACAGCCAGACAAGCACAAAAAATTTAATAATCCCTTCTCTAAGGAGCCCGAGAAAAAGGTAGAGACTCCCCAAGAAGAAAGTATCGATCTTGAGCAGATACCTACCCAGCCTGAGGACGGAGATTTTATCGACAGCCCCGACGGTACCTTTGCCGAAAGCGCGGGTATCTATATAGGCGGGGAGGAGGAAAAACCTGCACCTGCCACGGACGGTGACGTTATAGAGGTTTCACCCTTGGCCGTTGAGGACGGGGATCCTTTTTCCGATTCTCCCTTCGTAGGGGACACCTCTGAAACAGAGATTCCTCCCATTCCCGAGATTCCTCAGAAGGAAGAGGTAACTCCTGCCCAAGAGCCTCAAGCTACCGAGGCCAAGGCCACTGCCCATAAGGATCAATCTGCGCCCAAGAGGAAAAAGAGGAAGAAAAAGCAGGTTGCCGATTCCCTTCCTCTCTGGATGCGTCATCCCGAAAAATATATGAAGCGTCGCCCCCTGTGGGTAAGAATACTTGCAAGAATATTCTCCTTTATCTTTTTCTGGGGAGTATCTTTGGGTGTTATCGGTGTTCTCGTTCTTGGCGTGGGCGTAACCATTATCTATGCCTATACCGACCCCGAGCTTGACGATAAGCTGGCAAACCTTGAGCTTGACTATACCTCCGTAATCTACGCCAACAGCCTTGAAACGGGCGGATACGTGGAATACGAGGAGCTTTACGGCGACCAGAACCGATTCTGGGTAAGTGCCGAAGAGATGCCCAAGGCTCTCCTTGATGCGGTTGTCGCCGTAGAGGATAAGCGTGTTTATGTGCATAACGGCGTTGACGTAATCACCACCGCCAAGGCCACATTTAATTACGTTCTCAATAAGGCTTTGGGTAGAAGCACCGACGGTCTTGCGGGCGGTTCCACCCTTACCCAACAGCTTGTAAAGAACGTTACAAGGGACGACAAGCAGGATATTTCCCGAAAGATAAGAGAAATGCTCCGTGCCCTTTACGTTGAAAGAAGATACGACAAAGAGCAGATACTTGAATATTACCTCAACGCCGTAACCTTCGGTAATAACCAAGAGGGTATTTACGCGGCGGCGAAGTATTATTTCGATAAGGAAGTAAAGGATCTTACCCCCACCGAGTGTGCGGCCATAGTATGTATTACCAAATCTCCCGCATATATCGAGCCCTATAGAAATCCCGACAGAAACAGGGAACGCCGTAATCACGTCCTTTACGAGATGTGGGATCAGGAAAAGATATCCAGGGCTGAATACGAGCAGTATATTAAAGAGGAGCTTGTTCTTCGTGACAGAACCGCTGGCGGCTCTTCTTCCAGAATCCTCTCCTGGTTCTCCGATATGGTCTTTAACACCGTTAAGGCCGACCTTATAGAGAAATTCGGATATACGGCCAACGAATCCACCAGCCTTCTTTATACCGGCGGTCTGCGTATCTACACCACTATGGTGGTAGAGTATCAGGAAATATGCGAAGAATATTTCTATAACGAGGATAACTACCTTGAAGTACCCGAGGGTGAAGACAAGCCCGAAATAGCCTTTGAGCTTTTTGATCCCGATACGGGTAACATCCTTGCCGTAATAGGTGGTAGGGGAGAGAAGAGCAGCTCCCGACTCCTTAACAGAGCCACCGACGCTATCCGTCAGCCCGGTTCTTCAATCAAGCCCCTTTCCGTTTACGGCTACGCCATAGAAAACAATATCATAACCGCGGGAACCGCCATTGACGATTCTCCCCTTATGATAATGAACAGCGCCATAAAGCTTCTTGAGGGTCAGTCGTACCTTATCAGCCCCGTTACGGGCCTTGAAATAAAGTACACCTATTCTCCCTGGCCCACAAACTACGACAATACCTACAACGGATATCTGGACGTTAAGAACGCCCTTTCAAACTCCTACAACACTCCCGCCGCAAAGATCCTTGAGATGATAGGGGTTGAGACGTCGTTTAACTTTGCAAAGACCATGCTCGGTCTTAAGAATCTCGTACCTCAGGATATGAACCTTGCGCCCCTTTCCGTAGGCGCTCTTACCTACGGTCTTACCCTGCAGGAGGTCACCGCCGCTTATACCGTATTTGCAAACGAGGGAATATATTCTTCCCCCAGATGCGTAACCCGCGTTGAAACCTACGACGGTAAGATACTCTATGAAAACGAGGTTGACAGACAGATAGTATTTACTCCTCAGACGGCCTACGTTATGACGGATATCCTTGACGCACTCAAGGGAAGCGCTGCAGATGCGGAGCTTGACGGCATAGCCACCGCGGGAAAATCAGGTACCACAAACTCCTATAAGGACAGATGGTTTATCGGATACACTCCCAACCTTCTTGCCGGAATATGGAGCGGTTACGATACTCCCGCTACTAACGACAATACCCACCATATCAATATGTGGCACGACGTTATGACCCTTCTTGAGGAGGCATCTCCCGGGGAAACCGATTGGACAAAGCCCGACGGTATAGTCACCGCCCAGTACTGTTCTGTAAGTGGCAAGATACCCACAAAGGCCTGCCAGTCCGACCCCAGAAGCTCCAGCCGTATTAAGACGGGCGTATACAAGGCGGGTACAGAGCCCACCGAGTATTGCGATATGCACCACTTCCTCTACGTCTGCAACGAAACAAAGCAGATAGCAACCGAGCACTGTACCGACGTAAGCCTTGCTGTGTTTATCGACTCCGACCGTTCCTTCCCCTATATGTATATAAAGACCAAGGATGCAGAGTACGTTTGCCCGCCCCTTTCTCCCGAAACCATTCTTTATAACAGCCAGAAGCTCCCCGTATACTCTTATATGGTGCCCGAGGGCGAGTATCCCTGCCTGCCCACCACCTCAAAGAGTAAGTACGTTAACTGCATCTGTTCCGTTCACGCTACCACGGGTATAAATCACTATTATACCTACAACACTCTTAACGCGGCGGAAAAGATTGCTCTGGCTCAGAGGGAAGCCCTTATGACCCTTCCCGATGACCTTATCGACCCCCAGACCTTGTATACCTTCTATAGTGACAGGTCAAGGTATCAGAAGCCCGCAGGAGATTCCGCAGAGGGTTGATTTATAAGTGAATAAGAAAAAATCCTTGCTTTGACGGCAAGGATTTTTTTTTGCTATTTATCCCCAATATTTGAAAGGATATCTTCTATGATTTCGTCCTGGGTAAGTCCCGTGGAGCCTGTTTCAAATACGTCGTGGTCGTCGCCCTGGCCATTGGCTGCGTCCGAATTGGGCTTTGCAAGGCCGTGCATAAATCCGCCCACGGAGGTGGAGGTTACGTCGCCTGCGATGACCTTGTTTTTGTATACGAGTATGTTTACGTTGACCTTATCGGTGGTGGCTACGGGATAGTTCAGCACTTCGTAGGTATAGCGGGTCACGGTTTTTCCTTTATATGAGGAAAGGTCAAAGCCCTGGGACTGCTGAAGAGCGTTGTAGTTGTTGTACGTGTCGTCAAAATCGTTGGGAATTACCACCTCAATGGTCTCCGTGGGCTCTTGGGATACCGTCCAGCCGAAGGTGCCAAGATATCCCACTCTGTCGTCGTTTGTCTTGACGGTGGTGTTGTTCTGCTTTACCGTCTGTGTGTCGGTGGGGGGAACGGTGACCAGAACAAGGAGTATCAGGCAGGCGCATATTACCGAAAGGGCCACAATCTTGCGCTTGGTTATTTTGGTTGACATTATAAGCATTTATACCTCTTTCCGCGGTTTTGAGTTACCGCCGCTTTATTTTGAGATTAGTATATCTCTATGCTTGAGTATGCCGATTAATGCAGGTATTCGCTCTAATGGGGGTGACAAATCTGAACATTTTTTGAATTATAGGCTTTTGAGGTTGAAATCTTATCCTTTTTATGGTATAATATCACGGTTAACGGCCAGGTGTAACAGCTTGGTACGCAACATATCAAAATAAAATGAATTCACACATTCCCTTTGTGGCCTGTTTCGGTGCGCGGCACAGGTTGTACTGCGTGGCAGGTTTGCGGGAATGGAGGAATCAACCGACAGGAGGAAAACAAAATGGCAGTAATTTCCATGAAACAGCTGCTCGAAGCAGGTGTCCATTTCGGACATCAGACCAGAAGATGGAACCCCAAAATGGCAGAGTACATCTTCACTGAAAGAAACGGTATCTACATCATCGACCTTCAGAAGACCGTTAAGAAGGTAGAAGAAGCTTACATGTTCATCCGTGAACTCGCTGAAAACGGCGAAAGCGTTCTTTTCGTTGGTACCAAAAAGCAGGCTGCAGATTCCATTAAGGAAGAAGCAGAACGCGTAGGTCAGTACTACGTTAACACCAGATGGCTCGGTGGTATGCTCACCAACTTCGAAACCATCAAGAAGAGAATCACCAGACTCAACCAGCTCAAGAAGATGCAGGAAGACGGCACCTTCGAGCTCCTTACCAAGAAAGAGTCTGCAAAGCTCACCCTCGAAATCGAAAAGCTTGAAAAGTACCTCGGCGGTATCAAGGAAATGAAGAAGCTCCCCGGCGCTCTCTTTATCGTTGACCCCCGCAAGGAACACAATGCTGTTGCTGAAGCAAGAAAGCTCCATATTCCTATCGTTGCTATCGTTGACACCAACTGCGATCCCGACGAAGTTGACTATGTAATCCCCGGTAACGACGACGCTATCCGCGCCGTAAAGCTCATCTCCTCTACCATGGCTAACGCTATTCTCGAGGGCAGACAGGGCGAACAGGAAGCATCTGAAGAAGTAGCTGAGCTTCCCGAAGAAACTCCCGCTGAATAATTCGGACAAAGACATAGTTTTAAGGAGGAAATAACAATGGCAAACATTACTGCACAGGACGTTAAGGTTCTCAGAGAAAGAACCGGCGTTGGTATGATGGACTGCAAGCGCGCCCTCGTTGAAGCTGAAGGCGATATGGAAAAGGCCATCGTACTTCTCAGAGAAAAAGGACTTGCAACCGTTGCTAAGAAGGCTGGCAGAATCGCAGCTGAAGGCACTATTGCTATATACAACCAGAACGGCGTAGCCGTACTTCTTGAAGTAAACGCTGAAACCGACTTCGTTGGCAAGAACGAAAAGTTCCAGGAATTCGCAGCAAACGTTGCTAAGATCGTTGCTGAAAAGAATCCCGCTGACGTTGACGCTCTCAACGCTACCGAATACGCTGAAGGTAAGACCGTAGAAGAGACCCGTCAGGACCTCGTTATGGTTATCCGCGAAAACATCACCGTAAGACGTTTCCTCAGAGTTGAAGGCGCTGTTGCTACCTACAACCACGGTAACGGTAAGATCGGTGTTATCTCCCAGTTCGAAACCACTCCCGAGGTTGCAGCTACCGCTGAGTTCGCTGCTTGCGGTAAGGACGTTGCAATGCAGGTTGCAGCTCTTAACCCCACCTACCTCAACAAGGAAAGCGTTCCCCAGGCAGTTATCGACAGCGAGCTCGAGATCTGCATGGCTCAGATAAAGAACGACCCCAAGATGGCTAACAAGCCCGACGCTGTTATCGAAAAGATAGCTTCCGGTAGAATGGGCAAGTTCTACGAGGCAAACTGCCTTACCGAACAGGCATTCTTCAAGGATGAAAGCGTAACCGTAGGCAAGTACATTGCCAACACCGCTAAGGCTCTTGGCGCTGATATCAAGCTCGTAAAGGTTTACCGTTTCGAAAAGGGCGAAGGTATCGAAAAGAGAGAAGACAACTTTGCAGATGAAGTTGCAAAGATGGTTAAATAAGTCTTTCAAAATCATTGGTAATTTTATCTGTCATTCCGGGCTTTTGCCCGGAATGGCAATTCTTTTTTAACACATAGGAGGATCATTATGAAAAAGATTTTTGCAGTATTACTTGCTATGGCAATTCTTGCCTGCACCGTATTGTCCTTTGCTTCCTGCGTTAGCACAAACGAGACTATAATCGTTCACACCAACGCATTTTTTGCTCCCTTTGAGTACTATGAAGGTACCGAGATCGCAGGCGTTGACGTTGAAATCATGAACGCTGTTGGTGAAAAGCTCGGTAAGGAGATCGAGTTTGTAAACGTTGAATTCTCTGCTATTATAGATAACGTATCCGAGGGTAAGGTTTGTGACTGCGGCGCTGCAGGTATCACCATTACCGAAGCCAGACAGGAAAAGGTAGACTTCTCCATTCCTTACTACACTTCCGTTCAGTACGTTATTTACGCTAAAGATAATGCAAATATAGTTACCGTTAATGATGAGTACATCCTTTGGGATGCTCTTGCCGGTATGAGAATCGGCGTTCAGACCGATACCACCGGCGCTATCTACACCGATGGCGAAATCAATGGTACCGAAGAAGATCCCGACTACGGTTACGACGGCGTTCTTTACGGCACCGGTACCACCATGGCTAACTTTGATAACGCTCAGCTTGCCGCTGACGCTATCGGCGCTCAGGCTATCGACGTTGTTATCATCGACGAGCTTCCCGCACAGTTTATCACCGAAAAGAATGATAGCCTTGCTTGTCTTCCCCTTTATTATGCAGGTGGCGAAGGCGAAGCTGACGCTCCTACCGAGGAACAGTACGCTATCTGCGTAACCAAGGGTAATACCGAGCTTCTCGAAGCTATCAACGCCGTACTTAACGAGTACCTCGTTGCTGATGAAAGCGGCGTAAACCAGATTCAGAAGCTGGTTATGAAGCACATGGGTCTTGAATAAGATATCTGTTCATACCTCATAAATAAAGGAAGGGCTTCGGCAAGAAGCCGAGCAAAACAATGAATTTTTTCAGTAAAATCATAGAGCTGTTTTCCACCGAAAGGTATATGAACAGCATTTGGGAAGGTCTTAAGACCACCGTTATAATTTCGGTAGGCGCAATGATTCTGGGTCTTGTTATCGGTACTCTGATAGCATTGGCTATGATCTGCCGCCGTACAAAATGGACGGTTATTCCCAAGGCTATTGCAAAGGTATACGTTACCGTTATTCGCGGTACTCCTATGGCGTTGCAGCTTTTTATAATGGCTTACGTTATATTTGCCATAAGAGGTTTTCCCCAGTTACTTACGGCAGTTATCGCTTTCGGTATAAACTCGGGAGCTTACGTTGCCGAAAATATCCGCGCGGGTATACTCTCCGTTGACGTGGGGCAGACCGAGGCAGGCAGAGCTTTAGGCCTTACGGGCGCGGCCACAATGGTAAACGTGGTTATCCCTCAGGCTATAAAGAACGTTATTCCCGCCATAGGTAACGAGCTTATCGCCCTTATCAAGGAAACATCTATTGTCAGCATGATAGGTATGTACGACCTTACTCAGGCGGCAAAGATAATAGGTAGCGGTCAGAATATGGCCAGCTACATAGTTCCCATGACCGTTACGGCGCTGTTCTATCTGGCTATAGTATACGTGCTTACCTTCTGTATAAAAATCATAGAAAAGAGGTTGAGAGCAAGTGATAAGCGTTAGAAACATATACAAGAACTTCGGCTCTGTCAGCGTTCTCAAGGCTCTTTCCTGCGAGATAAAAAAAGGAGAAAAGGTAGTTATACTTGGCGCATCGGGTAGCGGAAAAAGCACCTTGCTCAGATGTATGAACCTTCTTGAAGCCCCCACTTTCGGCGAAATATGGCTGGGCGACAGCCTTATAACCCCTATAGACCCTTATCTGCATAGGGACGTCATAACCCTGTCAAAGACCTTCAAGGTTCTTTGCAAGGAGGGACTTTCTGAGGATGAGGCTATTGCTAAAATAAAGGCCGAAGACCTTCTTCGTAGAAACGAAGGTTCCCCATACAATCGCCGCTGTAAAGAACTGTATAACCAGAACTTTGTGGACATCAACGTTGCCCGCAGACGTATGGGAATGGTGTTTCAGCACTTTAACCTTTTCAATAACCTTACGGTAATGCAGAATATGACTCTTGCGCCCGTGAAGTTGAAATTGAAAACCAAGGCTGAGGCCGAGGCAAAGGCTGCGGAGCTTCTCAACCGTATAGGACTTTACGATAAGAAGGACGAGTATCCTTCCAAGCTTTCGGGTGGACAGAAGCAGCGTATAGCCATTGTTCGCGCGCTTTGTATGGATCCCGAGGTTATGCTCTTTGACGAGCCTACCTCTGCTCTTGACCCCGAAATGGTAGGGGAGGTTCTTGACGTAATGAAGGATCTGGCAAAGGAAGGCATGACCATGGTCGTGGTTACCCACGAAATGGGCTTTGCCCGTGAGGTTGCCGACAGAGTTCTCTTTATCGACAACGGAACCGTTGCCGAAGAGGGAACCCCCGATCAGCTCTTTAACAATCCTCAAAACCCCAGAACCAAGGAATTTTTGAGTAAAGTTCTCTGATAAAAATAAATGATTTAATCAATGAACCGACATCCTTTTAAAGTGGTGTCGGTTTTGTTTTTTATTCAACTTCCTGCTTTATTTTTATTGACAAGAGGTATTATATTTGTTATAATGAAGAAGTATTGGGCTTACTGCCCTTCCATCAAAGGTAGGAGGTGACTTGACAATGAGATTGATTAAACTTATAGTTTTATTCCTTGCCGTCATTCTTTTTGTCGGTTGCGTTCCAACCCGCGTTCAAACGGGGGATTCCTATTGGGATATGGAAGAGCTTGATTTTTACGGCCTTGAATTTATTATTATGCAATTCACCACCGTCACCCTAAACGCCGACAATCCTATGCTTTATATTAACGGCACAACCTTGGCGGATATGGCTCTTGCACGTCTTGACGAGATAGAGTCGGAATATAACTGCGGTATAAGTATAACCTACCGTAAGAGAACAGGTAATTGGCAGGATTATATACTGACCCAGACTGCAGTAGCTCAGCCTGTTGCCGATATTTTTTTGAGTGGGGACTCCACCGTTACCTATAATCTGATGAAGGACGGGTTTCTTTATCCCATGTCCGAGGTCAGCGATATTATAGAGTACGATTCTTCCACCTTTGATCTCTACGGATCTCCTGCTCTTCTTGAATCTGCAATGTACGACGGGGATCTGTATATGGTAACCCCTTATTCTCATCCTGCCCGTCAGCTTAACAGCAGTCAGTTTTTCGCTGTTAATACCAAGTACGTTACCGAGTGTACAGGGGTGGATGTTCGTGCCCTTAACGAACAGGGACAGTGGACTTGGACCGCCTTTGAGAATATGGTTAGGCTTTGTAACGGACGCGTGGAGGGTACGATTGTTCGTGGAGCTTCCCTTTCAAAGGCCGACTTTTTGGAGTACGCCTGCGTTTCAAACGGGTTTGTAAGAACTAAAAGTTCTACAGGCGGATATAACTTCAATTTCAACAACGTTACCAATGCCATAGATTGGGTAAAAAGGACAATAAAGCAGTACGGCAGATATATGAATTTCGAGTCAATGAGTAAAGGCGTAACGGGGTTTGCCGAGGGCAGGAATGCCATGGTTCTCGTTAATGCGGAATACCTTAAAAACGTGGTAGCTTATCAGGCGTCGGAGTTTGCCGTTGTTCCGTTTCCTTGCGGACCTATGGGAAATCCTGACACTAATAGAGGCTCCTCTGCCATTGAGGGCTTGGGAATATACACCTACGGCGAAGCTCCCGAGCAGGCAGCTTATATAATCAAGGCCTATTGTCAGCCCTTTGATGAGTTTCCTACCTTGGAATCAGCTCTTGGATATTATGATAATCTTTTCTGGGATACCCGCGACACGGAAGTGCTGATTAATGCCGAAAAGAATCCCCAGTTTAACTACAGCCCCGCAGGGGGAACAAAGTTTTTTAAATCGGTTTCTTCTGATATCAGTGAGATGTCTGTTGCCCAGCTGTTGTATACCTATTCAAACTCACTAAATAAAGTTGTACAAGACATGTTGGTTCCCAATAAAGAACTTATAGATAAGCTCGATTCTCAGTGAGATAAGAACAGCTTTTTTTAAAGGAGGTAGAGATATGATAAAGCTTTTTAAAGAGGTTCAGAATAAGCTTACCTGCATTAGCGAGCAGGAGGGTATATTTGAGAAGATAGAGAAGAATATGTGGATTCATATATTCGAGCCCAAAATGAGCGACGTTGTAAGGCTTAGCGAGATAACGGGTATAGATAAAGACCTGCTTGTAAGCGCAATGGACGAAGAAGAATCTGCCCGTCTTGACGTGGACGACGACTACACGATGATAGTTCTGGACGTTCCCGTTTTTGTGGACGATATATACGAGACCTATCCTTTTGTGGTAATATACAATAAGGATTATTATATTACCCTCTGTAAAAAAGAAACTGCCCTTCTTGATCTTATGATAAAGAAGTTTAAGCGTATAGAGCCCCACAAGCATATAAGAATGACCCTTCAGCTTATGTACCGAATAGCCTCCCAGTATATTATGTCGCTCAAATATCTTAACAGCAAAAGACAGGAGCTTGAGAGAGCAATTCAGTCCTCGATGAAGAATAAAGACCTTCTTTCACTTATGAGCCTTAACAAGTCATTCGTTTATTTCTCTACCTCTCTTAACGCCAACAAGGTGGTTTTGAGCAAGGTTAAAAGACTTGAGGAATACAAGAAGTACGAGGCCGACTTTGACCTTATGGAGGACGTGGAGGTTGAAAACAACCAGGCCATAGAGATGTGTACTATTTATAGGGATATTCTTTCTGGTATGATAGATGCCAACGCCTCTATTATATCAAATAACCTCAATACCGTAATGAAGGTTTTGGCGGTTATAACCCTTATTATTGAGATACCTACACTCATAGCTTCCATATTCGGTATGAACGTTCATCTTCCCTTTGCTTCGGGAGAGTACGGGTTTTATATCATTATCGCCATAAGCTCCGCATTGGCTATAATAGGCGGGCTTTTGCTTCACTATCTGACCTCAAAACCGGGAAGAGGAAAAAAGAGAAGAAAATAGAGATAAGAGTTGCTCTTCGGGGCAACTCTTTTTATGGTATATGAAAGAAAAGTATCTATGATTTTGCAAAATTTATTTAAAAAAACTGTTGATTTTCTTTATCAAAAATGGTATAATAATCATATACTGTATTATCATTTTTAGGAGAAAAATATGAAGCGGTTTCTTTATATTCCCCTTATTTTCATCTTCGTTTTGTGTTTGATTTTTGTGGGGTGTGATAACCACGTCACCGACGAACCACACGTTGAGATTCCCGACGGTGGAATCGTTCTGCCCACGGATGATGAATATACTCTCCCTCTTGAGGAAGGATATAATCAGCTTACCTTGTATTGGACGTATAGCGGTACATACGAGAATTGCGACGTCTGGATATGGTACGGCGACAAGGCGGGGCAAGGATATCTGTTCCACGAGTGCGAGTACGGCGCCAAGGTTGTCGTTAACGTTCCCGAGGATGTGGAGCAGGTGGGCTTTATAGTCCGTAAGAACTGTTCCGACCCCGGCGGAAGCTCCTGGGGTAACGCCACCAAGGACTTTGAGCAGGACAGATTTGCAATTATCGAGGGAAAAGAAACCGTGATCTACCTTAAATCGGGGGTAGAGGATCAGTTCAGCAGTATCGACGGAGGAAAAACCCTTAATATGATAAGAAAATTTTCTCTTGCGGGAATAGTTGACGGCACAAGAATAAAATACAGCGTTTCTCCCCAGACCACCATATCCGACCTCAGTAGCGTCAAGGTATGGGTCGTGGACGACGATGAGTTCAGACAGGTTGAGGTTGCGGGTATCTCCACCCTCGGCAGACCCGCGGCTTCGGGCTATATAACCCTCGGCGAGGAGATTGACCTTGGAAAGAATTATAGGGTGATCATTGACGGCTACGGAGAAAAGGCCGCCGTGCCCACCGAGATATTTGACAGCGAATATTTCGCACAGAATTACCACTACGACGGCAACGACCTCGGCGCTTATATAGACGGTAACACTACCACCTTTAAGGTATGGGCGCCCACTGCGTCAAGGGTTGTTCTTAACCTCTTTACCGCAGGTGACGGTGTGGAGGCTTACAAAAAGGTCGATATGGTAAAGGGTGATAAGGGCGTTTGGTCACATACCGAGGAATGTGGCCACGGAACCTACTATACCTACTCCGTAACCACCTCCGTGGGTACCCAGGAGGCAGTTGACCCCTATGCAAAGGCGGCGGGGGTTAACGGTGACAGAGGTATGGTCGTTGACCTCTCTCTTACCGACCCCGAGGGTTGGAATGAGGCTGAATTTGAATCGCCCATTTCTTCCTATTCCGACGCCGTAATCTGGGAAGTACACGTCAGAGACTTCTCTAACAAAATAGAAGATTCTCTCTACAAGGGCAAATATCTTGCCTTTACCGAAAGGGGACTTGTCAACGAGTACGGTCAGCCCGTAGGCGTTGATTATCTTAAGAATTTGGGAGTTACCCATATTCATCTTCTCCCTGTATACGACTATGCTTCGGTGGACGAAAGAACCCCCGATACCCAGTTTAACTGGGGTTACGACCCCGAGAACTATAACGTTCCCGAGGGTAGCTACTCCACCGATCCCTACCACGGTGAGGTAAGGATAAAGGAATTCAAGCAGATGGTTATGGCTCTCCACGAGGCAGGTCTGAGCGTGGTAATGGACGTGGTGTATAACCATACCTTCGATGCCAACAGTTCCTTTAATAAGATAGTTCCTTACTACTATTACAGATACACCGCTTCCGGCGCCAACTCCTCCGCCAGCGGTTGCGGTAACGATACCGCCTCCGAAAGATATATGTTCGGTAAGTTTATGGTGGATTCCGTTTCTTACTGGATAGAGGAATACGACCTTGACGGCTTTAGATTTGACCTTATGGGGCTCCACGATCTTGAGACCATGCAGGAGATAGAAAAAGCCGTTCACATAATAGACCCCAAGGCTATTATTTACGGCGAGGGTTGGACAATGGGCTCCACTATTGACGGAAGCGCCCAGGCAAATCAGACCCAGATAAGCAAGATCGTTCCCACAGATGATGCCATAGGCGGCATAGCGGTGTTTAACGACGTTATCCGCGACGGCCTTAAGGGTAGCGTGTTTGATAAAGCGGCACAGGGCTATATTAACGGCGCTCCCAACAGTCTTAACCTCTCGAAGGTGATGTTTGGTATTCGCGGTGGCGTGGGTGTAGGCAAGGGCTGGACGGTGGAAAACTCCATGGTCATTAACTACATGAGCGCCCATGATAACAATACTCTTTGGGATAAACTCCTTCTCTCCGCCCCCAACAGCACCGAGGACGAGAGAAACGCCATGAATAATCTTGGCGCTACTATTATTATGATATCCAAGGGTACTCCCTTCTGGCAGGCGGGCGAGGAAATGCTCCGCACCAAGGGTGGCGACGAAAACAGCTATAAGTCCTCCGACGAGGTGAACAATATTGATTGGTCAGTTCTCAACGAGGGCACCCGCCAGTATAACACCATGCTTTATTACAAGGGTCTTATTGAGATGAGAAAGACCTTCGGTATCTTTACCGACGACAGTGCTCAGATAACCCACACCGAGCATGGCAGCGGAATCCTTGAAATACTCTTTGACGACGGTAATGGGGGCAAAGCTCTGGTGATAATAAATCCCCACAAGACCGACCTTCCCTGTACCATTGAAGGGGAGTGGAACCTTATTGCCGACGGCAATACCGCAGGAGTAACGGTAATTGCCCGTGAAGGCGGCAAGATAACCGCGGAAAGCATCAGCGTAAGAGTCTACGTTAACGACGAGATTATAGGATAAGGATTATGAAAAATATTAAGACGTATATTGTTTTAACCCTCACTCTTCTGGCTGTCAGTCTTTTGCTGACAGCCTGCGGAGGCCGTGAGATAAATGCAGACTGGCGCCCCCACGACCTTAAGGTAAACGTCAGCTCCGATACTCTTTTTGTTCAAAAGGTAGAAAACCTGCCCGAGGACTTCATTATGGGCATGGACGCGTCCTGCGTTCCCTCCCTTGAGGCGGGCGGCGTAAAATACTACGACTACGACGGCACCGAAAAGGACGTATATGAGATACTTGCCCAAAACGGCATAAACTACATTCGCGTCCGTATATGGAACGACCCCTTTGATTCCGACGGCAGGGGCTACGGCGGCGGCAACTGCGATATTGAGAATGCTATAGCCATAGGCAAGCGTGCCACAGAATACGGAATGAAGCTCCTTGTAAACTTCCATTACAGCGACTTCTGGGCTGACCCTGCAAAGCAGATGGTTCCCAAGGCATGGAAGGGCATGAATATAGACAGTAAAGCTGAAGCCCTTTACACATATACCAAGGAATGTCTGGAGAAGTTAGTGGCTGCAGGTGTGGACGTCGGTATGGTGCAGATAGGTAATGAGACCAACGGCGCCATGGCAGGAGAGACAAGCTCTGCCCTCGGCGGATGGAAGAGGATAACCCAGCTTATGTCGGCGGGGTCCAAGGCCGTCAGAGAGGTCTGTCCCAACGCCCTCGTGGCGGTGCATTTCGCCAATCCCGAAAAGGTCACAAATTACGTTAGTTACGGGAAAAATCTTGAATATTACGGAGTGGATTACGACGTGTTCGTGTCCTCCTATTACCCCTTCTGGCACGGTACGCTGGACAATCTCGCAGCCGTCCTTTCAGACATTGCAAATACCTACGGAAAGAAGGTTATGGTAGGGGAAACTTCCTATGCCTTTACCTCCGGAGACAGCGATTTTTACGGCAACACCATAGGTGAGGGCGGAGGCATTGTTAAGGATTATCCCTTTACACTCCAAGGACAAGCCAATCTTGTCAGGAACGTTATTGACACGGTGGCAAATAAGACCGTCAACGGCATTGGAGTCTTCTATTGGGAAGGTACCTGGATATCCGCAGGGGGCGAAAGCTATGAAGAGAACCTTGCCCTTTGGGAAAAGTACGGATCAGGTTGGGCTTCTTCCTACGCCGGGGAGTACGACCCCGACGATGCGGGTAAATGGTACGGCGGATGCGCCGTAGATAATCAGGCGTTCTTTGACGCTGAAGGAAAGGTCACCGAGGCGCTGAAGGTCTTCGCTCTTATGAGGGAGGGCAACGAGGTGGAAAATAAGGCTGACGCTCTTGAGGATGTTGATCTGATAATCGATCTTAACGGCGATATCGTTCTTCCCGAGACTGTAAACGCTGTGATGCTTGATAATTCAAAGCAGGCCGTTAATGTGGTATG
Organism: Eubacteriales bacterium; assembly: GCA_045542755.1. GTDB lineage: Bacteria > Bacillota > Clostridia > Oscillospirales > UBA644 > JAZQLP01. The sequence goes on from JAZQLP010000145.1 coordinate 15,678, forward strand.
GGAGGATATTGATACCGCTGCTATGAAAAACGGCGGCGTTGCCAAGTATACCGTG
>JAZQLP010000146.1:0-5066 GCA_045542755.1 Eubacteriales bacterium
TGATGGTAGAGAGGTGAGCTACGGCGCCAAGGTCCATAACTTCCTGAACGTTACCTGCAGCGAGCATAGCATAACCGGTCTGACGGCATGCCATAACGTCGGAGTGGTCGCCGAAGATGGAAAGGGCGTGAGTAGCAAGAGCACGGGCGGAAACGTGGATAACGTTGGGGAGAAGTTCGCCAGCGATCTTATACATATTGGGGATCATCAGAAGAAGACCCTGGGATGCGGTGTAGGTGGTGGTAAGAGCACCAGCGGAAAGAGAACCGTGAACTGCACCTGCAGCACCGGCTTCAGACTGCATTTCTGCAACCTTTACCTGCTGACCGAAGATGTTTTTCTGACCGCCGGCCGACCAAGTGTCGGTAACTTCAGCCATAACAGAAGAAGGAGTTATGGGGTAAATGGCGGCAACTTCGGTGAAAGCGTAAGACACATGAGCGGCAGCGTTGTTACCGTCCATGGTTTTCATTTTTCTTGCCATGTTTTTTGACCTCCGTTGATTTATCTTTAAATATAGAAAACATTATTAATATTTCCACCTGATATAATACCACGGTGAGACTCGATTGTAAATAGAAAATCTTAAAATTTCGATTAATGTTCGGAGAATTTCAGCCTTTTGTCCAATCTCCGACAAAATCCGACCTCAAAGACCCAGCTCCTGAGCCAGCTCTCCAAAGACGAAGTCTGCGGCAGCCTGTCGGACCTGCTCCCGACCTCCGACAAACCACCTGCGGCATAAAATAACGCCCGTAACGTCCTTTACGTCCGAAATAACGTCCTTAAAGCAAAAACAGAAGTAAACGGTACCCACGGGGTCCTTTTCTGTGCCGCCGCCTGGACCTGCTATGCCCGAAACGGCAACGGAAACATTTGCCCCCGTTATTTCAAGGGCTCTCTTTGCCATATACTCGACGGTATCAAAGCTGTATACTCCCGCCTCTTCAAGAACGTTACGGGGTACGCCCAGGATTTTGTGCTTCATTTCCTCCGAGTAGGTAACAAAGCCTCCCCCGAACACCGACGACGAGCCGGGGACAGAGGTTATCCTTGAGGCAACAAGTCCGCCAGTGCAGGACTCTGCAGTGGTTATGGTATAACCTTTAGAAGAAAGAAACGATACGACCTTTTCAACAGCATTCATTGGGCACGTCCTTAGTCAATGTGCAAATGCTCGTACTCAACCTGAGAAACAAGAGCCTCGATATCAAGCTTTGCCTCTTCGGCTTCAATATCGGACATTCTGGGAGAAGTCTTGGGATGTCTGGGAGTGAATACGGTACAGCAGTCCTCGTAGGGCTCGATGGATATATCGTAGGTGTCTATTTTATAAGCTATGTCTATTATATCCTGCTTGTCGGTACCGATAAAGGGTCTGAACACGGGCATAGTGGCAACGGCATCGGTACAGTTTATAGCATCAAGGGTCTGGGATGCAACCTGTCCCAGACTTTCACCGGTGATTATGGCCTTTGCGCCCACCTCTGCGGCTATATTACAGGCAATACGGAGCATAAATCTTCTCATAATAACGGTGAAAAGATCCTCGCGGCACTTGTCGCGGATCTCTTCCTGAACCTTGGTAAAGCCCACGACGTAAAGCTCAACGCAACCCGTATAGGCGGCAAGCTTTGAAGCCAGTCTTTCAACCTTCATTCTGGCTCTTTCGGAGGTGTATGGAGGACTCTCAAAGTGAACCGCGGATATCTGCATGCCTCTCTTTGCAAGGCAGTAACCTGCCGCGGGACTATCTATACCGCCCGAAAGCATAAGCATACCGTGGCCCGACATTCCGGAAGGAAGGCCGCCCGCGCCCTTTACGGGTGTGTCGTGAACGTACACCTTACCCTCACGAACCTCAATGTATACAGTAACCTGAGGATTATGAACGTCTACGGAGAGGTTGGGGAAATTTTCAAGGATATAGGCGCCTAAAAGCATCTCTATCTGAGGGGAGTTGTAGGGATAGGTCTTATCGGCTCTTTTAGCCTTTACCTTAAAGGTTTCAGCTCTGCGGAGCTTTGAAGAAAGTGCCTTTGCGGCGGCCTCCTTCATTTCCTCAAACTCATAGGGAATAACCTTTGCTCTGGTGAGAGCAACAACGCCGAATACCCTGCCAAGCACGGTCATGAGCTCGTCGTAATCAACGCTCTCGTCCAGTTCCTCCACGTATACGGTGGACTGGCAGGAGCGTACCTTTCCGCTACCGAAGCGATTGAGTATGCGCTTTATTTTTCCAAGCATCTTGTCCTCAAATCTTCTGCGGTTCTGTCCTTTAAGAACCAACTCGCCAAGCTTGAGCATTATAACGTCAGTCATATTTTTCTCCTATTGATTTAATTGTACTTTATTACTTCGTTTAAGGCGTTCTTTAACTCTGTGGCAACAACGTCTACCTCTTCAAGGGTGTTTTCCGAAGAAAAACTGAGTCTTAACACAGATTTCTGAAGATTTTCGTACCCAAGGGCCCTCATTACGGGGCTGACCTTCTTTGACGAGCAGGCCGAACCGGTAGAGAGGTATATCTCTCTTTCGGAGAGGTAGTGGAGTATATTTTCTCCCAGATAACCCTCAAAGGCCACCGAAAGAATGTAGGGGGAGGATACTTCGGGAGTGAGTATCTTACCGCCGAGAGAAGTGACGGCTTCTCTGTACCTTGCGTTTATCTCTTCTACCCGTTTTCTGTCCTCGGTAGCGGTTTTGAGAATATCCTCAACCGCCGCCGCCCAGGCAACGGCGCCCATTACGTTCACCGTACCCGAGTGTATATTACCCTCCTGTCCGCCGCCGTATATCATGGGCTTTGGACGGAGTCCCTTTTTAACGTATAAGCCGCCTATACCTTTAAGGCCGTGGGTCTTGTGGGCGGAAAAGGACGCCATATCCACCTTTGAGTAGGTGAAGGGCTCTTTGAGATACCCCTGCACCCCATCGGTGTGAAAGACTATCCCCTCTTCCCTCAAAAGCTGAGAGATTCCCAGAATATCGTTCTTTGCGCCCGTTTCGTTATTGACCTGCATAATGCTTACAAACACCGTGTCGGCGGTTAGTTCCCTTTCCACCAGTTCGGCGGTGATTATGCCATTCTCGGGCTTTATATACACCACTTCAAACGCACCCTCAAGGCTCTTAAAGCACTCTGCAACGGCAGGATGCTCAAAGGCGGAGGTTATTATCCGGCCCTTGCGTTTTGTCTGAAGGTAACCCCTTATGGCAATATTGTCCGACATTGTGCCGCCGCTTGTAAAATAAAAGCACTCGTGGTCTACCCCCATGGAACGGGCTATGGTCTGACGTGCATTTTCCAGGGCAGTTTCGGCGTCAAGACCGAATTTATGAAGAGAAGCGGGATTTGAATAGACCTCCCAATTCTCCCTTACCGCATCCATGGCCGCCTGTGAGGGGCGGGTGGTGGCGGCGTTATCAAGATATATCATAGTTATTCCTCTACTTCGGGAAGTGCAAAATCGTTACCCGACGAAACGGGCATTTCCTGAACGTCGCGGAGCTTACGGTTGATGGCTCTGGTTCTGGTACCAACAAGATTATCAAGCTCTTTGCTTGAGGATTCAAGGCCTCTCTTTACCTTTTCAAGGGTATCACCGAACTTTCCAAACTCGGTCTTGACCTCACCCAGAATTCTCCATACCTCGCCCGAGCTCTTCTCAATGGCAAGGGTACGGAATCCCATCTGTAAGCTATTGAGGAAGGCTGTGACGGTGGAGGGGCCACAAACTGTAACGTGGAAATCGTTACGAAGCTTTTCGGTAAGCTCGGGGTCTCTGATAACCTCGGCAAAAAGCCCTTCGGTGGGAAGGAACATTATTGCAAAGTCAGTAGTAACGGGAGGATTTACGTATTTTGTGTATATGTTCTTGGCGTCGGTCTTCACTCTGTCGTAAAGGGCCTTTTTAGCCGCCGCAACCACAGTCTTATCGTCAGACTCGTAGGCGTCTATAAGATGATTGTAAAGGTCAAGGGGGAACTTGGCATCAATGGGCAGATAAATAAACTCGCTGCCCTTTTCCTTTGAGGGGATCTTTACCGCAAATTCAACGGGGTCGCCGCTACCCTTTACGGTGATCACGTTTTCGTCGTACTGTTCACGGGAAAGGAGCTGTTCCAGAATTCTTGAAAGCTGGGTCTCACCAAATTCGCCGCGGAGCTTAACGCTGGAAAGCATATTCTTCAGGCTTCCCACGTTTGCGGCAAGGTTCTGCATCTCGCCAAGGCCCTTATACACCGCTTCAAGCTGTTCACTTACCTGCCTGAAGGACTCAGACACCCTTTCGGTGAGGGTCTTGTCAAGCTTTTCGCGGACGGTGTTTTCAATCTCGTTAAGCTTGGCCTGATTCGAATCCTTCAAGGAGGTGAGAGTATCCTCGGTGGTCTTGCGGATACTTTCAAGCTTGTCCTCCTGAGATTTGCGAAGCTCTGCCATACGAAGGTCGAGATTCTTACTGTCATCGGACATGGACTTTTCAAAGGCCCCCAGTCTTGTTTCAAGCTGGGTGGTCACGGCGCTCATGTTTTTGCTCTGGAGCCCAGACACCTTTTCCATACCGTCGCTTATATCTCTGTGGAGGGCGGAGGAAATGCTGTCAAGTCGCTCGTTTATTTCCCTTCTCTGGGAGGTGAGGCTCTCGCCTATTTCGGCACGGAGCTTCTTTTCGGCCTCTCCCGAAGAGCTCTTTTTCATTTTAACAAGGACGATTATTCCGAACACTGCCGCCAAAAGGGACAGAATGGAACAAACCGCCAAAAGAATAACAACAAGAGGATTAGTCATTTTCTTCTCCTTTAGTCTATGGTTTCAAGCTTTGCAAAGTTGGCCATAAGCTTCTTTACGCCCGCCTTTTCAAATTCAATAGTCAGCAGGGAGTCGGAGCTCATGTTTACCGCCTCGGTAATTACTCCTTCGCCGAATATCTTGTGGCGTACCCTCTGACCTGCCGAATACTTAACGGCCGTACTGTGTCTTTCGGGCATTACGCTTACGGGAATCTGGGTAATTCGGGGCTGACGGGGTTGGGGTTTGGGCTGAACGCGGGGGGAGGGGTCAC
>JAZQLP010000147.1:0-6121 GCA_045542755.1 Eubacteriales bacterium
GAAGATCAAATTTCATTCTTGAGTCCTTTGCGATACATTCCTGTATCACGCCGGCTTTAAATCTTTAACCGATTTTTGTTATCTCGGTTGGAGTGTTTAAATACTCTTCAAAAAAAATATCAGGGTTCTATCACTGTTTAATTTTCAAGTTGCAATTCCGAATTTGAAGGAGTTTTTTTCGTCCTTTCGTTTTCGGCTTGATTATTATACCACAACCCATCCCTTTTGTCAACACTTTTTTTTATCTTTTTTTATCTCTCCCCGCAACTTTTTGACCAATATTTTCCCTTAACTATCGCCTTTTTTGCACTTTTTTACACTCTTCATCTTTTTCTTCATTTGTCATATGAGCATTATACATCTGTAGAATATTTAATCTGAAGTCAGCAATATTACCAATGGAAAAATCGACCTATGACAAATGCTTCCCAACAAAGGAGTTATTTCGGCAAATATCCCTTATCAACGGCGTCATCAAGAAGAGAATATATATAACCACCCAAGCTTTCCGAGATGTCCTTAACCCTCTCGTTTCGCTTATACACTTTTTCAGAGGTGATACCGTGCTCATGCCAGGAACGGCCTTTACGGGCGAGGTTAAGAAGTAAGGGCTGGAGCCTATCCAAAGCAGCGGCAAACCTGGCCTCGGCAGACTCACAGGCTTCAAACTCTTCCCATAGCTCTTTTATCTCCCTACCTTTCTCAACGGGAAGAATACCAAATATCCTTTCCGCAGCAGCGGTTTCACGAAGAGCCTTGGTCTTATACCCCTCGGAATCGTAGCAGTAGGTGTCCCCCGCATCTATCTCCACTATATCATGGATAAGAACCATTTTCAAAACCTTCGTAACATCTACCGGCTCATCAGCTTGGTCAGCAAGCAACATGGCCATAACGGCAAGATGCCAAGAATGTTCCGTATCGTTCTCCTGTCTATCTTCGTATATAGTATAAGTCTGCCTGTATATAGTCTTAAGCTTTTCTATCTCAAGGATAAAATCAACGCACTTCTGCAAATTCTTATTTTCCATTTTTTCTGCTCCTATATATTATATAGTAAGATTATACAGAATTTGAACACAAATGTCAACACCTCTCCCTTGACTGCCGACCCTTTATATGATATACTGATTATATAATGCTTTACAGAGGAGGGTTTACATGGCCGATAATAGGTACAAAGAGGCGTTAGCAAAAGAAATAGCCCAGCTAAAAAAAGAAAACGCAGAGATAACGGAACATATACGCCCCCAGACGCTGGAGGCAATGAAAACCAAAAGCCCCGACGCCATACTGAAAAGAGTCTCTGTTACCTTTTTTGCAAAAAGAATACTTATCATTATTGCTGTTTTAATACTTATTGGCGGCATAGCTCTGATTGCAAGCAGTTTTATAAGAGAAATGGCCACTCCTTATGCCGAAGACCAGTCTATAAACGACCCCTCCTTTATTCCCGACACCGTAGAAGGATTCAACAAGACAGGATCAACCACAGCACACCCACAGATTGCCATTCAGAATGAAATATTTTACCTTTCAGACGGCGCCTATATATATAAGTATATAAACGGAGAAAAAATAACCGTCACCGAAGGGGCTGCGACCCATTTGGATGTCTACAAATATTGCTTGTATTATTACGACAGCAACGACCGTGCAATATACAGAATACGTACCGACGGAAAAGAAAAGACCACACTGATCAAAAACATCTCTGTCACAGACTTGAAAGCCTACAATAATACTCTATACGCCCTGACCGACGGAGGAGATATACACAAAATATATATAAACGGCAAGAACGGTTATTTGTTTATGGAGGGAGAGGATATCCTTTCCTTCACTTTAACAGACGGATATATGTACCATATAAATAAGGATAACAGTAGCCTTGCCCTTTACAGAACAAAGCTCTCAAGCCAAGAGAAGATAAAGGTATCGGATACCGAATCCACCCTTATCGCAGTGTCGGAAGACTACGTTTTCTACCTTTATAACGGTACCCTTTTTGGATTAAACAAAGAGGAAGAAAAGGCTCATGCTTTCTTCTCGGGAAAAGTAAAGGAGTTTACATTACTCAATGAAAACCTTTTAGTTCTGGAAGAAAACACCCTCTACCTTGCAAACATTAAGGGAATGGGTATTGAGAAAATAGCTGAGGGTATAGGCTCTCTGGCCGAAATCCCCCTTGCAGACCTTATAAGCTACGGGGCAGAAAGGCAGGCTGACAGATGAAAACAAAAAGATTACTGGAGCAACAAGTTGAAGCTCTCCGTCTTGAAAACAGCACTCTGCGTCAGGCCGTTGCTCCCGAAAAACAGAAGCTTCTCCCTCCAAAGCCCGAGCAAACGCCGAAGCCCCTTACCCTGAAAGAAAAGCTGAAGAAGGCTCTCCCCCGCCCCGGAAAACTTCTTGCCGTGGCAGTAGTTCTAGGAGGAATCGCCATTCTTATAGCGGTGGAATTGGCTCTGCTTTTGCCCAGAGATAAGGATTCGGACAAGTTACAGGAAAACCTACCCCAGTCCATACCCTTTGAATCAACGGTATCGGGGCTCAACGCCTACTTCGGCGGCAGTGCCGCGGAATACGGGGATAGACTCTACTATACATCGCCAATAGACGACCGACTGTATTTCAAAGATGTAAACGGCCAAGTAAAACAGGTGGAAAGATCCGCCACAAAAAATCTTTTTGCCGCTGGCGACAAGATATACTATACCAATAAAAGCTCATCCACCCTTTTCGGGATGGCCATACCCGACGGTAAATCTCAGGCTGTGGGCAGAGTTATCTGCACCCAGACTATTATTACAAAGAATAACATATACGGCATAGCCGCTGAACAGGGAGAACTGAGAAAGTACACCCCTGACGGGCTTCAATTCGAGGTTATATTCGGAGAAAAGGAAGTAAAGACCTTTGACGTGGCCAACGGAGCTGTATATATACTGGCGGGAGATAAGCTATGGGTCACCGATGAAGAAGGAAACGATCCTCTCTTAATACAAGAAGGAGTGTATCTGTCGGGACTTATAGGCGAAACCCTCACCTTCTCCGACGAAGAAGAGCTCTTCACTTTCAACGGCGAGGAATCCACACCCACAGGCATCGCCGCAAGAGATTTTAACGGCAACGAAAAGTTCCTCGTCTGCCAGGATCCCAACAAGCCTACGTTTCTCTATTTGCATCAAGACGAAGACTCCAAAATACTTGCCGCTGACTACGAAGGTGGTCTGACCGTTACTGAAAACTACGTTATCTACGACTCTGTTGACGGCTTCAGATATACAATAAGTATCAAAGACGGGCAGAGAAACTTACTCCCCACAAAATAAAACCATGACAAGAATAATAGTTTTTACCGTTACCGCCGCACAAGACGGAAGGGCGGTAAGGGATATTGTAAAAAAGAATCTTAATATATCCGCCGCCCTTTACTCGGAGTTAAAAAGAACAGAGGGGAGCGTAACCCTCAACGGGGAGCCCGTCCTTGCAAACATGACGGTAAAAATAGGGGATACTCTTCGGATTGTTATCGAAGACAGAGAAAGCTCCGAAAACATATACCCTCGAAAGGGCGCCCTCAACGTTCTATACGAAGACGAAGATATTTTGGCAGTAAATAAGCCACCCTTTCTCCCCTGCCATCCCTCAAAAGGCCATATAGACGACAGCCTGGCGAATATCGTAGCCGGCTATTATGAAGAAAAGGGCGAAAAGTTTGTTTTCAGATGCGCCACCCGCCTTGACAGAGATACGTCCGGCGTGGTGATAATTGCAAAGAACCGCCTCGCTCACGACCTGATAACGGAGCAGATGAAAAAAGGCATTTTTAACAAAATCTACTATGCCGCGGTTGAGGGAAATCCCGTTGCAGATCGGGGAAGAATAGATAGAAATATCCGCAGAATCCCCGGAATCGCCACCATAAAAAGAGAAACCTGCGACTCTCCCGACGGAGCATCGGCTATTACCGAGTACGAGGTTGTTGCCCACGCGGAAAGACAAGCTCTGTTAAAAATAAAAACTCTTACCGGGCGCACGCACCAGATAAGAGTTCATCTTTCATATATAGGTCATCCCATTACGGGAGATTGGCTTTACGGACAAAAGAGTGAGGAGTATCCCCGCCAGCTTTTGCATTGCGGAAGGGTATCCATGCTCAGCCCAATAACAGGAGAGCCACTTACAATAGAGGCCCCCTTGCCCGAGGATTTTGGGGAATTCAGACTTTGATTTCAACCGCGCCCTTGTCGGACACAAGAATAAATACGTAGCGGGTGCCGAAAAGCTCTTTCTGATTTTCAATATCCGTTGCAACACGGCGATAAACCGACTGATCCCAAAGAGGGGTAAACATTACCACGGCCTTGTTGGCACCGTTGCTCCTGTAAACGCGAGTAACGGTCTCAAAAACTCTGTAACCGAAATCATCACCGTCGCCGCAGAAGGATAAAAGGGTGGGAGAAACCACGTTAGGATAGTAGAGCCCGGGGATAAGATTCATGCCCTTAAAGGACACTCCGTATCTTCCCTTGTTGTTCATGGTCATTTTGCCGTAGAACAAACGGGGGCGGGATGTCAGAAGCTTACCCAGAAGGCGGCAAACGTTTTCGGCCTCAGCAACATCATTATCCTTGAGTATCTCGTAAACGGAATTTACAATACCCCCAACGTCGGTTTTTGCAGACATAGATGCGCCGTCATCGGCGTCGGATACGGAAAACAGTCTTTCGTTATAGTCGGCCCCTGCCGAATTTTCCCTTTTCATATTTATTCCTTTCACGGCTAAAAAAACAAGCCTTTTTTTAATTATACCACATAAAAACCCTATTTTCAATACCTTAAAAGATATTTTTTTACAATAAAGGACCAAATTATGAGCTTTGATTTTACCCAAAGAACGGATATTCTCATAGGCGCAGAAGCCTCGGACAAGCTGAAAGCCGCAAAGGTTGCGGTATTCGGCCTCGGAGGCGTGGGCTCCTATATAGCCGAGGCCCTGGCAAGGGCAGGCGTGGGAGAACTACACCTCATAGACGGTGACGAAGTTGCCCTTTCAAATATAAACAGACAGCTTTTTGCCCTACGCTCCACTCTCGGAAAGAAAAAAACCGAAGCCGCAAAGGAAAGACTTTTGGATATAAACCCCGATCTTAAAATATACACCTATCCCATTTTCTACGCAAAGGAAACCGAAGAGCAGGTGCCTTTTGAGGGACTTGACTATATAGCCGACGCCATAGATACCGTCACCTCAAAACTCCTTATTGCAGAAAAGGCCTTTTCCATGGGAATACCCATGATTGCCAGCATGGGCACGGGCAACAAGCTTGACCCTATGCAGTTTGAAATAACCGACGTATCAAAAACCTCGGTCTGCCCTCTGGCACGAGTTATGAGGCTGGAATGTAAAAAGAGAGGGATAAAAAAGCTCACCGTCCTTTACTCAAAGGAAGCACCCCAAAAGGTTACCGTTCCCGAGGAAGACGGCGGAAAAAGAAATCCCCCCGCAAGTATATCCTTCGTCCCCTCGGCGGCAGGACTTATGATAGCGGGGAAGATAATAAGGGATATTGCCGAGAAATAGAAAGGAACCGACAAACTTAAATTTGGAGAGGGACGATATGATTTCATTACGAAATTTTACACTCGATGATTCAATAGAATTCCAACAAAAACGAAGCATCCACATGCCGTTAGAAGAAATCAAAGCAATGTTTGCACAATGGGAAGAAAAAAACCATGAAGGAAAATACTTCGAAATGTTTGCGGTCATAAAAGACGAGGAAATTGTTGGGATGATATCGCTGCATCAACACTCCGCGAGCGTAATTTCATGTGGCCCTGAGATATTTGAATGTTATCGCAAACAAGGTATTGCCGTAAAAGCCATGATACTTGCTATGAATATAGCAAAAAGCAAGGGATATAAATTAGTATCACAACAAATTCGAACAGATAATACTGCAAGCATTGCGTTGCACAACAAGTTAGGGTTTGAAACAGACAAATACATCTATAAAAATAAAAAAGGAAATGATGTCCAAATTTTCATAAAACTATTGTAGTGCAAATTTAGATTCATCAAACAAAAAGCCCCCGACGGAAACCCGTCGGG
>JAZQLP010000148.1:0-6574 GCA_045542755.1 Eubacteriales bacterium
CGATAACAACTGCCATTCTCTCCTGAGATTCGGAGATTGCAAGTTCGGTACCGTCAAGGCCGTCGTACTTCTTGTATACCTTGTCAAGGTCAATTCTCAGACCGTCTGCAAGTTCGCCTACAGCAACGGAAACACCGCCTGCACCGAAGTCGTTACATCTCTTGATAAGACGGGTAACTTCGGGGTTTCTGAACAGACGCTGGAGCTTTCTTTCTTCAGGGGGATTACCCTTCTGAACCTCTGCGCCGCACTCGTTGATACTGTCAAGGGTGTGGGACTTGGAGGAGCCTGTAGCACCGCCGCATCCGTCACGGCCTGTAGCACCGCCGAGAAGGATTACAACGTCACCGGGGGCGGGAACTTCACGTCTTACGTTAGCTTCGGGACAAGCGCCTACAACGGCACCTATTTCCATACGCTTTGCGGCGTAGCCTTCGTGATAGAGTTCGTCTACAAGGCCGGTTGCAAGACCGATCTGGTTACCGTAGGAGGAATAACCTGCGGCAGCGGTGGTGGTTATCTTATACTGGGGCAGTTTACCCTTAATAGTGTCTTTATAGCTTCTTCTGGGGTCAGCGGCACCGGTTACACGCATAGCCTGATAAACGTAGCTTCTACCGGAGAGGGGGTCACGGATAGCGCCGCCAAGACAGGTGGCCGCACCGCCCAAGGGCTCGATTTCGGTGGGGTGGTTGTGGGTTTCGTTTTTAAACATAAGGAGCCAGGGCTCGTTTTTTATCTCACCGTCCTTGTCCTTTATCTTTGCGGTTATTTTTACCGAACAAGCGTTAATTTCTTCAGACTCGTCCATATCGGTGAGAAGACCTCTTCTCTTAAGGGTCTTTGCACCGATGGTAGCAACGTCCATAAGGGTGATGGGCTTCTTTATGCCAAGCTCCTCACGGAGAGCAAGGTACTCTTGGTAAGCAGCTCTTATGTCGTCGTCCTCTATTTCAATATTCTTAAGCTCGGTAAGGAAGGTGGTGTGACGGCAATGGTCAGACCAATAGGTATCGAGGATACGAAGCTCGGTAATGGTGGGGTCACGCTTTTCGGTATCCTTGAAGTAGTTACGGAGAAATTCAAGGTCGTTGAGGTCCATAGCAAGGGAGTATTCCTTGAGAGTTTCGGCAAGCTCTTCCCTGCTCTGACCGATAAAGCCCTCAAGCACCTTTACGGGAGGAGGTGTGGGAGATTCTCTCTTGAGAGTTTTGGGGTCGTTAAGGTCAGCCTGACGGCACTCAACGGGGTTGATAAGATACTTGTCTATGGCGGCGGCCTCTTCCTCGGTCATCTTGCCGTAGAAGCAGTAGATCTTGGAGCAGAGCACGGTGGGGCGCTCCTCTTCGGTAAGAAGGCCTATACATATTTCTGCGGAAGCGGCTCTGGCATCAAACTGACCGGGGAGATACTCTACGGCCAGGATATGGTCTGCATCAGAGGGAACGTCCTCAAGCAGAAGGTCAACGGGAGGCTCGGAAAGAATGGTGTTACGAACCTTCTCTATGTACTTTTCATTGAGTCCTTCAACGTAATAACGGTTAATAAGTCTTACGCTTTCAAGGGATTTGATATCAAGGTTTTTGCGGATATCAGACAGAGTTTTTTCAGCGTCAACGGCAAACTGAGGTCTTTTTTCAACAAGAACTTTGTAGATCATCGTTTTTCTCCTGAACTTTATATTTTAAGGCTGTTTTTTTAGTATTTTGCAATCTCGTGTATTCACTTTTCTTAACTTGAAAAAGGAATAAACGAGACCGCAAAGCAGGCTCATTTTGCAACACTTCGCAGGCGATAAGATAAATCGCCTGCGAATATGGAGCAATAAAATAATTATTTGCAGAGGGTCTTTCCGGTGCTGTGGAGGTCGTTACAAGCCTCAACAACTCTTTCTACGATGCCCATTTCACCCTGCTTGAGGTAGGAACGGGGGTCGTAAAGCTTCTTAACGCCTACTTCGCCGTCAACCTTGAGCATACCGTCGTAGTTCTTGAACATATGGTCAACGATAGGACGGGAGAATGCGTACTGGGTATCGGTATCTATGTTCATCTTAACAACGCCGTACTGGAGGGTTTCTTCGATGTCAGCCTTTTCGGAGCCGGAACCGCCGTGGAATACGAAGTTGTAGTGAGCGTCAGCACCGTTCTTAGCCTGGAGGAAGTCCTGACCTTCCTTAAGGATTTTGGGTCTGAGCTGAACGTTACCGGGCTTGTAAACGCCGTGAACGTTACCGAAGGTAGCTGCGAGCATGTACTTGCCGTCGCCTGCTGCCTTGAGAGCTTCCTCGAACATGTACATATCTTCGGGAGTGGTGTAGAGCTTTTCCTTGCCTACGCTTTCGTTGTTAACGCCGTCTTCTTCGCCGCCTACAACGCCTGCTTCAACTTCAAGGATAACTTCGCTCTTAGCGCAACGGGTAAAGAGCTTAGCAGCTTCCTTTACGTTTTCTGCGTGGGGAATTGCAGAACCGTCGAACATATGGGAGTTGAAGAGGTTGGGAAGGCCCTGTGCGCGACGCTTCTCAGTCTCAGCAAGAAGGGGAAGAAGATAAGAATCGAGCTTATCGAACTGGCAGTGGTCGGTGTGAAGAGCTACGTAGATACCGTATCTTTCAGCAACGAGGTGAACGTGGTTAGCAAGGGCGATAGCGCCGAGAACGGAATCCTTAACGGTCTGGCCGGAAGCGTGAGCTGCGCCACCGATAGACATCTGGATAATACCGTCGGACTTAGCCTTTGCAAGGCCGGCGAGAACGCCGTTTACGCTCTCAATGTCAAAAACGTTGATAGCGGGGAAAGCGTAATGATTTTTGTAAGCGCTTTCAAGCATTTTACAATAGGTCTGATAATCTGCTACGGGCATAATAACATCTCCATTATATTTATTTTATACTTGGTGAGCCAGGTTGTCAAATGACAATTCCTACCCAAAATTTACATTATATATTATACTATAAAATAAAACTGTCGTCAAGGGCTTTCGTCAAGTTTTACATAATTGTCATACCAATTTTATCATATAAAAACTTTTTTTATACTTGACACGAGCAATTTGGTGTATTATACTATTGGTGAAGACATATAAACAAAGGAAACTACCCTATGGCCAAGAATCTTAAAACCAACGCCATGCGAATACTGGACAAGGCAAAAATAGAATACACGCCAAACTTTTACGACTGCGACGAATTTATAGACGCGATAAAGATAGCCGACTCTTTAGGACAGGCATACGAAAGCTCTTTCAAGACTCTCGTAACCCAAGGAAAGGGCAAAGCATATTACGTTTTCGTTATCCCCATAGCAGAGGAGCTTGACCTGAAAAAGGCTGCAAGATCCGTAGGCGAAAAATCGGTGGAAATGATACACGTCAAGGACATACGTGACGTGACGGGATACATACGGGGCGGATGCACCCCCATAGGAATGAAGAAGAAATATCCCACCGTCATACATTCCTCGGTGACCCAATTTGACAAAATAATAATCAGCGGAGGAATGATCGGGGCACAGCTCCTTCTCTCCCCTGCCGACCTGATAAAAATAACCGATGCAAAAGTCGAAGATATTATATTCTGAAGCGGAAAGGACAGCAAGATGATATACCCAAAATTTCTCAATGAAAACTCAAAAATAAGCGTTATTGCCCCCAGCGCGGGAATAGGAGAAGAAAAGAAGGAAAGCTTTGACCTTTCCCTTTCAAGAATAGAAGCAAACGGCTGGAAAATAAAGGAATCCGCCTCGGTAAGAAGCGGACTGCTTGAATCGGCAGATCCGAAGACAAGAGTAAAGGAGCTTAACGAGGCCTTTTGCGACCCTGAGACCGACGCTGTATTCTGTGCTTGCGGCGGCGACCTTCTGACCACGATGCTCAATCATCTTGATCCTCAGGTCATAATGAACAACCCAAAGTGGCTGCAAGGATATTCCGACCCCACAAACCTCCTCTACCCCATTACCACCTGCCTTGACGTAGCCACCATATACGGCTGTAACGCAGGAGGATTTGATGCTCCCGATCCCGGAAAAACG
This sequence comes from Eubacteriales bacterium, assembly GCA_045542755.1. Classification (GTDB taxonomy): domain Bacteria; phylum Bacillota; class Clostridia; order Oscillospirales; family UBA644; genus JAZQLP01. The sequence continues at coordinate 4,035 of JAZQLP010000148.1, forward strand.
GCGGAATACAACTTTGAGATACTCAAAGGAAACATCCCCGTACAGCAGAATTTTGACACCTATATCCGTAAAAACTACGAAACGGGTGAAGAGGAATCCCACCCCGTAAAATGGACCACTCCCAACGGAGATTTTATTGAAAGAGGCCGACTTTTGGGCGGATGTATGGACTGCCTGATGAACCTTATCGGCACAAAATACGACGGAACCATAAGCTTCTGCGAAAGATACTTCGACGACGGCGTGATATGGTATTTTGACATATTCTCCCTCACCGCAGAGCAGGTCTACCTCACCCTTTGGCACATGAAAGAAGCGGGATGGTTCAACACCGCCAGGGGCTTTATTTTCGGCAGAGTCTGCTTTGAAAAATCCTTTGTGGGAATGACCTACGAGGAAGCCGTATTAAAGGCTCTGGGAGATGCGCCCGTTGTTATGGAAGCCGACGTTGGCCACGTTTGGCCTCGAATGACCTTTATAAACGGTGCTATTGCAAACGTAAAATGTAAAGACGGAAAGGGCGAAGTTAAGCTCACCCTTTGCTAAACGGAACACAATAAACTGACAGAGAGGAAACGACTATGGGAATCTTTGAAATCTTATCTCTGGTATGCGGACTTGCCCTTTTCCTTTACGGTATGGACGTAATGGGAAACGGTCTGAAAAAGAGCGCGGGCAGAAAGCTTAAGACCATTCTTGGAAACTTAACTTCAAGTAAACTCAAAGGCTTTCTTTTAGGCCTTGTGGTAACGGCTGTCATACAGTCATCCTCTGCCACCACGGTAATGGTGGTAGGCTTTGTTACCTCGGGAACGATGCTCCTCGCCCAAGCCATAAGCGTTATTATGGGCGCAAACGTGGGCACGGCCGTAACAGCCTGGCTGACGGCTCTTAACGGACTTGAAGGCGGCGCCGAAGCTACCGAATGGCTCAACTTCTTAAAGCCCGACGCATGGATGCCCGTTCTTGCCCTTATCGGTATAGTCTTTATTATGTTTGCAAAGAGGGACAGACAGAAAGATACCGGCGCTATCCTTATGGGATTTGCAGTTCTTATGGTAGGTATGACCCTCATGTCAGACGCGGTGTCGGGACTTAAGGGAGACCCCAATTTTACCCAGATACTCACACTTTTCAACAATCCCATTCTTGGCGTTTTAGCAGGTCTTGTACTGACGGCAATCGTTCAGTCCTCCTCGGCGTCAATAGGTATTTTGCAGGCTCTTTCGGTTACGGGAGCCATATCCTTCGGCACGGCAATTCCCATTGTTTTGGGTCAGAATATCGGTACCTGCGTAACGGCCATGATATCGGCAATCAGCGCAAATAAAAACGGTAAAAGAACTGCCGTGGTGCATCTTTTATTTAACGTTATAAGCGTTATTTTCTGGCTTTCCATGTATTATCTTGTAGGCTGGATTCTTCAGATAACGGGCGTATTTGACGTGTTTACCGTAATGAACGGTACGGCCATAGACATGTTTGGAATCGCCATAGTTCATACCGTATTCAAGATACTTGCCGTAGCCTTTATGTGGCCCTTTACAAAGCTCCTTGAAAAGCTTGCAAACCTCATCATAAGAGGCGACGACAAGAAGGGTGACGAATACACCGCAATGCTTGACGAACGTCTTCTCGAAACTCCCTCTATCGCCCTTGAAAATGCCCGCAAGGTAACCTGCCGTATGGCAGAGCTTGCAACCGGCTCTTTAAGAAAAGCCCTCACCCTCTTTAACAATTATGACCCCAAATTGGCACAGGAAATAAGGGATGAAGAGGATAAGGCGGATATATACGAGGACGTTTTGGGCTCATATCTTGTAAAAATATCCTCAAAGAGCCTTTCCGAAAAGGACAGCGTGGACACCACAAAGCTCCTTCATATGATAGGAGATTTTGAGCGTATTTCCGACCATGCCGTAAACCTTGTCACCTCCGCAGAGGAGATAGCAGACAAGAAAATCGCCTTCTCCGAATATGCGAAAAACGAGCTTGCCACCATGAGAAATGCGGTAGATGAAATACTGAAAATAACCCACGAATCCTTTATGGAGGGCGACGTGGAAATGGCAGCTCTGGTAGAGCCTTTGGAGCAGGTAGTCGACTATCTCCGCGACCAGATAAAGCTCCGCCATACCATTAGACTCCAAAAGAGCCTTTGCTCCATAGAGCTTGGATTTATCCTATCCGATATAATCTCCAACCTTTCCAGAGTTTCCGACCACTGCTCAAATATTGCAGGCTGTCTTATTGAAATGTCAAACCACGAAACCCTTGATATTCACAGCTACCTCAACTCCATCAAAAAGGGCGGCGGCAAGGAATACACCGAAAACTACCACGCCTATATGGACAAGTATGCTCTTTCAAAAAACATTTACGGAGAAAACTAACCAATAAAGCACAAAAAAAATCAGCCACCGTCTTTTGACGATGGCTGATATTTTTTCGCAATAAACAAACTTATTTGAGATTGTATCTCTTCTTAAATCTGTCAACACGGCCGCCTGCGTTATCGGTGAGCTTCTGCTTGCCGGTAA
>JAZQLP010000149.1:0-2034 GCA_045542755.1 Eubacteriales bacterium
TTTACATCGGCAGAAAGAGAGAGCTTTTTGAGGCGGCTGTCGCCCAGAGCAGACAGGAAAACCTCACCTTTGTGGACGAGCCCTTCAAGAAGGTCGTCGTATACCTCGACCCCAGAGAGTTCAAGTCCACCTGGCTTGGAAACAAGGCAGTATACAGAACCAGAATGGCAATTGCCGACGGCGGCGAGCTGATAGTTTTAGCTCCCGGCGTAAAGATGTTCGGTGAGGACGAGGCAAACGACGTACTCATAAGAAAATACGGCTACGTTGGCAGAGAAAAGGTGCTTGAGCTTGTAAAAGAGCATGAAGACCTTAAGGAAAACCTCTCCGTTGCGGCTCACCTTATCCACGGCTCTTCCGACGGAAGATTCAGCATAACCTACTGCACAAAGCAGGTGACCAAGGAAGAGGTTGAAGGAGTAGCCTTCAATTACCTTCCCTACGACGAAGCGGTCAAGAAGTACGATCCTGCAGTTCTCAAGGACGGCTACAATACCCTCCCCGACGGCGAGGAGATATTCTACATCAGCAACCCCGCTCTCGGCCTTTGGGACAGAAAGGGAAAGTAAATGACGGAAGTTCAAGGATTTATTGACCTCCATACCCACTCCACAAAGTCCGACGGAGCTATGGAGCCCAGAGAAGTGGTCCGTCACGCAAAGGAAGCGGGACTCAAGGCCATTGCCCTTTCAGACCACGACTCCATAGAGGGCGTGGAAGAGGCTATGGACGAGGGTAAAAAGATTGGCATAGAGGTTGTACCCGCCATCGAGTTCTCGGTTCAGAGTGATACGGAGACCCACATTCTGGGATACTATATTGACATTCACGACAAGTATCTTCTCTCCCGTCTTGAGGACGTGAAGAAGGTAAGGGAGGAAAGAACTCTCGATACCCACAGAAAGCTCACGGAGCTGGGATTTGACATTGACCTTAACGAGGTCAGGGCCATAGCCCCCTCGGGAATAGTCGGCCGAGCCCATTTTGCCAGAGTAATGGCAAACAAGGGATATGCCGAGTCGGTAAAGGACGCTTTCAGAAAGTGGCTTGACAACGGCAGACCCGCGTATTCGGGACTTCAGCTTCTCACCGCCGCCGAGGCTGTGGAGCTTATAAAGAGAGTTGGTGGTATGGCCTACGTTGCCCACCTCCACCTTATACATATAAGTGACGAGGAGCTTGAAAAGTTCATAAAGAGCCTTATCCCCCACGGACTTGACGGCATTGAGGGTTATTACAGCGAATACACCCCCGAAATGCAGGATAAGTTCCAGGCTTTGGCCAAGCGTCTGGGCATAGGAATGTCGGGAGGCACCGACTTCCACTGGACGATGAAGCCCCACATTTCCATAGGCAAGGGTCTTGGAAATCTGGAGATACCCTATTCAATACTCGCTAATATTAAATCAGAATATAATAAACAGCACGAAAGGAACGTATGAAAATGAAAAAATCTGATATCGGTCTTATCGGTCTTGCCGTTATGGGCGAGAACCTTGTAATGAATATGGAAAGCAAAGGCTTTACCGTATCCGTTTACAACAGAACTCAGGAAAAGGTAAAGAACTTTGTTGAAGGCAGAGCAAAGGGCAAGAACATCGTTGGCACCTACTCCCTCGAAGAGCTCGTTGCTTCCCTTGAAAAGCCCCGTAAGGTTATGATGATGATCAAGGCAGGCTCTGCAGTTGACAGCACCATCGAACAGCTCATTCCCCTTCTCGAAGAAGGCGACATCATTATCGACGGCGGCAACTCACACTTCCCCGACACAGCACGTCGTACAGCTTACGTTGAATCCAAGGGACTTCTCTACATCGGTACGGGCGTATCGGGCGGTGAAGAAGGCGCTCTCAAGGGACCCAGCATGATGCCCGGCGGCTCTCCTGCGGCTTGGGAATCTGTTAAGCCCATATTCCAGTCTATCTGCGCAAAGGTAGAAGACGGCTCACCCTGCTGCGACTGGGTAGGCGAAAACGGCGCAGGCCATTTCGTAAAAATGGTACACAACGGTATCGAATACGGCGATATGCAGCT
>JAZQLP010000150.1:0-3407 GCA_045542755.1 Eubacteriales bacterium
CCTCACTGTTACCCATGTCCTCGTCGGAGGGAAGACCTACGGCCTCGCCGTGAGCCTTTATCTGGGTATAGGGGCAGGTTGCCTTGAGAGTGTCAAGGGTGGGGGTGGTTGCAAGCTTAACCGCATTGCCGTATTCGGAGGGGTTTTCGCCCACACCGTCCATAACGATAAGAATTACAGGTTTCATTTATCTTTATCCTCTCTTTGGATTATTTTACTTATAAAAGCTTTTCAAGCTCGTCCTTAATGGCGTAGAGCAGTTCCTCGGCGTTTACTACCTTCTTTTCGGGGAGGGTGGAGAGAAGGGCAAGGCTGCCCGTCATAACGCCGCTTTCAATGGTGTTTACGCAGGCCTTTTCAAGCTTGTCTGCAAAGTCGCAGAGGTCCTTGAGTCCGTCAAGCTCGCCTCTTTTTCTCAAAGCTCCCGTCCAAGCAAAGATGGTTGCTATGGAGTTTGTGGAGGGCATTTCGCCCTTAAGGTATCTGTAATAATGCTTGGTTACCGTGCCGTGTGCGGCCTCATACTCGTATATTCCGTCGGGGGAAACAAGAACGGAGGTCATCATTGCAAGGTCGCCAAAGGCGGTGGCCACCATATCCGACATAATGTCGCCGTCGTAGTTTTTAAGGGCCCAGATAAAGCCACCCTCTGAACGGATAACTCTGGCCACGGCGTCGTCGATAAGGGTGGAGAAGTATTCAATGCCTGCGGCCTCGAACTTCTCCTTATATTCACCCTCGTACATCTCGGCAAATATATCCTTAAAGGTATGGTCGTACTTCTTTGAAATAGTGTCCTTTGTGGAGAACCAAAGGTCCTGCTTTGTGGACAGAGCGTACTCAAAACAGCTCTTTGCAAAGGCCTTGATGCTGGCCTCGGTATTGTGCATACCCATTATGATGCCGTCGCCCTTAAAGGTGAATATCTCCGCCTTTTCCTCGCTACCGTCGGGCTTTGTTACCAAAAGCTCCGCCTTTGAGCCCTGAGGTACCTTCATTTCGGTGGCCTTGTATATGTCTCCGTAGGCGTGACGGGCTATAGTTATGGGCTTTTTCCAGGTGGGAACGAAGGGGGTGATGCCCTTTACTGTAATGGGGGCTCTGAACACCGTGCCGTCAAGTATGGCTCTTATGGTGCCGTTGGGGCTTTTCCACATCTGTTTAAGGTCGTATTCCTTAACCCTGTCTGCGTTGGGAGTGATGGTGGCGCACTTTACCGCAACGCCGTATTTAAGGGTGGCCTTTGCCGAGTCTACGGTGACTTGGTCATCGGTAAGGTCGCGGTTTTTAAGACCCAGATCGTAATACTCGGTCTTAAGGTCTATATAGGGTGTGAGAAGTATATCTTTTATGTATTTCCAGAGTACACGGGTCATTTCATCCCCGTCCATTTCCACAAGAGGTGTGGTCATCTGAATCTTATCCATAAAAAACAACCCCTTTCTTTATTATTTGTTAGTCATACCCTACCATTATATCATACGAATGTGAACATATCAATCTCAAATATTTAATATTTTACGAAGTTTTTATGTTTAATAAAAAGTGTTGACATGTAATCTTTGGGTGTGATATAATATATTTGAGGAAAATAAGAAAGGGGTAGTATCATGAAAAAAATAGCCTTTGTTTTATCTTTTATTTTAGTAATAGCTTGTTTGGCTACCAGCTTTTCTGCATATACGTTTAATTATGAGTATATGGATGAAGAAGAGAATGTGTCCGTGCTATATAGTAGAATAGCAAGCCATTATCATTGGCAGAGTCATTATTCGGATGAGTGTTATTCTGTCTTTTATAAAAGCACTCCTGTAACCTACGATAATCTTACGGTTGCGGAGGCTATTTCCGTATCAGGTACAACCTTCCTTGCTTTTGAGGGGACAGCTGTATATGATTACGATGGAATATTTTCCAAGGCTTCTTTTATGAAAACACATGAGACGATTTTCGGCCGAGAAGTTGCGTATACGGAAAACGAAACCTATCCCTTTGTAGGTGGAAAAGTGGAGAGCTTTACTTTCTCGGGGGATAAACTCATATACACCTATTCCAAGCCTTGGGAGACCGACCCTGATACCACAGAAAAGACTCCCGTTGACGTAAGGGCTATAAGCTATGCTGAAAAATACGTTATGAACGGCGACAAGCTGTACGTGTTTGACAAATATGCCCTTGTAAGAGTGTCAGAGGCTGAAGATGGTAAGGTTCCCGTTTACTCCTCCTCAGACAGCACCGAGCCCATAGGGTATCTTGATTATGACGCTGCGGCTGACAAGTGCGAGTTTGAGGACGCTATGAGAAGCTATAGGCTTTCTGTTCCCTACATAGAAGATCAGATATGTAGAGGAAACTACTTCTCCGAAGAGGCGGACATTTCGGCTCTTTCTGAGTATGAAGAGCTGCTGACCGAGTACGTTCATACCTTTGAGCGTGACGGAGATGGAAATTGGTATTGGGTAAGCTCTGCTCCCGCGGATATGATGCCCGAAATCCCCGACACGGCGGACAATTCCTATTGGATATGTTTCGCAGTTATACTCTCTGCCGCTTGCATATTCTTTATCATCCGCAACCGTCGTAAAGCCTAAACTTAATAGGAAATGAATTAAGCCCCTGCCAACCGGCAGGGGCTTATCTTATGAGGGTTTAAAATTAGTCGATAACGCAGATCTTGTTGTCCTCGTCACCTATGTAGGAGTACTGGAGGAGCTCGGTAAGAGCGATAGCGTCGTCAAGACCCATACCTTCGGGAGAACCGGTGCCGTTGATACAAGCATCGATAAACTGGTTGATGGGCTGGGGAGCTTCCTTGGGAAGAACGGGAGTAAGGTTGAAATCAGCAGCCAGATCCTTGTTCTTAACGTAGATATCCTGATTTCCGCGAGCTATCATGCAGCCTGCAGTACCGTGGATCTCGAAGAGGAAGGGAGAGCCGGTGGAGATAAAGCCGGTTTCCATAACACCCAGAGCGCCGCCGTCAAATTCAGCAAGAGCAACAGCGTTTTCGTCAACGGGCTTGCCGTAGGGAGCGGTGAACATACCGGTAACTCTCTTGGGCTTGCCGAGGAAGTCGGCAACAAGGTATACGGGATGGCAACCAAGGTCCATCATAGCGCCGCCTGCAGCGGTGGATCTGTCAAACCATCTTTCGGGGAGCCAGCCGCGGCTTACGCCGTCGTGAGCGTTACGGGTTCTCATATAGGTTATCTTGCCGAAGAAGCCGTTCTGAACAAGCTTCTTAGCATAGAGATAGAAGGGAGTGCACTTGTAGGGGTAAGAAATGCAGAAAGTAACGCCTGCTTCCTCGATAGCCTGCTTGATTTCGTAGCATTCTTCAAGGGTGGGGGCGAGTGCCTTCTCGGTAAAGATGTAAGTCGGATCGTAGCCATGTCGTTCTGTGAGCC
>JAZQLP010000151.1:0-3747 GCA_045542755.1 Eubacteriales bacterium
CCCTCCCCCCGCAAGCGAAGGGCTACCGTTTGCGCGTCGGGTGACGCGCATCACCTTGCGCTACCGCACAGGATTTTCCAATCGTCACCGCTTCCCCCTGGCCCCTGGACCTTGGCCCCTGGCCCCTGAAAAAGATGTCGAACCGTTACGCTGTAACGTTTCGACACTTTTCTCATATATTGTAGTACAGACCAAATCTATAATACGGAGTGATAAAAGTGGCAAACAAATGTAACGATAATAACCTTAACCAGACCGTTTGTATTGACGTTAACCGAATCTACGACCAGTGCCGCGACAGAGATTGCGTGCAGGATGCAAGGGTATACCTCTGTCCCAGAAATCAGGAGCTTATAAACTCCGCCCACTCGGTAAAGACCGTATCTGCCGAGATAATCTACGCCCACCCTGATATTGAGCCTCTCCGCTTTAACAGAGGCTTTTATACCGTGGACATCAGATTTTACGTTGTGGTAACGGTGGACGTTTACCCCTCTCCCACCGCCTGCCCCACCCGAATCTCAGGCCTTGCAGTCTTTGACAAGAAGGTCATCCTTTACGGTAGCGAGGGTATGTCCAAGATATTCTCCTCCGAATTCCTCAACGAAAACCCCGACACCATACTGCCTCCCAAGACAAACTCTCCCGTTGTTACGGTTGAGACTCTTGACCCCATTCTTCTCTCGGCAAAGGTAGTTCCTGCCTGCTCACCCTGCGGATGCTGCACCTGCGACGTTTGCAGTATTCCCACCTCAATCAGCGACAGACTGGGCGGACTTTACGACCCCGACGACGGTAACATCCTTTACGTCACCTTCGGATTCTTTACCATTATCCGTATGATGCGACGGGTACAGATGATAGTTCCCTCCTACGACTTCTGCATCCCCGAAAAGGAATGCTGCTCCCCCACAGAGGAAGACCCCTGCAGCCTTTTCAACCGTATAGAGTTCCCCTTGGATGAGTTCTTCCCTCCCAAATCTCCTGAAAATCCTTCACCCTGTTGCTAAAATAAGGTGTGGGCTGCCACTGGCAGCCCACACAAACGTGTCCCGCCCGCAGGCGCCCCTGGCCCCTAAAAAAAGGTACCTATAGGCACCTTTTTTTGTCAAATAATAAAACCTTTTACCGTAGCACTTGATTTTAAAAACGTAATATGATATAATCATTCCAAATCAATATATTAAGGAAGAAGATTATGGAATATTTATCCGAAAACATTCTTGCTCCCCTGAAGGAATGGACGGTATGGGCTCAGAGAGAGAACATCACTCCCTCCCGTCAGTCCATTGAAGAGGGCGAAAAGCTTATCTGCAAAAGATTTGGCGATTGCGGTAAACTCCTTACCGTGGCCGAAGTTGAAGAGGGCGCTACATACGAAATAAGATTCACCTTCTCGGTTGAAGATATGACTCATCCCAAGATGAGCACCAGATTTGTGGTTGACACCTACGCCGCCGACGGCAAGCCTATACAGACCGAATACGCTCCCAAGTACGAAAAAGAGGGCGACCTCTACACCGCTACGGGAACCTTCGTTGCAATGAAGGGATCGGCAAAGGCAGAGGTTATCGCAATGATAATGTCCACCGACAACGGCTCTCTGCTGGTAAGAGAAGCGTCTCTCCGCAAAATAGCCCCCATCCCTCCCCGTAACGTAACCGTGGCCGCAGGCTATATTAACTGCTACGTTAACAAGGATAACGAAACCGTTGAAAGCAGATTCAACAAGATTCTTGACCTCTGCGACAAAGCAGGTCAGCAGAATATTGATATAGTATCCTTCCCCGAGAGCATCTGTACCTTTATGCTCCACAAGAGCATCAAGGGCGAAACCTCTCAGCCCGTTCCCGGTCCCTGGACCGAGGCTCTGGGTCAAAAGGCCAAGAAGTACGGAATGTACATAATCTTTAATATGGGCGAGATTGGTGAGGACGGCCTCCGCTACAACACTAACGTGGTTATAAACAAAGACGGCAGCCTTCTTGGCAAATACCGTAAGTGCCACATCACCTACAATGCCCTCAACAACGGCTCCTCTCCCGGACACGAATACAACGTATTCGACACCGACTTTGGCCGCATAGGCACCGTAACCTGCTTTGACCAGTTCTTCCCCGAATCCATTCGTTCCCTGGCAGTTCAGGGTGCGGAGATAGTATTCGTTCCCACCATTGGCGACGGCCACGTTCAGCTTCAGGCAAGAGCGCTGGAAAACTCCATTTACATAGTTGTTCCCGGCGTTAACCATTCCAAGAAGTCCGACCAGCCCATGAGCCGAATTATCTCCCCCACGGGCGAGATACTTGCAGGCACCAGTGAGGATATGGGTCTTGCAGTATCCACCATCGACCTTAACAAGCCCAATTCCGCCTTCTGGTTCTCCGTTGGCGCAAGATACGGCGATAAAAACCGTATAACCAAGCTTGAACGCCGCCCCGAAACCTACGGGGAGCTGATGAAATAAGATACGCTCCAACGCCCCTCCGCAGTTGCGGAGGGGCTTATTTTATGCGTCTGCAGGACGCATAAAACCCCGAAGCCTTCGCCTTCGGGGTGGGGCGTATCTCAGGGGCCAGGGGCCCTGGCCCCTGAGTTTCGAATTTTCGCCGTGTACGGCGAAATTCCGAAACTCTTATGAACCTTTTCCCCAAATCCATTGACATGACCGATTTATTAATATATAATATATACTGTATAAGTATGTATAATCATTAAGGAGACATATCCCCAATGAACAAGCCCCTTATTTGCATAACACCCGCATATACCGACCAGCCCGGCCCCACCCTTTGCATAAGAGAAAGCTATGCCAAGGCCGTATCCGAGGCGGGCGGCGTACCCCTGCTGATGCCCTATGCGTCAAAGGCAGAAATGCTTGATTATATAAAAATTGCCGACGGCGTTATTTTCAGCGGCGGCGGCGACATCCTTTCTTCCATATACGGCGAGGAGGAGATATGCCCTCCCGTAAACTACTGGAAGGTGAGGGACGATTTTGACCTTGAGTTTTTCAAGCTAGTTTACAGAACCGACATCCCCACCGTGGCTATCTGCCGCGGCGTTCAGGTAGCAAACGTTGCTCTGGGCGGCACCCTTTGGCAGGACATTCCCACCCAGTGCGCCCCCAAATATCCCCACCGCCAGACCGAACCCCGAGAGAATCTCACCCACCCCGTAAGGGTGGAAAAGGACTCAAAGCTCTTTGAAATCACAGGCCTTGAGACCATGGGTGTAAACACCTTCCACCACCAGTCCATAAAGGACGTTGCCCCCGGACTGAGGGTGGTGGCTCACAGCGACGACGGCATCATCGAGGCCGTTGAGTCGGAAACCAGACGAGCCTTCTTCCTTGGCACTCAGTGGCACCCCGAGGCTTGCCGAGTTCACGAGCCCCACGCAAAGATATTCCGTCGCTTCATCGAGGAAGCCTTCAAATACAACCTCACTAAGGAAATATAATTATGAATCTTGACCAGATACTTTTAAAGGTGCAGAAGCCCGCGGCCTACAACGGCGGCGAGTTTGGATGCGTATATAAAAATAAGGACGAGGTAAAAGTAAGATTTGCCTTCTGCTTTCCCGACCTTTACGATATAGGCATGTCCAACCTCGGCATGAAGATACTCTACCACACCCTCAACACCCTCCCCGAGGTATGGTGTGAAAGATGCTTTATGCCCAATATGGATATGATGGAGCAGCTTAAGGCAAACACCCTCCCCCTCTACGCCCTTGAATCAAAGG
>JAZQLP010000152.1:0-11440 GCA_045542755.1 Eubacteriales bacterium
TCCAGCTTCATATCAAAGGCGGGATTCTTGCCTTCCTCTTTGTCCTTGAGATAACGCTGAGTTTTAAAGAGGAGTTCTCTTAAAAGAGCCGCTGTGGCCATACGGGTCATAGGGCTCTTTTTCATTCCCTGACCGTAACAGCGCTTGGGGTTTTCACCAAAGGCACATTTCATGGCAATGGCTTCTTTTATTATCATTTTGTCCACTCTATTTCCGTAGAGCTTAATTGCGGTGAACGTTCCACCTACTATGTTTGCACTGCCCGGGCCTGTACAGGCTGTGGTAACACCGTTTTTAATGGCGTTTTCAAATGCTTCGTCCTGGGGATTTATGGAGTCGATTGCTCTCATCTGAGGAGTGAGGGGATCAACTATTTCGTTATAGTCGTGACCTTCCCACCCCATGCCTTCGTTATCAAGGCCTATGTGACAATGAGCGTCCACGCATCCGGGTGTAACAAGTCTGCCTTCTGCATCTATAATCTCGGCTCCTTCGGGGGCGGTGATGTCATAGCCTACCTGGAGTATTTTACCGTCGTCACCTACGAGAACACATCCCTGCTCTATGTCCTCACTTACCATTGTTTTTATATATCCGTTTTTAATCAGTATCATAACTTACCCTCTTTATCCGAAAAGTATTTGATTTACTATGCCTTCGAGACGCTCCTGTTTTCCGCTACCGGGAAGCTGAGGCGCGCCCATGTTTTCCGCATATGCCGCAAGCTCCTCAAGTGAGGTCTGATTTGCAACTATTTTTGCGCCGATGCCCGATTCGTAGCTTGAATAGCGTTCTTTGATAAAATTGTCAATTCTTCCGTCCTCTATAAGTTCTGCAGCTTTAATGAGACCGAGAGCAAAGGTGTCCATACCCAGGACGTAGCTTTCAAACATATCCTCGTGAGTATAGCTTGGACGGCGGGTTTTTGCGTCAAAGTTAAAGCCTCCCGTAAGACCGCCTGCTTTGATAACCTCGTACATACACATTGTTGCTTCGTATACGTCAAAGGGGAATTCGTCGGTATCCCATCCCAGCAGATAGTCACCCTGGTTTGCATCTATGGAGCCTAACATTCCGTTTATGGCTGATACACGGAGGTCGTGACGGGAGGTGTGGCCCGCCAAGGTAGCGTGGTTTGCTTCGATATTCATCTTGAAATCTTTGTCAAGACCATACTGACGGAGGAAGCCTATTGCCGTTGCGGCGTCAAAGTCGTACTGATGCTTCATGGGCTCCTTGGGTTTGGGCTCGATGTAGAAGTCGCCCGTAAATCCGATGCTTCTGCCGTAGGTGACGGCCATCTTCATCAGTCTTGCAATGTTTTCTTGCTCAAACTTCATATCTGTGTTGAGGAGGGTTTCATAGCCCTCTCTGCCGCCCCAGAAAACGTAGCCTTTGCCTCCTAATTTTACCGTAAGCTCAAGGGCTTTCTTTATCTGTGCTGCGGCGAAACAGTATACGTCAGCCGAGTTAGAGGAGCCTGCACCGTTCATAAATCTGGGGTTTGAGAACATATTTGCTGTGCCCCAAAGACACTTGATGTCCGTACCTTTCATCTTTTCAAGGATATAATCTGTGATTTCATCAAGTCTGCGGTTGGTTTCTTTTATATCGTCAGCCTCGGGGATAAGGTCAACGTCATGAAAACAAAAATACTTGATTCCAAGCTTTTTCATAAACTCGAATCCCGCATCAACCTTTGCTTTTGCGTGAGCCATAGTGCCCTTCTCTTCGCCGAAGCTCTTATCTGCAGTATCTCTTCCAAACATATCCGTACCTGCGGCACACAGATTGTGCCACCATGCCATTGCAAAGGGGAGATGCTCTGCCATAGTCTTACCCATAATTATTCTGTTGGGGTCGTAGTATTTAAAGGCAAGAGGGTTTTTACTTTTGCTACCCTCGTAAGGAATCACGGGAATGTTTTTGAATATTTCGCTCATTTAATTAGTCCTCCTTTAAGGCTTTAAAAAGGGTTTTTACCGTGGGATATATTTTCTTGAATTTTTCGTACCGTTCATTGTAAAGAGTGGTGAGTTCGGGGTCAGGATAAACTGTGGATTCGATCCTTATCATTTTATCCGTTGCCTCTTTTACCGTTTTGTACGCTCCAGTAGTCACCATCGCAAGAATTGCGGCGCCATATCCCGGACCTTGCTCTGTTACCACGCTGTCAAGGGGTATACCCAAAACGTTGGCAAGAATCTTCTTCCATAGCTGTGATTTTGCTCCGCCGCCGCAAATATTTGAACGGGGAATTGTCAGTCCTATGGATTTTGCAACCTCAAAGGAATCTCTAACGGCAAAAGCAACACCTTCAAGCACTGCCTGAACCATATCCTCTCTGGAAGTGTTTAAGGTCATTCCTATAAAGGTTCCTCTTGCGTCGGTGTCGTTTATGGGGCTTCTTTCTCCCATTAAATAGGGTAGAAAGTATACTTGATTTTTGCCTAATTTACTGTCAATAATCTTTTCCTGCGCTGCCTGATAATCGGATACGCCGAGAATATCCTCGCACAGCCATTTATTGCAAGATGCGGCAGAGAGCATACATCCCATAAGATGCCATCCTCCGTCTGCGTGAGCAAAGGCGTGTAAAGAATTGTTTGGGTCAACTCCAAACTCTGTTGAGGATATAAATACTGTGCCGGATGTTCCAAGGCTAATGTTACATCCACCTTGCCCTACAGTTCCGGTTCCTACTGCCGCGGCGGCGTTATCTCCCGCACCTGCGGCTACTTTAACGTTAGGGGAAAGCCCCAATTTTTTAGCTACGTCGGGGAGTAAGGTTCCTACCGTTTGGTAGCTTTCAAAAAGGGTGGGCATCATATCCTCGGATATGTCGCATATCTGAAGCATCTCTTTGCTCCAACGTTTGTTCTTTACATCCAATAAAAGCATTCCCGAGGCGTCCGAAAAGTCACAGCAATGTACCCCTGTAAGGATATAGTTTATATAGTCTTTGGGAAGCATTATTTTGGATATAGCCGCAAAATTCTCAGGTTCATTTTCTTTGACCCAAAGTATCTTGGGGGCTGTAAACCCTGCAAAGGCCACGTTTGCTGTCATTTCCGATAGTGCGGCTTTTCCTATATCTTCGTTAAGGTATTCCACCTGCTTTGCCGTGCGTCCGTCATTCCACAGTATTGCAGGGCGTATAACGTTATCATTTTTATCCAGAATTACCAGCCCGTGCATCTGGCCGCCACAACCGATCCCCATTACATCGGAACTGTCGAACCCTTCAAGTAATTGGGGGATTGACGTCATTACGGCTTCTTTCCAGAGATAGGGGTCCTGCTGACTCCAGCCCGATTTGGGGAACTCCAGGGGATATTCCTTCGTTACCGAATTTAATATCTGCCCTTCTTTGTCCACTAAAAGCAGCTTTGCCGCTGACGTACCTAAGTCAATTCCTATATATGTGTTCATAGGGATAATTTTCCTTTTCGGATATAGATTTATATAGAAAAAGTATATCACAAAGCCCCTTCATTGTCAAGTCTTGGATGTGGGAGAATAAAAAAGAAGGAGGGCGAATATCTATTGAGAGAAATCATAAACAAGGTAAAGGAAAAGTGGAAAATGAAAAAGAGTAAACTTATCCCACTGCCTGAAGGATTCAGCAGAGAGGGAACGTATCATACCAGATTTCAGCTTGAAAAGGCGGCGGTTACGGGGGAAGTTCTTGAAGGAAAAGCCGTAGCTTGCAATAAAAACGGCGATCTCAAGGTTATGTTGGGGGAGGCTTACGGTAAAATTCCCAAAGAGCTCACGGCTTTGGGTGTAAAGGATGGGAGCGTAAGTGATATAGCAATCCTCAGCAGGGTAAACAAAACAGTGGCATTCAGGGTGATAGGCACACCTGCTTCCTCTGACGGCGACTTCATTCTTGATAGGGTGAGCGTTCAGGAAGAGGCTCTTGAGTTTATGCTTGAAAGACTTTCTCCCGGCGACGTAGTTGACGGTAGGGTTACTCATATAGAGCCCTTCGGCGTCTTTGTGGATATAGGATACGGGATAGTCGGCCTGTTGTCGGTTGAAAATATTTCTGTTTCACGGATAGGTCATCCCAGAGAGAGATTTTACGTAGGGCAAAATATCCGAGTGGTAATCAAATCCGTAGATAGGGAAATGAAAAGGTTTAATCTTTCTCACAAGGAGCTTTTGGGAACGTGGGAGGAGAACGCGGCTTTATTTGAAATAGGTCAGACCGTCTGCGGCAGGGTAAGATCTGTGGAGGAGTATGGGGTATTTATTGAACTTACTCCCAATCTTGCAGGTCTTGCCGAATACAGCCCCGAAGCTGTGAACGGGCAGGAGGCTACAGTGTATATCAAGAACATAATTCCCGAAAAAATGAAGGTAAAGCTGAGTATTGTTGATACCTTCTGGCGTGAAGGGGCCGAAAAGGCCACACCCTTTAAGTATTTTTTTACGGGGGATAGGATAGACAGCTTCGTTTATTCTCCTTCGGGCGCACCGAAGATGATATTTACCACATTTTAGAATGAAAAAAGCCGCAGCCTTTTGGCTGCGGCTTAATAGCGCATATTAATTATTTGCCAAGGAGATCGAGAACTTTCTTGTCGCCGTATACGCCGGACCAGTCGTTCATAAAGTCCTTAACTGCCTTATCGGTAAGGGGATGATTGATAAGGGCGGGGAAGATTTCGGGTGCTACGGTTACAGCGTGACCGCCGCAAAGAGCAACCTTGTGTACCTGCTCGGGATTCTTGAAGGAAGCGGCAAGTACCTGAGTGTTGAGGTTATGTTCTCTGAAAAGGGTAACGATTTCTTCAACTACGAAGCAACCGTCACAAACAATGTTGTCAAGTCTGTTAACGTAAGGAGCAACGAAATCTGCACCTGCTTTTGCGGCCATAAGAGCCTGCTGCTGAGTGAAGATTGCGGTTTCGGTAACCTTAATGCCCATGTTGTGAAGAATAGCGGTAGCCTTAAGACCTTCTCTGGTTACGGGAATTTTTACGTAGAAGTTGCCGCCAACTGCTTCCTTAAGAGCGATAGCTTCCTTAACCATACCTTCTGCTGTTTCGGAAGTAGCCTGAATGTGAAGCTGCTTATCGGGACCGATGAGCTCTCTGATGCTCTTTATAAGAGGGAGAAAGCCGGTATTTTCCTTGGAAATAATGGTGGGGTTGGTTGTAACGCCGTCAATGGGGAAGTATTCCATACATTCACGGATCTGTTCAAGATTAGCGGTGTCAATAATGTAAATCATATCAAAGACCTCGTTTTATTTTTATTCTTTAAAAGTATAGCACCTAAATTCGAAAAAATCAAGCGCGGTTTGAACTATTCATAAATTGTTCATACGTTAGCTTTTCTTTTTGCTTCCTGCTCTTCTCTGTATTTGCGTTCAAGCTCTGCAAAAAAGTGGGATGCGTCAATGTTTTCATGGTATACGTCCTTAACTCCCTCACTGCCTACGCGGATAACCGTACCGCCGTTAAGACCTTTTTGTCTCATGGCACCTGCACCGGTTTTAAGGGCGTATCCCACTCTTATTCCATCATATAGGGTGATGCAGTTGTTATAATGGTCGTGGCCGCAAAGAATGGTTTTTGTGGAACCTATGCGTTTAATAGTTTCAAATACTCCGTCCTCATAAGGGTGACCACACACAGGCATCATTTTTATTCCGAAGGAGCACTCTTTATATCCGTCGTTCCAAAGGTCTTTTCTGTCCGAGTCCTTACCCGTAAGGGCTTTTCCGTCAATATCCTTATTCCATGCTTCTTCAAAGGCCTTTATGTATCCAAAGCAGGGAATATGAGTGATTATTGCGGTTTCCCTACAGCCCTTTTCGTTAAGAGCCTTTACCTGCTCTTCGTACCATTCTAACTGGCAGGGGAGAAGCTTTGCGTATACCCGCTTTTCTTCACCATTTTCATTCTTAACCTTTGTTTTGTCGTGAGCATCTATCATAAACAGTCCGAAAATGGCCTTGCCCTCTTCCTCAACGTTTATAACGTAGTTGCCCATACCCATTTCGGGAGCACCCTTTTCAAAGGCAATGTTTTTGCTTGAAAGGAATATATCCGCCACGCTGTCAAGATATTTCGCCGCGTATTCGTTATCGTGATTTCCCCATATGGGAGCCCAAGGAATATTATAGGAGTCCATAAGCTCGGCAAACTTTTCGTATACGGGGATCTCGCCTCTGTCTGCAATGTCTCCGCTCACGGTAATAAGGTCGGGCTTTACTCTTTCAACCAGTTTATCAATGGTATAATAGAGTACGTTTTTATTTATACTGTCGGTTTCCCAGTCGTATGTACCCATTTGGGTATCGGTGAGGTTGAGTATAAGGAAATCTTTATTTGGAGATTTTTTCAGGGTTATCATCGATCGTTCTCCTTCTATGCTTCTTCGGGATATCCGAATATTGCTTCAAGATGAGCTATTTTTACGGGCTTCTGGATTATTTCCTCTACGCCCTTTGAAGATATTCTGATTACCGTTCCTCCCACGGCATTTTGGGTGTCGTATTTACCGGCGCCCGTTTTTGTGGTATAGGCAAATTTCACACCCTTATACTTTACTACAAAGTTGTTTTTGTGGTCGTGGCCGCAAAGAATTGCTTTTGTGTGGTCACCCTCGAGTATGGCTGAAAACATTCCTTCGTCGGCGGGATGAGTCCTTATTCTTCCGTGCATGATTCCGTAGCATCCTTCGTATCCCTTATTCCAGAACACGGGATCTGAGCTTTCTTCAAATCTTATTTCGTGAGGGTCAAGCCCTTTAAGGATGGCGGAATAGAAGGCTTCCGTATATGCAAAAATGGGAATATGAAGAAGCAATGATGACTCTTTATAGCCCTTTGCCTTTAATTCCGAAATCTGCTCTTTATACCATTCTATTTGCTGAGGAAAAAGCTTTGCGTAGGCGTTTTTTACAGTTCCGTCTTCAAGCGTGTACGGAACTCTTGCGTGGGAGTCCATCATTATCAACGCTTCCACGGGGCGTCCCTCTTCCTCTATACCTATCACGAAGTTTCCTTGTCCTAAAGCTGGATCGCCTGCTTCGTAAACGAAGTTTTTACGGGCGAAAAAGATCTTCTCAACCTCGGCTACGGGTTCCTGGCCGGACTCGTCATCATGGTTTCCCCATACTACCGACCAAGGGATATCAAAGCTGTCAAAAAAGTCTGCAAGACCGTTGTACGTATCCCATTGACCGTGACTTGAAAGGTCTCCCGTTACGGTGATGAGGTCGGGCTTTACTTCCTCAATAAGGGTTTCCATTATGTAAAGACCTATTATTTTATGAGGATAGTTTTCGTTCCAATATTTATTTCTTAGGTGAATATCGGAAAAGTTAAGGATGATAAAATCCTTATCTTTTCTTTTTTGAAGTACTTGCATTATGTTTTCCTTAAATAAATATTATTTTTTCTTGTTAAGTTCTGCAAGGTGGCTTACCTTTACGGGCAGATGCTCTATTTTGCTGACTCCGTCGGCGCCTATCCTTAACAGTGTACCGCCTACCTTCTGCCTTGTATCGTATGACGAATTTCCTGACCTTAGGGAGTAGGCAAACCTTACGCCCTTGTGGGGAATGCATACGCTTATTTTATGGTCGTGGCCGCAAAGAATGGTCTTTGTATGATCCTCTTTGAGTATAACGTCAAACATTCCGTCGTCAATAGGACAGGCAGAGATCTTTTCGTGTACTACACCAAAACTTCCTTCGTAGCCCTTGTTCCAGAAAACGGGGGAGAAGCTTTCTTCGTATTTTATTTCATACTTGTTAAGACCTTTGATAAGGGCGGATTTAAATGCCTCGTAATAGGCGTGGATAGGTATGTGAAGCAATAAAGATGATTCTTTATACCCCATTTTCTTAAGGGCAGAAATCTGTTCTTTGTACCATTCTATTTGTTCTGGGGTAAGTTTTGCGTTAACGTTTTGGACTTCTCCATTTTCGTCTATGATGTCAATTTTTGAGTGGGAGTCCATCATTATCAGAGCCTCAACGGGGCGGCCCTCTTCTTCGATACCAATAATATAATTGCCACGTCCTAAAGAGTGATCTCCCGACTCGTATATAAAGTTCTTTCGAGTAAAATATGATTTTTCGATTTCATCTATAAATTCGTATCCGCCTTCACTGTCGTGGTTTCCCCACGCTACAGCCCAGGGTATACCGTAACTGTCAAGAACGTCGGCAACGCCGTTGTAGGCGTCATATTGAAAGCTTTTTGAAATATCTCCCGTTACCGTAATAAGGTCGGGTTGAACCTCTTTTACAAGGGTATCTATTATGTGTAAAGGTATCACTTTACGGACGTTGTCCGAATGCCAGAATCTGTCTTTAATATGGATATCCGTAAAATTAAGCACCAGAAAATCTCTGTTCTTTTGCTTTTGGAGAGTAATCATAAGTCATATCCTCTACATAGTATTTTATCTAAATATTTTATCAGTTTTTAAGGACTTTGTCAATGAAAAAGCCCGGTTTTGGGCAATATTTAGTATAAATGTTGAAATTAAGGCTCTTGCGTAAATTCACGCAAGAGCCTATAGCTTATACCATTTCTATACCTTCAAAGATAGCCTGTTTGGGGCCTCTGTAATTATTGTCTACAGCAATTTTATCAGAAAGCTTTACCGAAGAAAGGGCAGCGCTGAGCTTACCTGAAATGGATATACCCGTAACGGGGATATTCTTTTCTCCGTCCCAATAATATCCCAGACGTACCTCGCCGCCAATGTAGTCGTTGAAAACGTCTACCTGAAGGCCTGACATGGATACGCATCTGAAATAGGGTTTAGATGCCAGCTCCTCATCGGTTAATGTGCCGACCTCAACTTCCATACAACGAAGATTGCCCGTAGCTTTTCTTCCAAGATACTCGGCAAATCTGTGGTTGCCGAAATAGTCGATAACTACGCCGTCTTTTATTATCTCGGCATTAACAAGAGTGGTGCCGTTTTCATCAAAGAGGGCGGAAGATACGCTACCTTCTACTGCACCCTTCATGGTAACGGTGATTTTGTCACCCGTAGGCTCCTTCTGGACGGCACCGCCTATGGAGTAGGGATTTGATTTTGTATATACTGCGGAGTAATCAAGTCCGAAGGCAATATCTCCTATAAGGGTTGCAAGTTCATTAGTGTCGAGAACCACGGGACATTTTAACTGCTCTGCAGGGGGAGTGGCTCTGCCTCTGTCCCTTACCTGACGCATCTTTTCTTCGATTTCAGCAGTAATGTCCGCTGGGTCGAAGGAGCTGAAGGTCTTGCACTCGTAAAGTTCAACCGATTCGCCGTCGGTCCATGTGGGTATTGCTTCGGCCATAGCCGTATATTTTATCTCTTTTTTGTCAATGCCACGGCTGTTCTTTACAGAAACGGTCTTCTTGTTTATAAATACTTCAAGGGCGTTTACCGAGCCGTTGCCGTAAGTTTCTGCGGCGTATACGGCGTCTGCAACCTTCTTCGCCAAGTCACAAGGCTCGTAGTCGGTAAAGTTTGAATGGATTTCGCCTTCGAGAGCTTCATTTTCGGGAAGAGAGTAGTATTCGTTTGATATATTATTTGCTCGCTCTACCGCATTCTTGACTTTCTCTGCAGCCTCAATTTCGCTTGTTGATGCGTAGAGGTTAAAGCCCGAATGTCCCTTCTTTTCGTCGTGGTCAACGTATACGGTTACAGTTGTAGCCTCAGTATCGGTGCTTCTTACCGTTTCAAGCTTTTCGTGGACGAAAAAGAGCTGATAGCTTTCGGTTTTTTCGGTTCTTATCTTGTAATCGGTAACCTCGGGATTTGAGGTGAGAATCTTTTCTATGTTTATACTCATGCCAATTTAACCCTCACTTTCAGAGCAGGGCCGCCGTCGGAAACTCTGACCCATTCTTTATATCCTTTTCCGCATCCGCCGCTTCCGATTATCTTAAATTCGTCGGAAACCATGGATATGGATTTGAGGAGATCGGGAACGTATCCGCTCATTACTACGGGAGAAACGTAATTGTCGGTAAGTTTTCCGTCAATTATCTCGATACCGTATTCTGCGGTACACTGAATTTGCCAGTTTTTGGGGTCTTCCATACCGTTATTTGTCTGGAAGAGCATATATCCGTGTTTTACGGAGGCTATCATATCTTCAAGCTTGTCCTTGCCGGGTTCAAAGAATGTATTTGTCATTCTTGCATAGGATTTCTTTTTGTAGGATTCTCTTCTGCCGTTACCCGTTGCTTCGGTTCCCAGCTGGGCGGCGGATGCAAGGTCTGATATGCCTGCAACCAGAATACCGTCCTTTATTATCTGAGTGTCGTGGGCGAGAACGCCGTCGTCGTCAAAGAAATAGGATGCGGTGGAAAGAACGGATGCCGCGCCGTCACGCATATTGCAAATGGGAGAAGCTACGTACTTGCCAACATAGTTTTTCGCAAGAGCTCTGTCCTTTACAAACTGGTCCATTTCTACGCCGTGGCCGAAAGCCTCGTGAGCTATCAGACCGCTTATGGTGGGGTCGGTTATAACGTCGTATACACCGGGTGTGATGGGCTTTGCGTTAACCAGCTTGCCCGTCTTTTTTACAAGCTCGGGAATAATTGGCTCAAAGTTAGCCATTGCCTCGGACATGAGATGAGAGTAAGAGCCGTCGTAGCTCTGTACCATTTTTTCGCCGTCGCGGAGAATAACGAATGCGCTTATATTTACCCAGGAATAATTCTGGTCAAGCTCTCTGTTTTTAGTGATAAAAAGCTTCGATACCGTAAAGGGAGAAGCTCCCACGTGACAGTTTACTATTCTTTCGTCTCGGGAAAGAATATCGTCCCTCATTCTTTGGCAGAAATTAAGTATCTCTCCGTCAGAATAATTTTCAAGATCGCTTTCTCTTGCAAAGGACTTTACCATAGGCTCGTCGGCGGGAAGGGGAACCTTTACGGTATTTTCTGCAAGAGTTTCGTCCAGTTTAAGAGAGGACAGAATCTTTTGAGCCAGAGCCTTTTTATCGCCTGCAATATCGTCGGCGGAGTATTCAAAAAAAGCTTTGCCTGAGTGCATTTTGATAACGAAACCGCATTCGGACAGATTGCCTTCCTCAATGAGGGAGCTGCGTCTGTCTGCGGCTATTCTGGAAGAGGTTACGTGACTGCCCAGAATACTTACGTACTCAAATGAGGATGAAAGCTCCTTTATAAGAGCCTTACAGTCATCTCTTCTTGAATTAAGAAATTCGGAGAATCCCATGGTTTTTATCCTTTCGTTATTTCTTTATCTTTTTTCCTTCGGAAACGGTATTATAAACGGTGCAGCCCTCGTCTACCGAGTGGGTGAGCCATACATTACCGCCGATAACACAGTTATCTCCTATATAGGTGTCGCCGCCGAGAATGGTGGCGCCGGCATAGATTACTACGTTGTTTCCTATATTGGGGTGACGCTTTATGCCCTTTACCGGGTTG
>JAZQLP010000153.1:0-5006 GCA_045542755.1 Eubacteriales bacterium
GTATGGGTTTTCTTTGCCCGCGGGCAAAGAAAACCCATACCGCCGATGGCGGTATGGGTTCGGGGACAATAGACGAAAATTTCACATTTGTTCTCTTGATTTTTCGGTTAAAAGGTGGTATACTGTGTCAGGCAAAAATCCCTATTAATCAACATGATTCGAGAAAAGTTGTATTATGAAAATTCATTCTTCCAATTATATAAAAAAGCTCCTTGGCCCCTGCCTTATTTTCTCTGCCCTTACGGGTATTTCGGCGGCGGTGATAATCACCCTTTTTCGGTGGCTTGCAGAAAAAGTCATACACGGCTCGGGGATAATTTACGCCTTTGTTCGCTCGCATCCCCTTTTTCTGGCGGCTCTGGTTCCCGCGGCGGCTCTGTTGGGATTTCTGGCAGCTCTTCTGCTAACCTATGCTCCCAGTTGTAAGGGTGGCGGCATACCCACGGCCGTGGCCGCACTCCGCGGAATCGTGAAGTTTGACTGGGCCAAGAGTATAATTCTCCTTCCCATATCGGCCATTATGACCTACGTGGTGGGCGTTCCTTTGGGTAACGAAGGCCCCTGCGTTCAGATGGGTACCGCTATTGGCGGTGGCACTGCCTGGGTAGTGGGCGGTAAAAAGAAGAGAGCCTGGTTCAGATATATAATGACGGGCGGCGCCTCGGCGGGCTTTGCCATGGCTACGGGAGCCCCCATTACGGCCATCCTCTTTACAATGGAGGAGGCTCACAGCCGACTTTCGCCCCTTTTGTTTAGCGTCACTTCCATTGCGGTCATTTTCAGTGAGATATGCGTTGAGCTTCTTGAGCCCATAGTTCACGTACCCCTAAAGCTTTTTGAGCTTCCCATTCCCGCACATTTGCCCCCCTATCTCCTCTGGCTTCCTCTTATCGTGGGTATAGTCTGCGGCGGATGCGCCATACTTTTTACCAGAGCTTACCTAAGATGCGACCAGTTTGTTCAGGAAAAGATGAAGAAGATTCCCTTCACGGTGAAGCTCCCCATAATATTTGTATCGGTTGCGATTATTGGATTTTTCAGCTCCGACATTCTCGGCTCGGGTCACTCCCTTATAGAAAAGCTTTTTGAGAGGGAGAGTATCTGGTATCTTATTATAATTTTCTTCCTTGTCAGAGCCATTCTTATGATGGTTGCCAACACCTCGGGTGTTACGGGCGGCGTGTTCCTGCCCACCCTCACCTTTGGAGCACTTCTCGGCGCCCTTTGCTCCGAGGCCTTTATTGCCATGGGTGTGGTTTCTCCCGATTTTCACATACTTTTCGTTACCGTGGGCATGGTTTCATTCCTTGGCGCGGCATCAAAAATCCCCCTTACCGCCTGCTTTTTTGCCATTGAGGCCCTTTGCGATATAAGCAATCTCATCCCCGTTGCCATTGGCGTGGCCGTGGCCTTCTTTATAGTTGAGATTTCCGGAGTTGACGACTTCGGCGCCACTATCGTTAAGGCTAAGGCCAATGCACGGAGAAGGGGCAAGACCCCCATTGAGGTGGAAGTATCCCTTGAGGTAAAGGAGGGAGCCTTTGTTGTTGACAAGATCATCAAGGACATTCTTTTGCCCGACTCCTGCGTTATCCTCTCCGTAAACAGAAGGTCAAAGGACTCCCGCGGAGGAGCCCTTGCAGAGGGGGATATAATCAACGTCCACTACGTAACCTACGACCCCGCTGATACTGCCATGGAGCTGGAAGCTCTGGTGGGAGAGCAGAGCGTCGGGGTGAGAGAGCTGATGAAAGTTTAACAGAATGCGGTATCGTCCCCGAACACCCCTGCGAAAGCAGGGGTGTTTTCTTTGCCGAAAGGCAAAGAAAACCTCTTCCGCCCGCAGGCGGAAGAGGTTCGGGGAATTTTAGGTAATAGGTTACTGCTGTTCTGCATCAGGCTCAAAGCTGTATATCTGTCCGTCTACCAAGGTAAGGGTGCCTGTGAGGCCCACGTCGAAGCCCAGGTATATCTCCTCTTCCACGGGAATCTCCAGAATTTCGCCCTCGTCAGTCTTGAACTTGAGAAGGAAGTATCTTACCGTCTTGGGGAGCCAGTATCCGTGACCCGCTTCGGGGCTCATCTCGGTGCCGCAGACCATGTCCACCACCTCTGCGTGAAAGGGCGGGGCTTTTGCAGTATCGTCAAAGAATTCGTCTTCTTCCTGCTGACAATGTTGGCAGTCAACGGACTTACCGTTTTGAACCACCTGCAAGACCTGCCATTCGTCTCTCTGCTCTCCGTAGTCTTCCATAATCTGGGCTACGGTCCTTTTTTCTATATAATCCTTAAATCCTTTTTCGCTCATGGTCATCCTCCGCGCGTGCTCACCGACAAATTAGAAATTATCAATCCAATACGACAGATTTTCCTTTTCCGTTCTTGCTTCTGGGATATTCTCTGATACGGATAACGAAGTCAAGGTTGAGCGCTTCGATCTTGCCCTTCTTTTCCAGCAGGATCGCTCCGTCGGTTACTTCTTTTATTACACCCACGTACTCGTGGCTTCCGTCAAAAGAATAAATAATACACTCTTTATCAATAAATTTTTGTGCAAGCTCTTTCATTTGGGTATTGCCTCCTGATTTTCTTTTTTTAATTATTTTACTTATGGTTGTGGCTTTTCGCCGATTACGAGATATAATAACCATATTAAGCAACAGTAGGAATATGGGTATGTATGTCGGATTCAATCTATCACCGCCGTAAACGTAAGTTTATTTATTAACTCATTATATCATAAAATCTTCGAAATGTAAAGAGAACGGTTCAATTTTTTTACAAATTGAACCGCTGTATTTAACGCTTATTCTGTTAGATAAAGGGAATTGGTTACCTCCACATCATCATTTGACAGAATTGATAAGTTATCAAGAGGGATACCAAAAACATACCAACTATATACAGAATTCTGAGCCACATATTTTCTTTAAGTATTCTCTTGGATAGTAATACTGAAATGGCAGTGGCACAAATAGAGATGAACAACCAAAACAAAGCAGTAAAGTCGTTGGCATTAAAATTGTTTTCAACCATATTCCCAAACTCATCTATTACAGGGCAACCACAACCAAGCCATTGTACAATGAATTGTTGATTTGCCCAACTGTACGGGACAAGCAAAACCACAAACAATAAAAGAGGTGCTAAAAGAACTGCTGTCTTTTTTATCAACTTCATACAATCACGCTCCTTTGTTAACCGTATCTCTTATCTTAAATTGCTCAATAAATGGAATTTATAGGAATTTCAGGAGACCTAAAATCAGTAAATGCAGCGGATAAAACGCATAGTAACCATATTGCAGTGCTTTATTATGATAACCCTGCTTTCCGCGATACAACCATATGGGTATCAATGCCAGAAGGGCAAAGCCTTGTCTTGCAATAAAATGTGTTTGTCCAAATATATTGACTTCATAGGAGAAACCGCCAAGCATCTCAAAGTTTATGTAGTACAAGCAGGCAAGCTGTCCCAGATAGCACCACCACTTTTTGCCCTTGAAAAAATAGAAAACAAGGACGGTTAAAATTCCCGCATTATAAAAGTCAACAAAAGTAATGATGCCCCCAATATATCCGATGCAAACGGTTGCGATTCCTACTAAAATTCGTATCCAGATTTTCTTTGCTTTTACTTTTTCATTCCAATGAATAAGTCCAATCGAAATTAAAAAGCTCCAAAGGACGTTTTGATGTATGGGGTAAAATATGCTGCTGCCCATTGCCAAGTTGAAGGGGATTTCGGAAAGAACCGCAAATAACAATAGTCTACCTACATATTTTTTTATATTTTTCGTGTGAAAGTATCCTTCCACGATCATAAATGCATAAAGGGGGAAGGTCAATCTTCCGATGCAGGTCAGCCAGTCGTTTCCGCTTACGATCGTTCCCCACAAATGGTCGCACAGCATAAATATCATGGCCATAATGTGCAATGAAAATGACGTTGTTTCTATTTTAAATTTGCTTTTCATCAATATCTGTGCCTCCCATGTGGATTGTATGACAGTTGTATTATAGCATAAAAATAGGGAAAAGTAAAGAGGGGATAGGGGAGCCGCCGCTTTGCGGCGGAATGAATAATTCATAATGCATAATGCAGAATGCAGAATGCAAAATGCAGAATGCAGAATGGTGGCGCCTGCGGCGACGGATAAAAAAAGAGAGAATATCCGAAGATATTCTCTGAATTTTGCGCCAATATTCAACGCTTGTTCTGTTAGACAAATTGGAATTGACAAACAGTTAGATGAAATTATTTTTTGAACATGCTTTTAATTTTATCAACTAACGATGGCTTCTTTACGGTATTTTTGCTCCAAATAAGGTTTGAATCGAGGGGCGTTCCGTTATCAAGATATGAGATGAAAGCAAAATCGAAGCTTTCCCAAGAAATTATCCCATCTTTAGCCAAGGAATAATAATCATTCAGATAATACATACTTCCCCATAATTGAATATCAAAATCTCCGGGGTCGCCAACGTTAAGTGCCAAGCGATACATGGTAGATGATATTTCTTCCTTGTTCATTCTGTTTGAGTAATAAGCATCCTTGAAAAACAATCTTAATCTATCGCAAACAACCGCTTCGTCAAAGGGCTGTTCCGCACAGAAATTATGAAGCACAGAAATAGTTTTGTTAATATCGGACCCACAACAAGCAAGTTCCAAAACGATGTCGCTTAAAGGATTTTCAGATTCTAAATAATGGGTTAACCATTCATCATAGCTGTCATCCAAGCCAGTCATCAGCATAATTTTATGGTAAAATGCATCCTCTCGTTTCAAAGAACTCACCTCCGCTAAATTCAAGTTTATCGATTAGTTAGATTATACCATAAAAACGGCAAAAAGTAAATAGCACGGCGGAAAAGGATAAAAAAAGAGAGAATATCCGAAGATATTCTCTCTCTTTTTTAACGGTAAATTGGAAATTATAGTTCACAAATTAATTTGACTTTTAAAGGTCTTTTGGTCAGAAATTCAGCGTTTTCATCCATGGT
>JAZQLP010000154.1:0-9065 GCA_045542755.1 Eubacteriales bacterium
CCTGTCTGCCAAACAACGAGAGGGAAGTGGCCGTCAAGCTCGCCGGATATAACCTCGTCACAAGCTGCCTTGATAGCAGTAAGCTTTTCTTCGGTCATCTTTTCGGGACGGAGCTGATGGTTTGTAATAGCAGCGGCCTTCTTGAGTATACCAAATGCCTTTACTATTTCTTTGGGCATGGTTTCTATGTTAACGCCTATTTCAAAATTCTCGTGGCTTCTTTCCGTCTGGGCTCCCCATAAACGGTCAGCGGGGACCTTTACTTCGCCCATGGAGTCGTGTTCAATACGGTATTCCATAAAATGTGTTCCTTTCTTAGAATATCAAAGGTTCAAACTGTTGATAACGTTCTTGAGCTGGTTTGCACTGTTGTGAAGGGCTGCAAGTTCTTTGTCGTTAAGGGGCATAAGTACCTTGCTGTGTGCGCCGTTGTTGCCAACTACGTTGAGAAGGCTGAGACAAACGTCGTCTATTCCGTATTCGCCGTGAAGCATAGTAGATACGGTCAGAGTAGTATCTATACCGCTAAGGATACATTTGCAGAGGTGACATACGGAGATGGAAACTGCATAGAAGGTTGCGCCTTTACGGCTGATTATTCTCGCACCGGATTTTCTAACGTATTCTTCTACTGCGTTTATATTGAGTTCGGGATACAATGTATCGCGCTTGTTCTGTACTGTCTGGTAATATTCTTCAATGGGAATATTGGAGATGTTTGCCAGAGACCAGGGGATAAAGCAAGAGTCACCGTGTTCACCCAAAACGTAAGCGTGAACGTTCTGCTGGTTTATGGAATAATACTCGGAAAGTCTGGAACGGAGTCTTGCAGTATCAAGTATGGTTCCGGAACCGATTATTCTCTCTTCGGGAAGACCGGAATATTTGCAGAATGCGTATGTAAGGATATCAACGGGGTTGCTTACGATAACGTAAGTTGCGTTGGGTGCATATCTTGTTACTTCGGGAATAATGCCCTTGAGAATGTTTACGTTGGTCTGTGCAAGCTCAAGACGGGACTGTCCTGCCTTTCTTGCCACACCTGAGGTAATGATAACTATATCGGAATTAACGGTATCTGCATAGCTGCCTGCATAAAGAGAGCAGGAGTGGCAGAAAGGTGTGCCCTGGCGGATATCAAGGGCTTCGCCCATAGCCTTCTCTCCGTTAATATCGATCATTACGATTTCGGAGGCTATGCCTGTAACAGTAAGGGTATACGCGATTGTGGAGCCTACGCTGCCAATACCGATTATGGATATCTTGTTCATTTCTTTTTGTCCTTTCCTGAATATGTTTGCGTATAATTTCAGCATATATTATACATTATACTATGGGCCTTGTCAATGGCGGAAAATTGATTTTTTCATTTTTAACAAAGAGTTAAATTAAAACATTTATTTATGACAAACAATTGCCGTCTGTATGTAATAAATGTAGGAATCTTGACATTATTTGTAAAATCCAAACTCTGTTTGAAATATCACTGTCAGCCCCTACTCTATATTGACAAATATTATCTTTTTGTGATATAATTATCGGGAACAAAACTCTCAATAAGGAGGCAAAAAAAATGAATCCTCAATACAGAAAAGTAAAAAAATACTACGAGATGATGAGCAGTAAATCCCGTTACTGCAACACTGCACCCATTTCCGATATAGCTATATGCCCCTGCGATTATAAAGTGGGACACACTCCTCCCGCACTTGAACAGTTCGTGCCCTACGTTCCCGGAAGTGATTGGGGTAACGGCGACGATTCTCATGCCTGGTTCCACTTTACCGTGGAAGTTCCCGAGGAGATGAAAGCAAAGCCCGTTCTTCTCAGCGTAAAGACCGATAAAGGCGGCTGGGATGCGGTAAATCCTCAGTTTATACTCTACATAAACGGCAGACTGGTTCAAGGTCTTGATACCAACCATACTCTCGCTTTTCTCGAGGGCGAGGAGCTTTACGACGTATACGTTTACGGATACACCGGCGCTAAGATTCCCAAGGCAAAGTTCTTTGCCGAAATAACCAATCTCAACGTTGAGGTTGAGCAACTGATGTACGATATCAAGGTGCCCTTTGAGATGCTTGATTATCTCCGTCCCGATTCTCAGGAATATATGGAGATACTTTATCATCTTCACAAGGCCGTATCCATGTTCGACCTTTATGAGCTTAATTCCGAGGAATACTTTGCTTCCATATCCAGAGCAAAGAAGTATATGGATGAAGAGTTTTACGGTAAGTTCTGCAAAGAACAGCCCTCTACCGTTATATGTATAGGTCACACTCATATTGACTGCGCATGGAGATGGACTCTCCGTCAGACCAGAGAGAAGGTACAGCGTTCCTTTGCTACCGTTCTCGAGCTTATGAAGAGATACCCCGAATATAAATTTATGTCCTCTCAGGCTCTTCTTTACAAGGATATGAAGGAAGAGGCTCCCGAGCTCTACGAAGAAATAAAAGAGAGGGTAAAAGAGGGAAGATGGGAAGTCGAAGGCTCCATGTGGGTAGAAGCTGACTGTAATCTTTCTTCAGGCGAAAGCCTTATCCGTCAGATAGTTTACGGTAAGAGATTCTTTAAGGAAGAATTTGGTGTAGATAATCATATTCTTTGGCTCCCCGACGTTTTCGGATATGCAGCAGCTATGCCCCAGATACTCCGCAAGAGCGGTGTAGACTGGTTTGTTACCTCGAAGATAAACTGGAACGATACCAATACAATGCCTTACGATACCTTTGCCTGGACGGGTATTGACGGTACTAAGATAAATACCTACTTCATCACTGCTCAGGACAGAGCAAAGGCTCTGCAGGACGGCGGATTCAGACGTGGCGCTACCTATAACGGTAACACTAGCTCCCGCATGATAGAAGGTACTTGGGAACGTTATATGCAGAAGACTCTCAACAACGAGGTTCTTCTTCCTTACGGCTACGGTGACGGTGGCGGCGGACCTACCGCAGAATATCTTGAGATGAGAAGACGTACCGAAAAGGGTATCCCCGGCGCCCCCAATGCAAAGGTTGATTTCCTCGGCAACTTCTTTGACCGTCTGGGCAAAAAGATAGAAAACAATCCTTTGCTGCCCCAGTGGAGAGGCGAGCTTTACCTTGAATTCCACAGAGGTACGTACACTTCTATTGCAAAGAATAAGAAGAACAACCGCCAGAGCGAATTCCTCTTCCTTGATGCGGAATTTATGTCTAGTATGGCAAAATCCCTTCTCGGCGGAGAGTTCCCAAAGGACGTTTTGAGACACGGTTGGGAAATGATCCTTACCAACCAGTTCCACGATATAATCCCCGGCTCCTCCATAAAGGAAGTTTACGATCAGAGCGATATTGATTACGCAGAAATAAAGGAAATAGGCGACAAGATAGTTTCCGATTCCAAGAAGTCTATCGCAAGTAAGATAGCTGCTGACAAGGGATATATCGTATTCAATCCCCATTCCTTCGAGGGTAACGGTACTGTAAAGATTGACGGCAAGACCGTATACGTCAAGGGTATTCCTTCCAAGGGTTATGCTTGCGTAAAGGAATACAAGGCCGATAACAATATCGTTATTAACGGCAGACAGGTAGATACCGAGGTATTCACCGTTAAGTTTGACGAAAACTGGCTTATTGAGTCCATATACGATAAGAAGAACGACCGTCAGGTAATCACCCCCGGTCAGAAGGGCAACGAAATAAGAGTTTACACCGACTATCCCGACGTTTACGACGCTTGGGAGTGGCAGGAACATTCTCTTGAAAGCTACAAGGTAATGACCGATGTAAGCGAAGTAGAGGTTGTTGAAGACGGCGTAAGAAAGGGTATAAGAATAGTAAGACCCTTTATGAACTCCACCTTCGCCCAGAATATCTGGTTCTACGACGACGCTTCCAGAATTGACTTTGAAACCGACGTTGATTGGCATCAGATCCATCAGATGGTTAAGACCGCGTTCCCCGTTGAAATTAACGCAGATAAGGCCACCTATGAGATACAGTTCGGTAAAATCGAACGTCCTACCCATAAGAATACCAGCTGGGAAGCTGCTAAGTTTGAGGTTTGCGGCCACAAGTACGCTGACCTTTCCGACGGCGGTTACGGTGTAAGTATTCTTAATGACTGCAAGTACGGTTACGATATCCACGACGGCGTAATGCAGCTCTCTCTTCTTAAGTGTCCCACCGCACCCAATCCCGAGGCTGACCAGGGGCAGATGTCCTTTACCTATTCTATCTGCCCTCACGCAGGTTCTCTTGAGTCCAGCGATACCGTAAAAGAGGCTTACTATCTCAACTATCCCATGACTTCCGTAAAGGCCGAGGGTACCGAAAGCACTATCCCCGAAAGCTTCTCCATGCTTTCCATTGACCGTGAAAACGTTATTTGCGAAACCGTTAAGGAAGCAGAAAACGGTAACGATCTGGTTCTCCGTCTTTACGAGAGCAAGAATAGCAGAAGTAAGGTTAATATTAAGCTTGGCTTTAAGGCTGAAAAGGCTTATCTGTGCGATATGCTTGAAAACGAGCTTGAAGAGCTTCCCCTTAATGACGGCGTGATTTCCACCGAAATAAAGGGCTTTGAAATTCTTACTATTAAAGTAAAATAAATCATTTATGGGCTACGGTAAAAAGCCGTAGCCCATCGGAGCATTTTATGATAAGAATTATGTTTGTGTGTCATGGCAATATCTGCAGATCGCCAATGGCCGAGATAATTTTCAGAGATATGGTTGAGAAAAGGGGAGTGGGTGACAGATTTTTTGTCTCCTCTTCTGCAACCAGCACCGAGGAGATATTCTGTGGTGTAGGTAATCCCGTTTATCCTCCAGCCAGAGCAGAGCTTGAAAAACACGGCCTTTCCGCAGGCGGAAAAAGAGCTGTACAGCTCAAAAAGAGTGATTACTCCAAGTACGACCTTTTTGTGGCTATGGATGACGCCAATATACGGAATATAGGGTATATTTTCGGTGTCGACCCCGAAGGTAAGGTGTCAAAGCTTATGGACCATACCCCCAAGGGTGGCTCGGTTGCCGACCCGTGGTATAGCGGTAAATTTGACGTGACCTATAGAGATATATACCTTGGTTGTGAGTGCTTATTAAACGAGCTTATATAAGGAGAAAAGCAGGCGGTATGCCGTCTGCTTTTCTCTATCTTTATTTAATATTCGCCTTTTCTGTATGCGTTTGTTATTTTGCTGGCAACCTGCTGAATCTTCGTTGCAGTGGCTGTATCTATGCCCAATCTGGTATGGGGTTCTGCGCCTTCCTTTACATTTATGCTACGCTCTCTTTCGGTTATAGCATAGAAAAGACAGGATGCTGCCAAGTAGGAGCCGTTGGGGGTTGCGTGATTTCCGTCTTCCTGATAAAGTTCGGGGGCGGGGCGGCTGCGAAGAAGCTTCTGCCAAACAATACCTGCGGGGGCTACGGAGCCGTTCATGTATTTTGCAAGTTCAATATTTGCGTTGGTTATGGCAGTCTGTTCGTGCTTCTTGCCTCTGTTTGACCAAACCATATAGGTTATGGGCTTTGCGGTGGTCTTGGAAATGTAATTGTCGTATATCTGTTTTCCGTTTTCAAGATAGAGCTCTGCATCAAAATTGGTGGCTTTACCTTGGAGTATTATGTAGTCGTAATTTCCGTGAAGGATGTTGTATTTTGTATTGATCTGACCTGCGTGGAAGTCCAAACACTTTCCGCCATGGGTAAGCATAACACAGTTTGCGTCAACGCCTACTTCCTTGAAAAGGTCGTGTAAAATAGCGGGAACGAAATTAACGAATGTGTGGCTGTTTCCTATAAACAGCACGCTGATTTTGTTTTTCATGTATACTCTCCTCTAAATTGTGGTTAATCAATGATAACACATTTTTCAGGCTCTGTCAAGTAAAAAGGGGAATGAAATTTATTTTCTTGACATTTTAGTGGGTTTGGTGTATAATACTAAGGATATCATAAAACACTTTGGAGCAAGGATATGAAAGTTGAAGCAATAGTTTACACCTCTAATACCGGATACACGGCGCAGTACGCACAGATGCTGGGCAGAAAGACCGGATTGCCCGTGTATGATTTGGACAAGGCATTAAATAAACTTGCTAAAAATACCTCCATACTTTATCTGGGCTGGCTTATGGCAAGCTTTGTAAGAGGTTATGATAAGGCTTCTAAACATTTTAATGTTAAATGCGTTTGCGGCGTAGGTTGTGGAGAGAACGGCTCGCAGTTGACGGAGGTTCGCAAAAATAATTCTATTTCCGCTGATGTATCCGTATTTGTCCTTCGCGGTGGATTAGATATGTCCCGCTTAAAGGGTATATATAAGTTTATGATGGGCATAGTCGTTAAAAAATTGGCCAAGGATCTGGAAAAGAAGTCTGACCGTACGTCTGAAGAGGACGTAACTCTCAAACTTCTTCTTGAGGGCGGAAATCTGGTTAGTGAAGAGTATCTGGCACCTGTTATAGAATGGATAAATCAGGACTGACAGCATAAAGGAGTTTTGTTATGCCTTATGATAAAATAAACGAAGGTTTAAAAGGCCTAATATCCGGAGTGCCTCATTTTATATCCAACCTTGCAAACGCCTCGGCATTGCTCTATAATAGCTTGTCAGATATAAATTGGGCGGGCTTTTATTTGATGCAGGACGGCAAGCTTGTCCTTGGGCCCTTTCAGGGTAAGCCTGCCTGCATAGAGATATCCGTGGGCAGGGGAGTGTGCGGCTCTGCAGTAGCCCAAGAATCTACCGTATTGGTAGAAAACGTTCACGAGTTTGAAGGCCATATTGCTTGCGATAGCGCTTCGAATTCTGAAATTGTAATTCCCGTTCGCAAAAACGGTGTTATTATCGGCGTTCTTGATATAGACAGTCCGACCATCGGCCGCTTTACCGAAACCGATAGGGAAGGCCTTGAAGAGTTTGTCCGAATACTCGAATCAGAAATAAACTGATTCTATGGTGAATATTTATTAAAATGTTTCCCTTTTCCCTTGACAAACGTGTCAATCTCTGTTATAATGACAAGGCGTTTTGATGCGTAGACAAATATCCGTTAACGATAGGTGATGTTGAATGAAGAAAGTGTTTAAAATAACGTTTTTTATCACGCTTGCTCTTATTCTCCTATTTGTTGCGGCTGTTTGCGTATCATTGTTTTCTGTAGAGAGCAGTTACTCCGGTAGTGTTGGGATAATTGGCGGAGCTGATGGCCCTACTGCGATTTTGATAACCGGAACGCTTCTCTTTTGGAATCCTTTGTTTTGGTTGTTCTGCCTTATATTCGTAGTGTTTGTTGCATCTGCGATAGGCTGGTTAATAACAAAAAACAAGTAATACAAAAATGTTTATCGGGGTGTAGCGCAGTTGGATTGCGTTTGTGAGCGCCGCCGGGGGCAGATGCAGCGAACAATAAGCAATGTGCCGCGGTCGAAATTTAAAGTTGCGAACAGCAACGTATAAATTTCGGGAACCGCAAACGGGAGCGCGCTTGCTTTGGGAGTATGCAGGCGGCTTTCGCTTCTTGATTTTTCAAATGCTCGAAAACCCTTGTAAACATTGACTTTTCCGCACATTCTCTTTCTCAAAACCAAAACAAGAAAGCGGTCTGACCACAGATTTGACCACTTACAAAAATCCACTTAAGATTCAATATTTTTCACACATCGGGGTGTGGCGCAGTTGGTAGCGCGCGACGTTTGGGACGTCGATGCCGCAGGTTCGAATCCTGTCACTCCGACCAATTCCGGTATTCATAAGGCATTTGAGTACCAAAAAGCGCGGTTTTGACCGCAGTTAAAGCCGCAGGGGAAACTCTGCGGCTAAAGTTTTTGTGAAGATTTTTTAACTTACCTTGCAAGGAGAGTCATATGTTTTACTCATTACCTGAAGAAGACCTGCGTTCATTATGCCGAGTAAATATTGAGGCATTCGAAAAATGGGCAAGAACCATTATACATAGCGAACTAACAAAAAAATTAGGGGACAATTATTTTGATATTGAGTTATCTCCAGGAGTTCCTGTTGTGAAAAAAAGTATTCGCGATAAAACAGCGGTTATGATGAGAACACAGCCAGGACGGTTTCACAAAAAAATTGATACTCTATTTCTCGAGGAAATAATATATCTATTATGTCGAAATGATTTGTATAAAAATTACTTTAAGGAGTTTTTAGATTTAATATATCCTGATGGGAACGCAGAGGTTAGAACATATTTAACACGTTTAATTCCTATACGAAATTCTTTGTCACATAGCAACCCCATTTCTATGAGAGATGCAGAACGCTGCATTTGCTATACCAATGATTTTATTGATGGGATAAAACAGTTTTATCAAAATAAAGGAGAAGAAAGAGTGTTCAACACACCGAATGCAATAAAACTCAATGACTCACTTGGAAATGAGTTTTCACTTAATAAAGACAAATCTTTCGAGTCGATTATCATAAATAAAACTGGAACAGACCAGCTATATCAATTCCATATCGGAGAAAAGTATTCCGCATGGCTTACCTTAGACCCTTCATTTAGCTCAGAACAATACATTTTTGATTGGCGTGTTGAATGCGGCAGATATTTAGGCAATAGTAGCCGATTAGAAATCGAAATAACTGAAGATATGGTTCGGGAAAGATGTCCTATTTATTGTACCATTAAATCAAACAAATCGTGGCATAGATATCGCGGATACGACCAACAATTTGCAATCGTATTTCAAGTGTTACCTCCCGAAGAATAAGCAATAAGATTGTCAAGAATATACTTTGCCTACTGCACCGCAAATTTTGAGGGCTGACCGCTTTGGTCAGCCCTCTTTCCTTATGCGTTCTTTGCCTGGTTTTTCATCTCGGCGATTTCGGCTTTCATGGTTTTTATCAGCTCCGCGAGCTTTTCCTCGCATTCCTCTCGTGTCTTGGCATAGACATTCTTGGAGATGCGTTTACCGTTGACTCTCGGTGTGAACCGTCCCTCGTAGAGGTGGTCGTTTATCATGGTGACGCATCCCGTGCCGCTCTTGCGTATCTTGCCCTTGTAGGGCTCAAATTCCTTCTCAGGCGTGGCTT
>JAZQLP010000155.1:0-17721 GCA_045542755.1 Eubacteriales bacterium
GTTGGTGGTAATCAAGGGCAAATATACGCCAAGGCTCTTGTAAAGTGAAGGAATATACTTCTTAAGAACTATCTCGGTAAACTGAACCAAAGTAGCGATAACGAGTATGAACACTATGGTCTGCATGTATCCGAGACCGAATTTTTCAAGAATAAAATACTGTATAGGCCAGGTAACAGCAGTAGCGGCCAGCATTACGAAAATAACCGCAATACCCATACCCGTAGCCTGATTAAGTTTTTTGGATACGCCGAGGAAAGGACATATACCCAAGAATCTGCTCAAAACGTAGTTATTGACCAGAACGGACGACATAAGAATGATTATAAGAGTCTTGAAGGTTTCCATACTTATTTGTCCTCCTTATCTACGGTAGATATGCAATCTTCACCGCCTCCGCAAATAGCAGCAGAGGGACAGCCTTCACAAGAGAAGCTCTTCTTTAAAGGATACTTACCCTTGGTTATCTTATTTACAATGGCGATAAGAATACCGAATACCAAGAATCCGCCGGGAGCCTTTACCATAAAGTCTATGGTGTGGTCAACCATAAAGGGAATCTCAATACCAGCAAAGGAGCCGCTACCGAGAACTTCTCTGATAGTAGCCATAGCCAAAAGCGCAAGAGTAAAGCCCAAGCCCATACCTACACCGTCGAGAGCTGAACGGCCCACGGAGTTTTTACCCGCAAACATCTCAGCTCTGCCAAGGATGATGCAGTTAACTGTTATAAGGGCAAGATAAACGCCTAAAAGCTCGTAAAGCTCGGGAAGATATGCGTGCATAAACATCTGAACGAGAGTTACAAAGCCTGCAATAATTATGATATAGCAGGGAATGCGCACGGTATCGGGAATTATCTTTCGGAGAAGAGAAATAACCACGTTGGAGCATATCAGAACCGCCATAGCGGCAAGTCCCATACTCAGAGCGCCGATCACGCCGGTCGTAGTGGCGAGGGTGGGACAAGTTCCCAAAACGAGAACGAATACAGGGTTTTCCAGAAGGATACCCTTCAGTAAAACAGAAAGATTTCCGTTACGTTTCATTACTGTTCTCCTCCTGTTAATATTTTAACGGTGTCAAACACCTTGGAAATTGCAGTCATATAACCGTTTGTGGTATAGGTTGAGCCGTTTATCGCATCAACGTCGCTATAATTGGTTTCATCCTTTCCGTTGAACTGGCTATAGAACCAAGGCTCAGCACAAGCAGCACCAAAGCCGTCACTTTCAGCCTGAGATACGGTTTCACAAGCAATGATTCGACCTTCGGGAGTAGCGGAAACGCGGATATAGATATATTCGCCGGAAGCTATATATTTGTCGCCTCGTATACCGTAACCTGAAGCCTTAAGATCAAACACGAAATTACCTGTAGCGGTAACTGAAACGCTGATTACCTGAGTGGGAATATTTTCATAAGAAGAAATATCAAGGGGCTGAAGCTCGGATGCCGCTACCTTGCCGTAAGCATCAGTAACGATAGCATTGAGTTCATCGGATGCCTCTGTAACGATAGTTCCGTCAGTACCTACACCTATAAAGGTTTCTTCAACCACGAAAACGTATCCGCTTCCGTTATCGGCAACGTACACGGAGGAAATGCCTACAAGGTCTTCGACCATAAACCAAGGTGTAAAGGCGCCTTCGCCTGCGGGAAGAGCCGCAGAAAGATTTTCGGCAAGAATTTCTTCTTCGGTACGGAGGTCAACAGAACCGCCGTTGAGGATTGTAAATGCGTTAAGAGCATCTTTTACGGCGTTTTTATAGGCCGCCGTGGTCTTGGTTGCTCCCGAAATCACGTCAACATCTGCAACCGTCTGGTCATTCAAGCCCTTGAAGTTTTCACCATAGGTTTTTTCATAACCAAGAGTTTCGCTTGATGCCGTACATACAGCACCCGTAACGGTTCCGGATGCATCAACACCGCACATTATTACCATACCTTGTCCGTAACCGGAGGTGGTAAGCTTGAAAACGTAACCGCCGCTCTCTTCAGAGTAAACTTCGTTAACGGTGGAGGGAAGTGTAACAGTGGAAATATCCACGGGGGCAAAGCCCTTTCCTTCGGGCATAACGACAAGCAGCGCTTCATTTTCGGCAGCAGAAGCTGCAGCTTTTATAATGGGCTCGGTAATTGAGTTTGCAAAAGCAAGCGCCATAGAGATAACTATACATATTACGGAAAGAACTACTATGCTTTTTATATGCTTTTTCATCCTTTTTTACCTCCAAACACTTTGTGGGCAGTCCACTTGTCTATATAAGGAGTAAGGATATTCATAAGAAGAATAGCAAAAGAAATACCCTCGGGATAAGCACCCCAGAAACGTATAAGTACCGTTATAAGTCCGCAACCTATACCGAATATCAGTCTTCCCAAGCGATTTATGGGAGAGGTTGCGTAATCGGTCGCCATAAAGAAAGCGCCGATAAAAAGACCGCCCGACAAAATGAGCTCAAGAGCCACAAGAATGTCGCCTTCTATCAAGAAAGAAAGAAGGAATACGGTAGCGATAAATCCCACGGGACAGTGCCAGGAAATTATACCGCGGGCGATAAGATAGATACCGCCAATAAGCAGAGCAAGGGAACAAGTTTCGCCGATAGCGCCGCCGTGTGTACCAAGGAAGAGGTCAAGAAGAGAGATCTCTCCGTCCGCGGCAATTATTTCAAGAGGAGTAGCGCCGGAAACGCCGTCCACTACGGGGAATGCAACCTTTGCCATGGAGCCAAAGGCTACTATCATAAATACTCGGGCGGTAATTGCGGGATTTGCAAAATTCTGACCGATACCGCCAAAGAAGCATTTTACGATAACGATTGCAAAAACGGAGCCTATTGCGGCCTGCCAGAGAGGTATGTTTGCAGGAAGGTTAAGGGCTAAAAGAACACCCGTAACCACCGCGCTCAAATCCTGTATAGAGCGAGGCTTCTTTGCAAGAATATTAAAGAAAAACTCGGAGAAAACGCATACGGCCACGCAAACGCTAACAACGGCGATTGAACGAAGACCGAAGATTACGGTACCGGCAATCATCGCAGGCAAGAGGGCTATTATAACCTCAAGCATAATACTGCGGGTTGATCGGCCACTGTGTATGTGGGGCGATACCGACAGATGAAGCTTATCGGACATTATCAATTACCTCCTTTAGCCTTTGCGGCCTCTTCTTTGATATAGTTTTTAGCCAGCCTATTTGTCATTACCAACTGTATTCTGGCAGGGCAAACGTAAGCACAGCAGCCGCACTCCATACAGAGGTTTGCATTTACGGCTATAAGCTTGTCCAAATCTCTGTTGCGGTAGGCCTTTGCTATAACAGCGGGGTTGAGTCCGAAGGGGCACTGGTTTGCACAGGAGCCGCAGTGTATACACTGGGTGCTTTCGGGCAATACCGTCTCTTTTTCGGTAAAGGCCAGAATGGCGTTGGTGTTTTTAAGAACGGGAGCATTCAGGTCGGGAACGGCAATACCCATCATGGGGCCGCCGTAGAGAACCTTTGCAGGAGAGGTAGAGAATCCACCGCAAAACTCAAAGACGTCTGCCAAAGAGGCCCCAATGGGGGCAATAACGTTCTTGGGTTCCTTTACGGCACCGCCGTCTACAGTTATACACTTTTCAACCAAAGGCATACCCGTCTTTATATATTTGCCTATTGCAGCAACGGTTGTACAGTTGCAAACCACACAACCTACATCTATGGGCAGACATCTCTCTTCAACGATTCTGCCTACGGTATGATATATGAGAACCTTTTCACCGCCCTGAGGATAAATGGAAGGAAGCACGGAAACTTTTCTGTTCTTACCCTTTGCAGCAAGGGCCTTCATATTCGCAATAGCCTTTTTCTTGTTATTTTCTACGGCTATAATCACTTTTTCCACGTTGAGATATTTTTCTATCATATCAATAGCGGTTTCCATATCCTCAACGTTATCTATCATGGTACGGTTGTCGCTTGTTATATAAGGCTCGCACTCTGCGCCGTTAATGATAAAATACTCTATCTTTTTGGACTCGTCCACACCAAGCTTAACGTCAGTGGGGAATCCTGCGCCGCCAAGACCTACTATACCGCTATCACGAACGGCTTTCAAAAAATCC
Source organism: Eubacteriales bacterium (assembly GCA_045542755.1). Taxonomy (GTDB): domain Bacteria; phylum Bacillota; class Clostridia; order Oscillospirales; family UBA644; genus JAZQLP01. The sequence continues at coordinate 4,111 of JAZQLP010000155.1, forward strand.
TCCTTGCTTTCTATCTGGGGAGGACATATATCGGGACAAACCGTCATTTCGCCATCGGACTCAATGGTAATAGAGGTACCCTTCGCGCCATTGCTTAAAAGAACGCTATCAATTCCCTTGACGGTACCGGAAATACTTGAATGAACAGGTGCGGAGATATTACCGTCAGGAGCCCCAATAAGGGTTCCAACGTCTACATGATCGCCGGGCTTGACAACAGGTGTAGCGGGCTTACCGATATGCATTGTCATTAAGATATTAACACTCTTCGGAGGTGTCATTCTTACAGCCGCCACGTCTGCCGTGTTCTTTCTGTGAGGCAACTTAACGCCGTGAAGAGAGAAAGCCATAGTAAAACCTACCTTTCTTTTATAGGAAAGCATATAAATTCAATTTATCAAACGTATTCTGCCCTTTAAAAATTTGTAAAATACGCTCTTTTTATTATACAATGTTTTTTCGATTCTGTCAACAGCAATTTTAACTTTATTTTCACAAAAATCGCCCAAAATTCGGGGATAATTGACGATTACGGTGCTTTTTGGTAAACTGACTTGACAAAATAAGACCAATAATATATAATGGTCTAAAATAATGATAAAGATAGGAGAAAAAGATGAACGTTATTGAACATGCCGTAGAATTAATTTTACCGTATATCATTACTATTTTGGAAATCATGGGTATCATTATCGTATTTTGGTCGGGCATCGTTGGTTTCTGGCATTTTATTCAGAACACCTTTATGAAAAAAAATCTCGACATACAGAACGGTCTTGCCCAGGGATTAGCCACAGGACTTGAATTCAAAATGGCAGCAGAGATTCTCAAAACGGTTTTGGTTCGCAGTATGGACGAGCTTTACATTCTCGGCGCCGTTATACTGCTTAGGGCAATTTTAAGCGTGCTGATTCATTTTGAAATGAAAAGATCCAAAGACGATCATCATTGACCCATAAAATCAGCTCACCCACACTTCATTTTAACTCTTAGGATTGATATTTAATGACTCTCGAAAAAAATACCGACAGAAATCTGATTTATCTCTATACTGTTTTTTGGTCGGTAGTATTCCTCATTTCAGCCCCCGTCGGATGCATAGTCAGCGGAGAAGGCACTGATATTTTTTATAATCTTTTTCTTATACTCACCTCCCCCTCAAAGCTTGTTACCGACTATTTTAATATCGGAGGGCTGGGAAGCACCCTTCTCAATACCGCGGCCTGCAGCATTGCCTGTAACTTGATAACCATTTTTGCAAAAGCGAAGAACAACACCCACATCCTGCCGGGATATTTTCTTGTGGTAGCCCATTGCTTTTACGGTCTTAACTTCGTGAATATGTGGCCCCCCTTCATAGGAGTATACATATTCTGCAAGGTTACAAAAAGAAACTTTGCGGAGAATCTGCATATTGCCATGTTCTCCACTGCCCTCGGCCCCTTTATAAGCGACTTCCTTTTCAGATACACATTAGGAGACCGATTTGTTTTCGGAAGCCCGAAGGTTACGGTGACAGGAATCATACTGGCTCTTCTTTTCGGCCTGGCAACGGGATTTATAGTCCCCGCGTTACTACCCGGCACCACAAAAATGCACCGAGGCTTTAACCTCTATAAAGCAGGTCTCGCCATAGGCATTCTGGGTATGTTCGTTTATGCATTTATGTATGCTACCCTGGGAATCGAAGCTCCCGATGCTCTCACAAGAGATAATCCTCTTTATGAGCAAAACGGCAACTCCTATCAGATGTTTATAACAGTAATGTTTGGCGTTCTGTTCGTAGCTTCCATTGTAGCAGGCTTTATCCTTAACGGAAACTCCTCTAAGGGCTACCGCTCACTGCTACGCAGTACGGGGCATGGGGTAGACTTTGTAAAGAGGTACGGCGCCCCCCTCTCATTTATAAACATCGGCGTATACGGTCTCTTTATTCTTCTGTATCTTAACGTAATATTCCTCTCCCCTATCGGCGTTGAGTACACCGGTCCCACGGCGGGAGTTACCATTGCGGCAATAACATTTACAGCCTCAGGCCAAACCCCGAAAAACGTCTGGCCCATAGTGGTGGGATATGCAATCCTAAACGGGATAACATTCGGTATTTGCTCTTTAGCGGGCCTTGAAATGGGCTGGTCACTGGCATCTCAGGGCTATATAAACGGCCTTGCTTTTGCTACCGGTTTATGTCCCTTTACGGGAAAATACGGTTGGAAAATAGGAATAGTAGCAGGCGTTGTTAATGCCATCATCTGTACATCAACATTGGCGCTTCACGGAGGATTCGTTCTCTATAACGGAGGCCTTACGGCAGGTCTTACGGCGCTGATACTGATACCCGTCCTTGATTATTACAACGTAAAAGAAAAATTCACAGAACCCGAAGCATTAAGATAACAAAAAAGACAGACAGCAAGAGCTGCCTGTCTTTTTTACTTTATGTTATACCGTCTTATCATCGTCAAAAAGCACCGATTTAAAGAATCGGTAAAACCCATCCTTGACCGTAGATCTGTCCACCATCAAATCCCCAAGGTCGTAATAATATTTGCCCGTATCAATATCTATAGACAAGGAATCCAGAGGAAATCCCGGCAACCTCTTGGGATGAGGCTCTGACGCCAAAATAAATCTCTCGCTGGATAAACTATGATCTATACTGGTATATACGTGTTCCTCATCAAGCACAAGACATATTGCGTTACGGTATCTTCCTATTAAAGGCTTACCGTGATTTTTTGCCATAGCGGAATAATATTCCACCATCTCGTCGTCGCAAAGCTCTTTTCCGCCTATACGTCTGACGTGGATCCCGGGTTGGAGGGAATCATCAACCCCTTCAAAATATAACCCGCTATCACAGGAGAACACAGGGCGTCCAAAGGCCTTATAATAAGCTTTTGCTTTTATTACGGCATTTTCAAGAGGATCTTTCCCTGCTTCGTCAATATGAGGCAAGGGCAGAGCAACGTCTTTCAATCCTATTATTTCTATACCCAAAAGGTCCGCTACTCTCTGCATAGAGGCCAGCTTTGAGGCATTTGTAGTACCGTAGATCAGTTCCATAAATCTATCCTTTTAATATCCGCCCTCATCCTTAAAGGATCGTACGGCTTCGATATAACCTTCTTTATCTGCAGGATAAGCAAGACCGTGACCTACGCCTTCAACGGTGATAAGCTTCTTTTTAGAGGTACATATCTCATACATATCCTTGCTCATTTGATAGGGAACGAAATCATCAGCATCACCGTGAACGAAAATTACGGGCACGCTGCAGGTCTTCATAGCCTCCTCGGCAGAGGTTTCTTCCAAATCAAATCCGCCGTAGAGCCTTGCTCCTAACTTAACCAGGGGGTACAGTAGGTCTGCGGGAAGTTTCATATCTCTTATTACTTTTTTAATAATGGCTTTTGGCGAAGAATAACCGCAATCGGCCAGGACGCCAATAACGTTTTCGGGTAAAGAATGACCTGCCGCCATAAGTACAGTAGCTGCTCCCATAGATATACCCGTAAGCATAAGCTTGCAGTCCTTTCCGAAGTGAGAGATGGCGAAATCCACCCACCTGAGGCAATCCTTATGCTCGTTAATCCCGAAGGAGATAACGTTGCCTTCACTTTCCCCTGATGCTCTTTGATCTATAAGCAGAGCGCTTCTTCCCAGGGCGAAGCATCTGCGTACGCCACCGCAAAGATCCCTTTCGGAAGTCCCCTTGTATCCGTGAAACATCAGTTCTATGGGTGCGCCCTTTTCATACTCGTAATAAATACCCCTGAGGGTAAGACCATCAAAGGATTTAATGGAAAACATCTCTCGGGGACGGGCTCTGTTTTCCTTCATCCAGCCTATCATTTCATCCCTGTAAGGCTCATATATGCTACCATTGGGGATCTCATATTCATCCTTTCCCAAAGGTCTTCTTTTGGGAGAATAGAAGGTCATAAAAAAGCATATAAGCGCGCCTATTAAAATAAGAACAACTATTCCTGCCAAAACCAGTGGTATTATCCACAAATTCATCTAAGTAACCCCCAATTGTTTTATACCGACATTATACTACTTTCTTCATACAAAGTCAATGGTATTAAAAAATATATGCTTCTTTAAACAAAAAAGACATTCCACCCGCCGTGGCGGGTGGAATATTTTTATCGGGATATCCCAAACAGTACATTGTTAAAAAGCACCTCGGTCTTTTCCTCACCCAACGCTTTTTTAAACACGTCGGTGGAAGGGCCGCCGTTACGGAGAAGTCCGTTTACGTAATATGCCGCCTTTTCAACCTTTGCAGCCCTATCCGTCGAACCGACGTTGTCGCATTCGGCAAGATAAGCCTCAAAGTGCTTCAGAGTAAGCTCATCAAAGGTTCCAGTAAGGTCTTTCTTTCCCTTGGTTGAAATACTCGAACCAAGCTTGATACTGTCGTACCAGTGCTCTCCGGGGTCTCTATGAGGTAAAGAAGCATATCGTTCCTTCACACCATTAAGACCTAACTCAGAAAACTCTCCCAAAAGAGTATCGTAAAGTTCTACTATAAGGGTATCGTTACCCATGGCAAAGATACGGTCGTAGGAATACAAGGGAAGGTCTTTTTCGGTGGGATTTACAATAAGAGTGTCCATTTTCATCAACCCGAAAAATCCCTTTGCTCTCATTACGGAAACGTGCCCAAGGCCAACAGCATTGTAGGCTTTTACGGAAAAGGTCATTCCGTTGGCCTTCAAGGTGGAAATATCCCCCACGTCAATTTCTTCAAGGGGGTATTCTTTCTCAAGAATATTCAATAACTTTTCAGTCATACCTCTTCACCGTTACGAAGTTTAAGTGCCGCAAGGCCGTTTTTGTGGAGAAGAGCAACGCCCAAAAGCAACGTTCCTTGACCCACAACGTTTACGCCCTCCGCTATCCAGTTCATTGCGGCAACCGCAAAATCCTGGGCAGAAAGGTAACCCATACAAAGCGAGCAGATAAACGACAAAGCAAAAATCACTATAAGGCCGGGCTTTTTAAGCTTTGCGGAAATAATGCAAAGAACCACGTCCATAATACCAAGTCCCGCAACCATAAGACCTACAAACACAAAGGTGCCCGAAAATACGGGAGGAACTACCGCCATAAGGGAAGCCTTTGACTGCTTATGGGTAAGCATAGCAAGTACACCGATACCTGCAAGTAAAAAGCCTATGGACTGTACGGGGAAAAACATGGCGTTAAGCGCAGAGAAATCACACACACCGGCGGCGTAGAGAAGCTTCCAGGTCGCCTTCAGAGCTCCTGCGCATATAACGTCAATGGTACCTGCGGCAAAAAGGGCAAAAGCCCCTTTGCTCATTTTATTATAAAGGTCACGCATCAAAATTACGGATGCAATGGCAAAGAAAATTACGGGAATATAGTCCACAAGAGCCATAGGAATTGAAAAATCGTTCATTTCTATTTCTCCTCGGTCTTATTTCTTCTTGTTAAGATGATAAATAGGAAGAAGAGGTATAATAATGGGAGTCTTGTTTGCGTAATTATTGTACTCTTCGTTTTCGCCGTAACGCTCCATCTGACGCTTTTCAAGTCGCTGAGCGCCGTTGAACATTATGTATACTATGCAGATATAAGCAAGAATCGCAACTATCCACTGGCCTACAGTTGCGTAAGCGGTGATACCGCTGACGAAGATACCCGTCCAGAATATGATTTCACCCAGATAGTTGGGGCAACGAACCATCTTGTAGAGGCCATCCATAGCAACCATGTCGGGACGAAGTTTTTTCTGTGCAGACTTCTGATTGTCGGCGATGGATTCAAGAATAAGGCCGAAAACGGAAACTGCAAAGCCTATACAGGGAAGTATAATATCGGTAGCCGCATTATCGTATCTGAAGAGCATGGGGCTTACCTGTGCAACGTAGAGAACGGCAACGCATATCCAAATGGTTACAAGAACAAATACTGGCATTTTCTTTTCGTTATTCTTTGCAAGAGTATCCTTTGCAACGTCGGTCTTCTTAAAAGAAACGTTCTTAAGCTCTCTCACAAGAAGGAAGCCCGAAAGACGAACACCGTAAGCAATGAAGAGGGCCATCTGAATAAGAACTACCCAGAAAGGAGTTGCGGTGGGGTTAATAAGATACATTACGAATATGGCAATACCGCCGCCGGCAACGGCAAAGCCGTAACCGATAGAAAGAAAATAGACGAACTTATAAAATCCTACTGCGCAAAGAACAGCGCAAACTATAAGAAGTATACCTAAAAGTGACCAAGGCATATTAGTTATTCTCCTTTCCGAAATAATTCTTTATATATTCTGCAAAGCTCTTATCTCCAACACAGGTATCACCCACGAGGTCGTGGCTGAGGGTCCACTTGGAGAAGAGAATAATATCGTGCTTACCTGCCTTCTTGATTTTGGGAAGGTTTGCCAGAATGCCAAATAGCCAGATGGGAGCCCACTTGATTTTAAGGGGCTTCTGGGCTGCTTCAAAGCACATCGCAGCCATTTCTTCGTATGTGTAGGTTTCCTTACCGCCAACGTTATAGGTGACGTTAGTGTCGTTCATATGGTCTACTACGAAGCGAGCAAAATCGGGGCAGTCAACAACGTTTGCACGAACCTTACCGTAGCCCTTGAGAAGCTGCATCTCGCCCTTGTCAACGTAGGGCTTGAATACCTTTGCAATATCGTAAAAGTATCCCGTAGGACGGTAGATAACCCAGTCCATTTCCTGCTTTTTGATTTCTTCTTCAACCAGATACTTTGCGTGAAGCATGGGAACTTCTTCTGCACCGGGCTCGTCGCAGGAAATAACGGAGATGTAGTTAAACTTCTTTACTCCGGCTCTCTTTGCCTCTTCATAGAGGTTAAGATTGCCCTTGTGATCTATATCGTAGGAAGTAACCTTTGTGGAAGCGCCGGTAAGGCCTACGGTGGTGATAACAACGTCAGCCCCTTCGCAAAGTCCCTTCAGGGTTTCGGGGGTGGTAACGTCTATCTGCGCAAAGGTATATTTACCCTCCGTGCCTTCTACGGCAGTTTCTCTCAAGTCTGCTGCAACGACCTCGTGACCGTCGGCGCAAAGACATTTCAGAATATCGGCGCCAAGATTACCGAAAGCGCCTGCAAGTACAACTTTCATTTCCTTTGTCTCCTTATTTTTTATTTTTTTCTTTAGAACGTTTATCGTTAATTATCTGCATATGCTCCGCAGTAATAAGCTCAACGTTGTTCTCTTTTGCCCAGGCGACACAACCCTTGAGCACAACCGAAAGGAATACCCTGGGAACGCCGAGAATGGTCATGAGAGCATCGTCGGTAAACTTAACCTTATCGTCAGCTCTGTCCGCGGCGTAGCGTACCGATTCAAGAGATGCCTGACGAACCTGTAAAAGCTCGGCTCTCATCTTGGTCTTTCTGTGGAACCAGAAATTCTTGGAATCGCGGTAACCGTAATCCACGGGAAGAGCAGGAAAATCCTTGGCTCTGACGCCGTTAATAATGGCATCGCTGTACTTCTTTTTCATAAGAATCTTATCTATTTTAAGAATAAAATGAGCGCCAAACTTGGAAGTAATGCCGTTAAAATCGTGATAAGGGCCTTCATAGCCGTTAAGTTCTCCGGGAAGATCCTTGTCTGCGCCGTCAAGCTCACGAACCCAGGTACATTCGATAACCTCTATGGCATCGGTCATAACCATGGGTCTTTTTTCGCCCGTTTCTTCCTCTATCATGCTGGTTTCAAGCTTAAAGTTACATTTGGGCATCTTTTCAGAGGGTTTGTCTCCGGGCCAGGACAGCTTTACAGCTTCCTTAAATGACTTGGGATTATCGTCTATGAAATTCAAGGCGCACTTTCCGTTACGCAGAATGTTCTGGGCAGTATTTGATGAATTTCTGCAGCAAAGAAGCATAGCATAATAATCCTTGCCCGCTACGTAGTAGGGCTGAATAAGGGAATAAGGCCCCAAGTTGGTAGTACCGTCTTCGCAGAGGGTACCGATAACAACGGTAGGCATCGGAAAAAACAACGACGTTTGATAGAAGTTGTCCACAATGCGAAGGTTTTCAAAGCTACTCATAATAATCCTCCTTGTTGCCGTTTGCGGCAACTCAAAATAAATTAAAGATTTTCGAAGAAAAGATTTAATTTAAGCGTGAAGAGAGCAGGACATCTTATCGGAGCAGAATATCTTTCACGCTATATACTCCTTTTATATTAAAATTATTATTGCTTTTTTAATTATTCTGCGTAAGCATAAAGGCTTCTATCAGCGCCGCCGTCTGTTCTATCTGCTCTGCATTTGAAACCGTGGGAATGCCGTCGCCTTCCTGTAATCCGTACATTCCGAAATAGGCGTGGCAGCCTCCGTCAATGATAGACTCTTCAAAATCTTCGGGCAGATTTTGGCGGTATTTTTCGTAACTGGTCTTATTAAGGACTCCGTCCTCGCTTCCGTAAACAGAAAGCGCCTCACAATCACCCTCTGAAAGATCTGCCGTTGAATACGATGCAAGCAAAACAATCCCTTCTATCCAATCTTCATTCTCGGACAGATAAGTAGCTGCCATGCTGCCCCCAAGAGAATGTCCGCCTATATACCAGCGCACCACGTCGGGATAGAGGGTGTCAAGCCCTTCCGCTGCATCAACGTCAAGGATTGCCAGATTCGCAGGCATCTCCACCAGCAGACAGAAAATCCCCTTTGATGCAAGAACCTTCATTAGCGGAATATATGCCCTATACTCCACCTTGCCGCCGGGATAGAAAATGAATCCGATTTCCGAATCTTCAGGCCCGAACGTAAGAAGTCCGCCCCTGACTTCCCCTTCCATACAGGAATATTCCGCAGAGAAGGCTTCAATCCCGTCCAAATCCGCGGGATAATAGTCATTAATATAAGCAATAGACAGCACAGCCATAATTGCAATCAAAACAGCAACGGCTGAAATCCATATAATTAATTTTTTTGTATGTTTTTTCATCATATTTCCCTGAAACATCAATCTTCTCATATATTATACTACTACTTTCCCCCACTGTCAAGCATTCTGGCCCAAATTGTAAAAAAATGACGGCTACCGAATGGGTAACCGTCGTTGTAAATCTTTTGATTACAGCTTTGCCTCTTCCTTTTTTTCCTGACTTAGTCTGTAAAGCTCTTCCGTAGCAAAGCCAAGCTTTGTTACTACGTTCTGCTTTGTGGGATAGCAGTAGAAGGAGTCGTTTTCGGTGGAAACGTCAAAACAGTCAAAGGGCTTGATGTAACAGTAATCGTACTCAATATGCAAGCTGTTGCTTTCCTTGGGAAATCTCTGTATACGATAGTCCTTACCTCTGTAATGGCCCTCTATAATAAAGCCTTCCTTGATGTCGTGAGTAACCTTTGCCTTGCCAAGATGCTCAAATCTCCAACATCTGGGCATGGAATATACGTCAACCTCGTCCTCGAAGTGATATTCGCCCGCCGCTATCTGCTTGCACACCTGTTCTCTTTCCCAGTTAAACCAGTCGGGAACGTGGCTGAATTCGGTCTCGCCCTCTAATGCGGAAAGGGTTCCGTCCTCGTTAAGATTCCATCTCTTGCCACACTCGGTACAGAATATCTCGGTACCCTTGGAGTCCATCTTGGACTCTGTCATACAGTGGGGACACTGATAAAGTATCTTGTGCATACCCTCTGCACGGAAGGGCTCGGTGATAAGGATACCGTTTTCCTTCTGATACTTGTAATCGTCGTAGTCAAGAGCCTTCTTCAAAGCCTCGTTTATCTCCTGAGAGGTCATACTCTTAACCTGCTCTGCCGTAAGTATCTGAGTAACGGTGGTATGGAGAGGCACCTTTCTCTTTTTGCGGTAATTCCAGAAGGGAGAATGGAGATAGTTACCGTGATGCACGACCGCAACCACTGGAACTTTAGCCAATCTTATAAGACCGCCCAAAGATTCGGGCATATAGGAAAGGGTTCCACAAGGAGAATATCTGGCCTCGGGGTACATAGAGAGGATATCCCCTCTTCGCAATACCTTAATTATAGACTTTACCAGATGCACGTCGGTGGTATATTTTCTGGTACAGATAGCGCCTATCCACTCCATAAGCCAAGGACGGCGGTAATATCCGTCTATGCTTACAACGTTGTTGACCCTGTGAGGGAAGGTAGCCATTGCCGCAAGTTCAAAGTCTATAAAATACATGTGATTGCTAAGTAGCATATAGGGTGGTTTAAGCCCTTCCATATTTATCTTTTCAACCTTATACTTCTTGCCTATAAGAACTATCTTACACAAAAGCCAAATAAGCCAGGTAAGATATATCGGCTGTCTGATAGGATATTTTGCGGTTTTGTATCTCTTTTGATTTTTGTAATTAACGTCCATAATCTTTCCCGTATGCCTTTTTCGTATTTACCTAACATTATAACAGAAAAAGTTGAATTTGTCAACAATATATAAGAATATCGTAATTAACACTTGAGTCAATCAAGCTCAAAAATACCAGTTTGCTCAATAGAAATTGATTTTTCCGAATAAAGGAGGTCACAAGTTCAAATACAGCACATCTATCAATTTATTGATTGGCTTTCCTTTATCTTCTGCAAATCATTTTCTGCGTCTTGAACTATTCATAATTTTATGGTATAATGTATCTACAAGCCTCGGCTTGAATATTTTTATCGGAGTGTGCTCATTGAACAACATGAACAATTTGACGATACGTTTAGAAACAGAAAAAGACTACAGAGCAGTTGAAGAGCTTACCCGCGAGGCGTTTTGGAACGTTTACAAGCCGGGCGCGGACGAGCATTATTACGTTCACATGATGCGGAATCATCCCGACTTCATCCCCGAGCTTGCGTTCGTGCTTGAGCTTGACGGCAAAATTGTCGGCAACATCATGTACACCAAGGCATGGCTTGAGGACGAGAACGGTGAGCGCAAGGAGATTCTTTCCTTCGGGCCGCTTTGCCTTGCTCCCGAATATCAAAGGCAGAAGCTCGGTAAGATGCTGATTGAGCATTCCTTTGAGGTGGCACGCAAGATGGGCTACGACGTAAACATCAACTTTGGCAATCCCGGCAACTATGTCAGCCGTGGATTTGTGAGTTGCAAAAAGAAGAACGTCAGCTTTGTGGTTGACGGCAACTTCCCCACCGCCCTGCTCGTAGCAGAGCTTGTTCCGGGCGTGCTTGACGGCAAAAAGTGGATGTACATTCCTTCTACCGCCGCCGACTGCTGTGAGGACACCGCCGCTGTTGAAGCCTTTGACGCGACATTCCCACCCAAAGAAAAGAAATGGATGCCGAGCCAAGAGGAGTTCTATATCTATAGGCATTCTTCGGTAGTCAGATAAACGTAAAACAGCCGATGAGGTTTCTTTCGATTCCTCATCGGCTTATTATTATCTTTTCTTATAAATTACAAGCTCGGGATTTTCTCCGTTTTCCTCGTAGGTACACACGAGAAGGAAGTCCATGTTCGCGGCGATACCAAAGCATCTTCCGCCGAACTCGCTTTCGAGCTGACTGCCGAGATAGGTCTGCTTATCGTCGAGAAATTTCACTTTTTCCCCGTTCGGGAGCGTGTATTCCATATTGATGAATTCGCCCGACAGCACGTTCAGATTCTCAACCTTGGGCAATCCCTCGATATGTAAAAGAGTGTTGAACTCATGGATCAACTGCTGTTTGAATTCTTCGAGCTTTTCTTTTCCGCCGATTTCGGCATACCGTTTCCAGATATCCAGCGTGTATTCGCCATCGGCATAGCACCATTTACAGTATTCTTCGTTAAAATTGCCATCGGTTTCACGACTTGTGGTGCAATCCTCAAGAGGCATACCGCAGCACCTGCAAATGAGTTCTCTCGGAGAACCGAGAAGCGTGTTGATCGACACGTCAAACAATTTGGAAAGAAGCTTGAGTGTATCTATATTCGGTATCGTTTCACCGTTCTCCCAGCGTGAAACAGCCTGTCTTGTCACGAATATCTTTTCTGCAAGTTCCTCTTGAGAGAGCCCGTTTTTGGTTCTGAGTTCAAGAATGATATCCTTGGTTTCCATATAATCACCGCCCTTGTTCGTTATGATCATATTATACCACAATCCCGAGGACTTGACAAGCAACTTGCAGTTGCTGTCTAAGCGACAAATTCTTATTTGTTCATCCCATCCACCGTCTCACACGGCTTTGCCGTCATTTCCACCCATGCGGGACGGAATCCGCTTTTTATGGCATTGCGGACGGATTTGATATTGCACCAAGCGGCGCAGTAAAACGGCACTTTTCCGCGGTTCAGAATCTCGATGGCAAGACGGCTTGTGAGAGCCGAAGCAATTCCCTGTCTGCGGTACTCGGGAAGCACGTCAATACCGATCTGCCACATCGTGTCGCAATCGGCAGAGCTACCCGCAAAACCAACAAGCTTGTCCCCATCATACGCCCCCACGCCAAGCACGTCAAGGTGCTTTCTGTCCTTACAAAGAGCATTACTCCATTCGGGCAGATACAGGTCGGCAAAGTCCTTTTGCTCCAAGATGCGAATCTCATAGGGGCAATCAAGCGGACGAAGGACATTCACGTCGGGAAGAAAATACTCCGCCATAAAGCAGATTTTCTGTCCTCTTTTCATTAGAGCCTCGTTCAAAACGTGCAAATGCGGCGTTTCAAACAGATGCTCCACGGGATATTTGTTTATGTAGTTTTCGGTTATCTCTTTATACTCGGGCGACACAGAGGCAACCACGTTATTGCCGTAGGACACGAGCTGACAGGAAAATGGTAACTTTAAATACCGCCTCGCGCCATCGTTCTCGTGTGACGTGACGACCACGTTTTCGCTTTTTTCAAAGTCACTCGCATCCGCGCAAAGATCGACGGCAGACTGCGTCATCGCAATTTTCAAAATTTCTTGGTTGGTCATATTTTTTCTCCTTTACGGAGCGTAATTCTCTATAATTTCCATAATATCATTCCGATACACGTTTCCGCCGAGAACGTCGCCGTTCGGTGAGAACGACACACAACGCACATCGCGCGGATCTTCCACGTAGGCATTTTCGGGGAGGTCATCCTTGAAATACTCCGCGAAATATTTCAGCGCGTTTCCTTCGGGGAAAATGACATTTCCCTCTCCCACGGGAATCTCCATATCGGCAAAACTGTCGAGAATCTCCCGTGTTTTTCTGTTGTAAGAATTGTCATCCGTCGCGCTCACCAGCCACGCAGGCTGAAGGCGAATTGGTATGCCACACGCCTTTGCTTCTGCGGCAAACTGCCTCACCACGTGGGGCGGTATCGTTTCCTGATGGAACGCATCCACCGACAAAAGCAGATCGTTCACACCGCACACGGCAAGTCGCTCCGCAACCTCGCGGATTTTATCGACATTTTTTGAAAAATAGCCGTTGGTGATGACCTGCCGTTTGGGAATATTCAGTTCCTTGGCGGCCGTCATGATCGCATAGACCGCGTCCGTGTACAAAAGCGGCTCTCCACCGAACGTCATCACGGTTTTGATGTCGTACTCCGCCGCAATCTTTCGCACCGCATCCGCGGCAATTTTCGGATCGATCCGCTCACCGCAAGAGCTGTGCTCTCCCTCGGAGCAGTGCTTGCACC
>JAZQLP010000156.1:0-8917 GCA_045542755.1 Eubacteriales bacterium
GCCAGAAGCTGTGTGGCGGTGGACATAAGTTTTTTCTCAACGTCGTCGGGAGCGCTGCCCATATCGTTTATAAGCAGGATTATACATCCGATAACGTCGCCGTCGGTAATAATAGGACAAATCACGCCCGCATAATGCTTATCTGCGGAGAAATCGTTACCCTTATCAAGGATGCCGATACGTTTATCCCCTATCTTATAAACGTACTCGCGACGGGACTCCATAAGTCTTTCCACGTCGTAGGATATCTTCTTATCCATAAGCTCCCTTTTATAGGGACCTGACGCGGCAATAATAGAATCCTTGTCGGTTATTGCCACCGTGTTGCCCGTAGCCTTGGCGATAGTTTCGGCAAAGACCGAAACGTATGCCGAGAGCTCCCCGATGGGAGAATATTTTTTAAATATTACCTCTCCGTCCTTATCGGTATATATCTCAAGAGGATCGCCCTCTCTTATACGCATGGTTCTTCTGATTTCTTTGGGAATAACAACTCTTCCCAGGTCATCTATTCGACGAACAATTCCTGTTGCTTTCATCATTTTTCTCCTTTTGCACTTGGTTGCCATGCTATTATTTGTAAAACAAGGAGATTTATACTGCGAGTATTTACTTTTGAAATTAAATATGCTATAATAAACTAAAGGCGGTGATTTTATGAAATTAAACACACACGATCATACACCAAGATCAAAAGCCAGTAAACTGGTAACTGCTATGTTTGTAATATGGTTTGCTTTGCTATGCAGTATGCTTTGTGTTGTCGGTTTCTTTTATGCTAAAAGTGTCGCCGATGGAATATTATTGATTCTTATTTCTGTTTTACCCACAGCATTTATACTGATTCCTTTCATAGATATTCAAAAAGCATACGTAGAAATAAGCGACGATCAAATTCGTATTGTAGATTATTACTGCGGTATTAAAAAAGAAAAACAAATTGCTTGTTCTGAAATTACTTCTGCTGAAATACATATACACTACTCGCGCCAAGTAAAAGGGTATCGACTTGGTTCTCCCGACTACAGGAAATACATTGTTTTCAAGAAAGATAATAAATACCTATTTAAAATCATTGCACTGCCCGAAACCGAAAAAATATTCGAGGAATATTTAAAATAGTTTTCAAAAGCGAGGTAAATTTTACCTCGCTTTTGCTTTGTTAGTATTTATAAAAGAAGAGGATTTGTACTGATGTTTACATTTTGTTTTATCTATTTACATTCGAGGGAAATTATGATATAATAAATTCGTGCTATACGTTTATGAAAGGGAGAAAAGTAAATGCTGAACAACGTTAACTCAACAGATCTTTACGGTGCCATAGAGTTGGGCTGTCGAACAATGGGGAACGTGTTTAACAAAGACGATAACGATATCCCTTTTATGCACACAAGCCTGTGGCCCAAGGCAAGATTCGGCTATTCGGACAAGCACGCTGAATCCCACGTTCCCGGAAGACACTTAAACGCATTGATCGCAGCAGAACGGCTTGTGGGAATATCCATAGACGAAGAAGTAATCAAAAAGCATGCTGCGGCAGCCTATTATTCTTTTTCAGGACCTATTCCTTTGCCTCTGAACAGACTAAAAGAAAACGACAAACTTATCGGCGAGCCTGTATTTTTCGTTCAGCACAATATTCGTGAGGGGTTGCACGCTTTATATGCTTTATCATGTTTCGTAACGACGCCCGAGCTCATGATATGATAAAGACGGCAATCGACTTTATCTCAACTCATTTTATTCCTCAAATGGCCTGGGACGATACTGTAGCAAAGAACCCCGATATCGTTTTTCTTCCTGAAAAATTCTATATTCAAGGCGTTGCCCGAGCCATTGGACCGTTGGTAAAATATTACCGAGCTACGGCGTATAAGCCTGCATTAGAGCTTGCACGCAACCTTGCGGACGAAGCAATTAAACACTATCCTATCTCCGGAGAGTTTGATCAAGAAGTCATGAACGCGGTACACGTCCATTCTATAACCTGCGTGTTATCTTCCTTGGCGCAATTGGCAAAAGCTACCGATGACGGGGCGCTTATGGAACGGGTACGTAGATTTTACGATAACGGTCTGAATTGTTTGCGGAATGAATTAGGGTGGGCAGTGGAAAGACTTGACCGCGAGGGTATGCGCCGCGGAGAAGTAAATATCAGCGGGGACATTGTTGAAACGGCGTTAATTCTCGGAGAAACGTACGGGGAGCACTATTATGATGATGCAGAACGAATATTACGAGGACATATTTTGCCTTCTCAGCTTCGAGATATAAGCTTTTCAGTACCTTCAGAAAATCCGGACGGTCTTGACAGATTTCAAAACGTGGCAGAGCGAAGCATTGGTGCGTTCGGCTTTCCCGCGCCCTTCGGACATCAAGTAAAAGAAAAGTCTTCAATTGGATTCAATATGGATATTGTTGGAGGAGCGGTGGCTTCCCTTTGTGAAGCATACGCGGCCTGCGTTTCACAAGAAGGCGGCGAGTGTAGAATAAACCTGCTGTTCGATATTGAAACGGAAGCAATCAAGGTTATCTCCCCTTATCCCGACGGAGAAATGAGAATAACTATCAAGAACCCCTGCAATCTGAGTATACGAATACCTTCATGGGTAAATAAAGAACTTCTTACCGTAGAGGGAGCCGAGTGGAAGATAAAGGGCGAGCGTATATACCTTCAAAAGCCTTCTGTAGGCAAAGAAATTAAAATTCTATTCCCAATAGAAGAAAGGGACGTCGTTCTCCACCATCCGGTTTGTACTCTACGCGCAAAAATGTACGGAGACATTGTCCGTGCTATGGATAATATGGGTATGGACTTCACCTTTTTCCCTCCATACAAGGATCAAGAAACAACAGTATAAAAGGAACTGCAATGAACAAAAAGATAAAAGCCGTCCTTTTTGACATGGACGGTGTGCTTGCAAACAGCGAAATATACACCGCAAAGGCGGCGGCAATAACCTTTAATCAAATAGGGATTCCCGCGAAAGAAGAGGACTTTTCCTTATTCAGAGGTATGGGCGCCGACGATTATCTGCGGGGAGTGGCCCAAATGCACGGCCATACATACAACAAAGAAATCAAAACCGACCTATATAAGGTCTACGCCGATATAGTATCCAAGACGGACATATCAATAAAAGATGCTGCGACGGTGGTAAAAGCCCTCAAAGAGAGAGGATATAAGACAGCCGTATGCTCCAGCGCCGACAGAGAAAAGCTGGAAATAAACGTAAGAGCTATTGGACTTGATGTTTCTGCCTTTGACGTTATCCTTTCAGGCTCTGACGTAAAAAGGCAAAAACCCGCACCCGACGTTTATCTGCAGGGAGCCGAAAGGGTTGGCTGTCTGCCCGAAGAATGTATAGTAATAGAGGACGCTTTAAGCGGTATTTCATCCGCCCATGCCGCAGGAATGGAATGTATCGCAGTAACCACGTCCTTTGACAGAGAAACTCTCAAAAAAGAAGGAAGGCCCGAATACATCATATCAGAGCTTACCGAAATATTGAATATCGTAAGATAACTATTTTGTTGACTTTTGGAAATAAGTGTGGTATAATAAACATATCAACGGCAAAGGAACATACATAAAATGGCAAAGCTTTATTTCAAATACGGGGCGATGGGTTCGTCCAAGACGGCAAGTGCGCTCATTGCAAAATTCAACTATGAAGAGCGCGGAATGAGAGTTTGGCTGATCAAGCCTTCTGTGGATAACCGCGACGGCATTGGAACCGTTCGCTCCCGTATCGGACTTGAGGCGGAAGCCTACGTCGTTTCGGCAGAAACGGATATTGTTGCCGAATATGAATCCCGCAAGGATATTCACGTAATTATTGCCGACGAATGTCAGTTTTTCACCCCTGCGCAGATCGATCAGCTAAGATGCATAGTTGACGAATATGATATCCCTGTGCTTTGCTTTGGCCTTCGTACAGACTTTTTGACCCACCTGTTTCCGGGAAGTCACCGTCTGCTTGAAGTGGCAGATTCTATTACCGAAATCAAGACCATGTGTGCCTGCGGCAGAAAAGCCATTGTAAATGCCCGTATTGACGCTAACGGAAAGGTGCTGACCGATGGAGGACAGATTCTCATCGGCGGCAATGATTCTTATATTGCCATGTGTCACAGCTGCTGGAAGCGTATGATCAAGCAGCAAGTAACTGCAGATGCAACAAAATAATAAGATTGAAATAAAAAGAACGGTGGATTTTACTCCACCGTTCTTTTTGTATGATAAACAAAATCTATTACTTTATCTCTGTCCCTTATCGTAGGGGATACCTTCTGCCTTGGGAGCTCTTGACTTCTCTGAAGTAAAAGCAAGAACGAGAAGAACCACAACGTAAGGAATTATGTTGTAGAAATAAATAGGTAAGCCGAGGTCTTTAAGGAAATAAACTCCGTCACCGTTAATATCAAGAGAAGAATAGGTCGCGCCGATACATTTGAGAAGGCCGAAAAGAAGGGAGCCGAGAGCAATTCCAAGAGGCTTCCAGTTGCCGAAAATCATAATTGCAAGAGCAAGGAAGCCCATTCCCGCAACGGTACCTTCGGTTGTTCCGCCGGCGGTTGTTGCAATGTAGATATAACCGCCCATTCCTGCAAGAGCACCGGAGATGGTGGTGCCCAGATATCTCATTTTTTGAACGTTGATACCCACACTATCCGCCGCCTGGGGATGTTCACCACAAGCACGCAAACGCAGACCGTACTTGGTCTTATAAAGGAATATGGAAAGAATAATGAACAGCGCTATGACAATATAGGTTGAAATGTACATCTTGTCAAAGAAAGGCTTGAGAGCGTCGCTTATATCGGGCTGGAATATTACGAACTTAAGGCTCTTGGGCATTTCCAGCTTGTCCTGCATAAAAAATATCTTTACTATAAAGAGAGTAACTGCGGGAGCAAGGAGATTGAGCGCCGTACCGCCTATGGTCTGATCCGCCTTAAGGTTGATTGCGGAAAAGGAAAGCAAAAGGGAGAACAGAGCTCCAAACAGTGCCGAAACCAGCATTGCCACGAGAAACATTATCTGGGTGTTTCCTCCAAACATATCGCCCTTCTGCATAATGTATACCGAGAGGGCTCCCACAAACGAACCGAAAATCATCATACCGTCAAGAGCGATGTTGATAATGCCGCTTCGCTCGGCAAAAACGCCCGCAAGGGCAACTATCATCAGCGGAATGGTATAAATCAGAGTTTGTTGAATGAGAAATGTCATTTGTTTTCATCCTCCTTATCTGCTACCGTACCGTCATCAGGAGTTGAGCTGTTCTCTGTCACAGCGGTCTGGGTTACCTTTGCAGCCTTTCGCTTTGAAAGCATATCCTTAATAAGCTTAGCAAAACCTGCAAAGTAGATTATTACCGCAATGATAAGGTCTGAAACATACTCGTTGTAAGCGGTAAATCCCGCAAGATTGTATCCGCCTTTATCGATAAACCTCAAAAATACCGAGCTGAAGATTACGCCGAGAGGATTATTGCTTGCAAGAAGGGCTACGGGAATTCCGTTAAATCCGTTGTCGGGAAGTTTTCCGTAAGTGTTCCATGCAAGCTCTGCACCACCGTTAAGATAGTAAAGGGCCGCACCGATTGCTGCAAGTCCACCCGCTATTGCCATGGAAAGCATAATGTTGCGTTTTTCATTCATGCCCGCATACTTTGCCGCATTCTTGTTATGGCCGCAGGCCTTAAGCTCGTATCCGAGAGTGGTCTTGTTCATAAGAATATAAATACCAATGGCTATGAGGATGGCGATAAAGATACCTATATCTATATTGGAACCGGGGAAGATATTATCAAGCCCAAGCTTCGGGGTAGCTATACCGTTGGCCGTGGTGGGCAGGGTGTAGGCAGTTTTACCGCCGGAAGTGTTGATAAACTGCTTATTATTTGCAAATACCCAGCTTACAACGTTTGCGGCTATCCAGTTTGTCATAATACAAACTATAACCTCGTTAACGTTGAGGAAAGCCTTGAAAAGTCCGGGAATAAGTCCCCAGAGCATTCCGCAAACCATACCTACGATAAGGGCAAGAAGCCAGATCCAGAACGCAGTTTGGGGCGTAGAGGGTATGGAAAGAGCAACTATAACCGAGCCCATAGCTCCCATAAGGTACTGGCCGGGGGCACCGATATTGAAAAGACCGGTCTTAAATGCAATGGCAACCGAAAGGCCCGTAAGGAGAAGAGGAGCCGATTCAAAAAGCATATCTCCGAGGACGAAGGCTATATTTCTAGAGCCACCGCTGGCAAAGGGACCGGCAAGGATTATACCAAGACCCTTGAATGCATCAGAGATAGGTATCATTTCCGATGTAAGTGCCAGAATAAGAAGAACGATCCATCCCACTAATATGCCTGCAACTATACAGAGAAGAGAAGAAATAACAGATTTTGCTCCTTGGGAAGCAAAAAACGTGCTCAAACGTTTTTTCATTTCTTTTCCTCCTCTCCCGACTGACGCTTAGCGCCTGCCATATAAAGTCCGAGTTCTTGAACCGTGGTAGTTTTGGGATCAAGCTCGCCCACTATCTCGCCTTCGTACATTACCAGAATTCTGTCCGAAAGGCTCATAACCTCTTCAAGCTCAAGGGAAACCAGAAGAACGGCAGTACCGCTGTCTCTTGATTTTACTATTTGCTTGTGAATATATTCAATAGCACCAACGTCAAGGCCTCGTGTGGGCTGAACTGCCACGAGAAGCTTGTGATCGCGATCCATTTCTCTGGCAACTATAGCCTTCTGCTGATTTCCGCCCGACATTGAGCGCGACGTGGTGACTGCACCCTGTCCCGAACGAACGTCAAACCTCTCAATAAGGTCGTCGGCATAGGAGCGCACGGCGTCAAAGCGGATAAATCCGTTTTTCTGGAACTGGGGCTCAAAGTATCTTTGAAGAACCAGATTCTCCTCAAGAGAATAGTCAAGCACAAGTCCGTGCTTATGTCTATCCTCAGGAATATGGCTCATTCCGTGTGTATTTCTGTATCTGATATTCTTATTGGTTATATCCTCGCCGAGAAGTTTGATGCTTCCGTTCTCCACCTTTGAAAGGCCCGTAAGAGCGTGAACAAACTCCGTCTGTCCGTTACCGTCAATACCGGCAATACAAACGATCTCTCCAGCACGCACGGTCAGAGAAACGTCGTGAACGGAGTCCTTTTTATTGGAGCTACCCTTAACGCACATGCCCTTTATTTCCAGCACGGCATCTCCGGGTTTTGCCTCCTCCTTATCAACGACAAACTTAACGTCACGTCCAACCATCATATTGGACAGCTCTTCCTTTGTCGTTTCAGCAATATTGACAGTACCGATATATTTACCCTTGCGGAGCACGGTACATCTGTCAGCTACTGCCATAATTTCGTTAAGCTTATGAGTGATAAAAAGGATAGACTTGCCCTCTTTAGCCAATCCGCGCATAACGTTCATGAGCTCGTCTATTTCCTGAGGAGTAAGCACGGCCGTAGGCTCGTCAAAGATAAGTATTTCGTTATCTCTGTAGAGCATTTTAAGTATTTCTGTACGCTGTTGCATACCGACGGTAATATTTTCTACAAGCTCGTCGGGATCTATATTAAGGCCGTAGGTCTTGGAAAGGCTTATAACCTTCTCTCTGGCCTGCTTTTTTCTGAGGAAGCCTGCGGTATTCGGCTCTACTCCGAGAATAATATTATCAAGCACCGTAAATACGTCAACGAGCTTAAAATGCTGATGTACCATTCCGATACCAAGGTCATTTGCATCGTTGGGGTCTTTTATGATGACCTTCTTTCCGTTTTTGCGGATCTCGCCCTTCTCAGGCTGATAAAGGCCAAAAAGCACACTCATAAGAGTTGACTTTCCCGCACCGTTTTCTCCGAGCAGGGCGTGTATCTCACCCCGCTTAAGCTGTAAAGTGATGTCGTCGTTAGCAATTATGCCGGGGAATTCCTTTGTGATATTGCACATTTCAATAACGTAAGGGCATTCCTTATCTACGACCTCTACAACATCTTCCTTTCTGGTGTTTTCACTCATAATAAACCTCCATGTTGCCGCTCGCGGCAACTCAAAAACGAATTAAAGATTTTCGAAGAAAAGATTTAATTCAAGCGTGAAGAGCGCACGATATCTTATCGTTGCAAAATATCTTTCACGCTAAGAACTTCTTATATAAAAATGTTCTGCCTTTTTCTTACCTGAACGGAGTACAAATAAGAAAAAGAAAGGACATTATCCGTCCTTTTTCTTTGATTAATTTTCGTACGCGGAGCTTTCCCATGGGAAAGCCCCGCGAGCTCAGTTATTCAATCTGTATTGTTGTCGATCGATAAAAAAGATTATTCAAAATCAACTACAACGATTTCAAAATTCTGGAGCCAATCGCCATTGTTAGCATCAACGGGAACGTTTTCGTCGGGAACAACGGTGCCGTTCTTGATGTTAGCAAAGAGCTCGTTATACTGCTCAGCAGTAAAGGTGGTGAATCTGGAGGTAGCGATGGGAAGACCGGTAGCATCGTCGGATGCGCCGAGGTTCTGAGTCTTGCCTGCAAGTTCAGAATCCCACTTACCTGCGTAGAACTGTTCAAGAACGAGAGCTACGGATTCCTTAAGGCCCTTAACGGCACTGGTGATAACGAGTTCGGAAGCATAGGACTGGTCAACGTCAACGCCGATGATCTTAGCGCCGGGGTTGGCTTCAGCTGCTGCCTTAACACTCTCGAACATAGAACCGCCGCAAGCGAATACTACTTCGGTACCAACGCTGTACCAGCCGTTGATCTGAGCCTGAAGTTCAGCGGATGCGCTGAAGTTTGCGCCGTGCTGATAGCTGTACTTAACGGTTACTGCGCCTGCTTCAAGACCAAGAGCCTTAGCAGCTGCGTCAGCGCCCTGAACAAAGCCGTA
>JAZQLP010000157.1:0-2856 GCA_045542755.1 Eubacteriales bacterium
CGCCGTGGATGATCCAAAGAGGAATATTCTTGTAGATATCAACGTTTTTCTCATCCATGCCGCCGCATACGGGAATTGCTGCGGCAAAAAGATCAGGGTATCTTGCAAGTATGTCCCAGGTGCAGTAACCACCCATGGAAAGACCGGTTACATATATTCTGTCCATATCTACGCTATATTTCTGAGTAAATTCTATAATCTTATCAGCAGCTTCTTTTTGGGTTTCTGCCTGAGGAGTGTTTTCAAAGTCGTAAGAGCCGTATCTCCAAGGCGAAGTGTTTACCCACTTATAGAATTCAGGACACTGAGGCGCGAGGATTATAAAGTTCTCCTTAAGTTCAGGGTCGCTGAGTATTCTTTCTATCATATTACTGTGCTTAAGACTCTGAAGGTACATATGCTCTGTACCCTTCTCCCCTGCGCCGTGGAAAAATACGAGCATAGGATACTTCTTAGCAGGATCGTAAGTTTCGGGGATCCAGTAAGCAAAGTTTACAAGATTACCTCTTTCTCTTGAGGTGATGCGGTAGGATAAAGTGTTAGAACGTTCCATGACGGTAACTTCCCTTCCAAGTTTTTTATTCAATTAATTATATAGTAAAGATGAAATAATTGCAAGAGAGTTTTCAATTATTTCGGATAAAAGAAAAGCACCTGCTTACGCAAGTGCTTTATGGGGTGGGTAAAGAGATTCGAACCCTCGACCTCCAGAGCCACAATCTGGCGCTCTAACCAGCTGAGCTATACCCACCATACAAATCGCATACTATGTGGCTTGTTTCTGCGACGGTTAGTATTATATCATACTTTTGGAGAAAAAGCAATAGGGTAAAATTGAAATATTTGAAAATAATTTATCAGTATTTGGAAAAAACAGGACAAAGTCTCTTCCCTACTGTAACTTTTTATGAATTGCCTGCATCTTTTCGTCTACGATATAGATTATCTGTGCACATTCTTTGAGTTCTGCTCTCAAGGTCTCTGATACCTCTGTATCGGTTTTATATTTTAATTTATGCTCAAGACTTGCCCAGAAGTCCATAGCGATGGTTCGTATCTGTATCTCAACGGGTACGGGCGTTGTCTTTTCGGCCAGATAAATTGGGATTTCCACCACAAGATGAAGGCTTCTGTATCCGTTGGGTTTTGGGTTGGATATATAGTCCTTCTTTTTTATCAGCTTAATATCATCCTGGCGTAGCAGAAGATCTGCGATACGGCTTACGTCGTCTATGTAGTTACATACGACACGGATTCCGGCTATGTCGTGGAGATTTTCCTTTATGCTTTGGGGTGAAAAATCCAGATTCCGTCTTTCGAGCTTGGATATGATGCTCCTCATTGACTTAAGTCTTGATTCTATGTGATGAATGGGATTATAATCGTATTTTGTTTGGAATTCTTCGTCCAAAATCTCCAGCTTTGTTTTTATCTCTTTTATTCCCGCGTTGTAAAGATGTAACTGGGATTGAACTTCGGACAGCGCTCCTATTATCTCCTCTGACACCTCTTCTCTGAATTCTGTATGTGAGAGGAAGTTTTTCATCATTTCTTTTGTTTCTTTTTTCATATCTTAAACACTTTTCCTCATAATTTGTCGGTCTACGTCTAAAGTATAGCAGATAAAATTAGTAAAGTCAAGCAACAAAAAATAACGAAACCTTAAAGACTGTAAAATAAGTTTTTATACTATGTATAAAGAGTTGATTTTCACATTTCTGTTAACTTTAGGGTGATTTGCTTGACATTGAAGTATAATTCTGTTAAAACTAAAGAGATATAATATTACTTAGGAGGATGTCTGTTATGGACAAGAAACTTAAGATAGGCATTATTGGCTGTGGCGGTATTGCCAACGGTAAGCATATGCCTAACCTTGCAAAAATTCCTGAAGTGGAAATGGTTGCCTTTTGTGATATAATTCTCAAAAGAGCTGAAAAAGCAAAAGCAGCGTACGGTACTGAAGATGCAAAGGTATATCTTGATTACCACGATCTTTTAAAGGATGAGAGCATTGATATAGTTCACGTTCTTACTCCCAACAGGGAGCACGCCCCTATCACTATTGATGCTCTTGAAGCAGGCAAACACGTTATGTGCGAAAAGCCTATGGCTAAGACTGCAGCAGAAGCTGAGGCTATGCTTGAAGCCGCAAAAAGAACCGGCAAAAAGCTTACGATCGGTTATCAGAACAGACAGCGTCCTGAGATTTTGCACATGAAGAAAATCTGCGATGCCGGTGATTTGGGCGATATTTATTTTGCCCGTGTACTTGCTACCAGAAGACGCGGTGTTCCCACCTGGGGCGTATTTATAGATAAAGATGCCCAGGGCGGCGGCACTCTTATAGATATTGGTACTCACTCTCTCGACCTCACTCTTTGGGCGATGAATAACTATGAGGTTGAAAGCGTAACCGGTAATATTCATTATGAGCTGGGCAAACGTCCCAATGCAGCTAATCCTTGGGGACCTTGGGATCCCGAAAAGATGAACGTTGAAGACTCTGCGTTTGGCTTTATTAAGATGAAAAATGGAGCTACAATTATACTCGAATCCAGCTGGGCTCTTAACATTACCAATCCCAGAACCGCGACTTGTGTTCTTGCAGGTACCGAGGGCGGTATTGACTTTGAAGACGGCTTGCGTATAAACGGCGAAGAAAACTCCAAGCTTTATATCAAGAAGGTTGATATGAAGACCAAAGGTGCAGATTTCTATGACGGCCAGAGGCTGGGTAGTCCTGCTTTCCTTGAAGCAAGACAGTGGATTGATGCTGTTATAAACGACACCGAGCCCTGCGTTCTCCCCGAGCAGGCTTTGGTCGTAAGCCAGATTCTTGAAGCTATTTATAAG
>JAZQLP010000158.1:0-29556 GCA_045542755.1 Eubacteriales bacterium
ACCTATATGAGAACCGACTCTCTCCGTGTTTCCGAAGAGGCAGTAAGCGCTGCCGCAGGCTATATCAAGGAGCATTTCGGCGAAGAGTACGCTCCCAAGACTCCCCATGTTTATAAGACCAAGAAAAACGCCCAGGATGCACACGAAGCCATTCGTCCTTCCGACGTGACCATATTCCCCAACGATATAAAGGACAGCCTTACCAACGACCAGTACAAACTGTATAAGCTTATCTGGGCAAGATTTATGGCTTCACAGATGTCCAACGCCGTATACGATACCCTCTCGGTGGATATCGAGGCCAACGGATATATCTTCAAGGCCAACGATTCCGTTCTCAGATTCAAGGGCTTTACCGTCCTTTATGCGGCGCAGGAGGATGCCGATGACCTTTCCGCATCCAAGCTCCCCGCAAATCTTGAGCAGGGAATGGCTCTCCCCTTCTCCGAACTCAAATACGAACAGAAATTTACCCAGCCTCCCTCCAGATATACCGAGGCATCGCTGGTTAAGACCTTTGAGGAAAGCGGCATAGGCCGTCCTTCCACCTACGCAACCATCGTTTCTACCATTCAGGAGCGCGGATATATTTCCCGTGAGGGCAAGATGCTCGTGCCCACCGAGCTTGGCTTTGTTACCAACGATATGATGGTTGAAAACTTCCCCGACATAGTAGACGTTAACTTTACTGCGGGAATGGAAGAACAGCTTGACTACGTTGCTGAAGGCAAAATGACCTACGAGCAGGTAATGACCGACTTCTACAAGGACTTTGTAAAAGAGCTTGAAACCGCCGAAAAGAACAGCCGTCAGATCTCCGTAAAGACCGAGCCTGAGGTCAGTGACGTTAAGTGTGAGCTTTGTGGCAGCATGATGGTGTATAAGGTTAGCCGTTTCGGCAGATTCCTTGCTTGCCCCAACTATCCTACCTGTAAAAATACAAAGGCCGTTCTCAATGTTGCTCCCGGTACCTGCCCCAACTGCGGCAAGAAAATGATAATCCGTAAGAGTCGTACCGGTAAGACCTTCTACGCTTGTGAGGATTATGCGGGTTGTAAGTTTATGACCTGGGATATTCCCGTAGCCGATAAATGTCCCAAATGCGGAAAGACACTTTTCAAGAAATTCTCCAAGCTCATTTGCTTAAGCGAAGGCTGCGGATTTGAAAAGGCCGCTCCCGCTAAAAAAACCAAATCTGAAACAGAAGATAAAACCAATGAATAAAGTTATTGTTGTAGGTGGCGGTCTTGCGGGTTGCGAGGCAGCCTGGCAGTTAGCCAAGAGGGGTGTAAAGGTAACTCTTTACGAAATGAAGCCCCATAAAAAGACCCCCGCCCATAAGTCTGACGACCTTTGCGAGTTGGTCTGTTCAAACTCCCTCCGCGCCACGGGTCTTGCCAATGCGGTAGGCCTTTTGAAGGAAGAGATGAGACTCCTCGGCTCACTCATAATGGAGTGCGCCGATGCTACGGCCGTTCCCGCAGGGGGAGCGTTAGCCGTTGACAGAGATGCTTTTTCTGCTCTCGTCACCGAAAAAATAAAGACACACCCCAATATAGAAATAAAAAATGAAGAGATAACCTCTCTCGACTTTGACTGTCCCGCGGTCATAGCTACGGGTCCCCTTACTTCCGATGCTCTGTCCGAAGAGATAGTTAAATTCTTCGGTCAGGATTCCCTCCATTTCTTTGATGCCGCTGCCCCCATAGTTACGGCGGACAGTATAGATATGGATAAGGCCTTCTTTGCATCAAGATACGATAAAGGTACCCCCGACTATATAAACTGTCCCATGACAAAAGAGGAATACGATGCCTTTTATACCGCCCTTGTTTCTGCGGAAGAGGCTCATCTTCACGATTTTGAGGACGATAAGGTCTTCGAGGGCTGTATGCCTGTGGAGGTTATGGCAAGAAGGGGTTATGAAACCCTTCTGTTCGGCCCTCTTAAGCCCGTAGGCTTGGTGGACAGCAGATATCCCGAAAGAAAGTACCACGCTGTGGTTCAGCTTCGTAAGGATAATGCGGCGGCTAGCCTTTATAACATAGTAGGTTTTCAGACCCACCTTCTGTTCGGGGAACAAAAAAAGGTATTTTCCCTTATTCCCGGACTTGAAAACGCCGAGTTTGTAAGATACGGCGTAATGCACAGAAATACTTTTATAAACTCTCCTTGCTGTCTTACCGAAACCTACGAAGCAAGAAAGAAGAAGGGCCTTTTCTTTGCAGGTCAGATGACGGGCGTTGAAGGATACCTTGAATCCGCGGCTTCGGGTCTTGTTTGCGGTCTTAATGCAAATCCCCTTATAGAGAAGGATATTATCTTTGGTAACAGAACTGCCATAGGCGCCCTTGCCGCTTATATAAGCAATCCTGCTCTTGATTCATTCCAGCCTATGAACGTGAATTTCGGAATCTTTGAGCCCTTGGGTTATAAGATAAAGAAAAAGGACAGAAAAGAAGCCTACTCTCACAGAGCATTGGATGAGATAAAGGCATATATTGAAACTACAGCCAATTACTTAGAATAGAACGAGGAAAAATATGAGAATAATAGCCGATTGCATGGGCTCCGACCTTGGAGCCGCAGAACTTCTTAAGGGTTGCGTTCAGGCCGTAAAGGAATGTGACGTTGATATCGTAGCCGTAGGTAAGAGAGAAGAGCTTCTGAAGGCGATCTCCGAAAACGCTCTTTCCGCAGACCGTATTGAAATCGTGGATGCGGAAAACGTTATAGATATGCATGACACTCCCACTGCAGTGCTCAAGGAAAAAGCTGATTCTTCTATGGGTGTAGCTCTCCGCCTTTTGCGTGACGGCAAGGGTGATGCTATGGTTTCAGCAGGAAACACAGGTGCTCTTCTTGCGGGAGGTACCCTCATAGTTAAGCGTATAAAGGGTGTAAAGAGAGCCGCTTTGGCTCCTATCCTTCCCTCAAAAAGCGGATACGTTATGATAATAGACAGCGGCGCAAATACTGAGTGCCGTCCCGAATATCTTGACCAGTTCGGTATTATGGGCTCCGTATATATGAAGAATGCCGAGGGTATCGAAAATCCCAGAGTCGGCCTTGCAAACAACGGCGCAGAAGAGACCAAGGGCACACAGCTTTGCCTTGATGCTTATGAACTGCTTAAAAACAACAAATACATCAACTTCGTGGGCAACGTGGAAGGGCGCGGCCTTATGACCGGCGAGTGCGACGTCTTCGTTTGCGACGGATTTACCGGTAATCTGGTTCTCAAAACCGTTGAAGGTATGGGAAAGTTTATGGTTGGCCTCATAAAAGACCTTTTTATGAGCAGTATAGTATCGAAGATAGCGGCCCTTCTTGTTAAAGGTAATCTTGACAATCTGAAAAAGAGGGTGGACTATAAGGAAGTCGGCGGCGCCGTCCTTCTCGGCATATCCAAGCCCCTTGTAAAAGCCCACGGAAGCAGTGATGCCAAGGCTTTTAAAAACGCCATAAGACAGGCGGTCAGATTCGCCAAGGGCGACGTTATCTCCCAGATAGCCGAAAGCCTCGAAAGTCAGAAGGCAGAACAGGCAGCAGCCGTAACCGCGGTTGCGGAAGAAAACAAAGAAAATAATTAATTCAGATTTACGGAGGAACTGTATGGTATACGATAAGCTTTGCGAGATACTGGAGGATATATTTGAGCTTGACGAGGGGTTTTTGACCAAGGAAACGTCCTTTTCCGAAACCCTCAATGCCGATATGGAGGACCTTATTGAGCTTTCCCTTATTATTGAGGAGGAGTTTGATATTCTCGTGAGTGAAACCGAGCTTGAGGACGTAGAAACCGTTGGGGACCTTGAAAAACTTATAGAGCAAAAATCTGAAGCTTGATCCGGTGTCGGGTCAAAACGTCACCGTAGACGGTGACATGGAGAATAATATGAACGAGCAAAACAATAATTTTGAACAACTTGAAGAAAAGATAGGCCATAAGTTTGCAAACATTAACCTTCTTATTAACGCCTTATCTCATTCATCCTATGAAAACGAGCACGCCACCAAGGGCGGAAGCAACGAGCGTCTGGAGTTTCTGGGCGACTCCGTTCTTTCCCTTGTGTGCGCAGAATACCTCTATTTCAATATGGATAAGGACGAGGGATATCTGACCAAGATGAAGGCAAAAGCAGTTTGCGAAAGCTCCCTTTTTGAGTTTGCCCAGACATTGTCGTTGGGTGACTATATGCTCTTCGGAAAGGGCGAAAAGGACGTCGGCAAGCTTCGTCCCTCAACCCTTGCGGATTGTTTTGAGGCTGTTATAGCCGCTATCTATCTTGATGCCGGTTACGAGGCGGCAAAGGGTTTCGTAGTTCCCTTCCTTACGGAAGTTACTAAGAATGCCGACGAGTTTTTTAAGGACTATAAGACTCTTCTTCAGGAAATCGTTCAGAAGAATAAGGGCGAGAGATTGAGTTACAGGATAGTCGGTGAAAAGGGACCTGAACATGATAAGGTATTCTCGTGTGAAGTTCTTCTTAATTCAAACGTTATCGGAATAGGCGAGGGCCACTCAAAGAAAAACGCCGAGCAGCAAGCGGCCAAGAAGGCTCTCATACTTATGGGCGTGATTCAAAAATGAGTCTTGAAACCTTTGGACGACACGCCACCATCCCCGTATTCGTTCCCCACGCGGCCTGCCCCAATCAATGCGTGTTTTGTAATCAGAAAAAGATTGCAGGAGCGGAGCTCCCCTTTGAAGGCGTAAAGGATTTTCTCAAGGAAGCCGTTGAGGGTCTTTCGGCCAGATTTACGGGTTGCGACATAGCCTTTTTCGGCGGTTCCTTTACGGGAATAGGCAAGGATAAAATGATTGCCTATCTCAAGGAAGCAAATCAGTATCTCGGACAAGGTGTTACCGGTATCCGTCTTTCTACCAGACCTGATTATATTTCCGATGAGATTCTGGATATTCTTGAACAATACGGCGTTACGGACATAGAATTGGGTGTGCAGAGTCTTAACGACGAAGTTCTCAAGGCTTCAAAGAGAGGCCACACGGTAGAACAAACCCTTAAGGCTGTAGAACTTATAAGGAAGCGCTCCTTTAGGTTGGTTTTACAGCTTATGCCCGGGCTTCCCGGCGATACAAAAGAAACAATAACCGCTACCTTTCGGGCCGCGGCGGAATTAAAGCCCGACGGGGTAAGGATATATCCTACCGTGGTTATTGCCGATACCGAGCTTGAAAGTCTTTATTTGCAGGGGCACTTCGTCCCTCTTTCCGTAGATGAAGCGGTTGAATATTCTGCCGAGGCGGTAAAGCTTTTTTCGTCCATGAACATAAATATTCTTCGTATAGGCCTTCATTCTTCCGACCTCTCCCATAATTCGGGTGTGGTTGGCGGACCTTACCATCCCGCCTTCGGGGAACTGGTCATGCAACGTATATGCTTGGACGAGGCGAGGAAAATGTTTACCCTGTTGAAGCCTCAAAAGGGCGACGCCTACGTTATCAGGACGGGGCGTGGGGGAATTTCCCGAATGACGGGGCAAAAAAGAGCAAATATAACGGCTCTTGAAGAGGAGTTTTCCGTAAAAATTGCCGTTACCGAGGACCCTGATAGGGATATAAAGGACGAGCCTTGCGGAAAGCCCGTCTTGGAAATAGTAAAAAAGAGATAACCCATATCGGGAGGTTTTTTACGGCGTGAATAATATTCCGCCTAAGCATTGTTTTAGGTTGCCGTAAAACGGCAACATGGAGGATTAGTATGATAAAATCTGCAGTAATAGGTTGCGGAGTTGTTTCCGTGTGCCATCTGGACGCTGTTAAGGCTTCGGATATGGCGGAGCTTGTGGCCGTTTGCGATATAATTGAGGATAAAGCAAAGGCTATTGCCAAAGAATACGGCTGCGCTTATTACACCGATTATAAAGAAATGATTTGCAAGAAAAAGATCGATTGCGTGCATATATGCCTTCCGCATTGGCTTCATTCGCCCGTGGCCGTCTACTGCCTTGAAAACAACATAAACGTGGTTTTGGAAAAGCCCATAGCTTCTTCCATTGAGGGCGGCGAGGCCATAGTCGAGGCTGCAAAGAAAAGTTCGGCCAATATAGCAGTTTGCTTCCAGAACAGATACAATAACGTGTCCTTGACCCTAAAAAGGCTGATTGAAGCCGGAAAACTTGGAAAACTTAAAGGAGCAAGAGGTTCGGTTACTTGGTCAAAACCCAGAAGCTATTATCTTGACAGCGATTGGAGAGGTAAGTGGGCGACCGAGGGCGGCGGAGTGCTGATAAATCAGAGCATACATACCCTTGACCTTATGCAGTGGCTTATGGGAGGAAAGGTGGAATCCGTAACCGGACACGCCTTTACCGATTATCACGATTACGTTGAGGTAGAGGATACAGCCTCTATCAATCTTACCTTTGAAGGCGGAGCTCACGGTATATTCTACGCCACCACTTCATATTGCGAAAACTCTCCCATCTTCCTTGAAATAAGCGGAGAAAAAGGTATTGCCGAAATAAACGGCGGAAACCTTACCGTAAGATATAATGACGGGACGGTGGAAGTCGCAAACAACGATTCAACCGCCCCCAACGGGAAAGATTATTGGGGAAACGCCCACGCGTCTATAATTTCGGATTTTTATAAAAATCTTGAGACTAAGCCCTTCTGGATATCTCCCGAGGAGGCAATGAAGACCCTTCGCATCATCAAAGAGGTCTACAAACAGTCAGGGCTTGATAAATAAGATTGAAAGGCGGTAAAACAGTGCTTTTTATAGTTTTAGGTTTAGCGTTTATTCTCATAACGTTTGAGGTTCCCTTGGTTACGGGGGCCGATGCTGCCCAATATATTGACATCTTTCCCGATTTTGTAGGTTATCTGATACTCTTGTTCAGCCTTGAAAAGACCGTTTCGGTAAACAGATGGTTCAAGGATGCCAGCACCATTGCCGCCGGTATGTTGGCTGTTACCTTCGTTCAGTTTTTGGGAAGCATGAGCTTTCTCCTTCCCCAGAACTTTATGGATTCGTCAACCTTTAAGTTTATGGCGGACATCGTAAACTTTATCTTCTCTGCAGGCGCACCCATAATTCTGGCGCTTAATATGGTATTCGTCAGCTTTCTCTGCCGAGGGCTTGGCCTGTCCTGCGAGGATAGAAAAAAAGAGTTTCTCTCAACCGTATTTTTTGTGTTAACAATAGTATTTTTTGCCCTTGCTGCCTTTGCGGCGGTAACGCTGTTTATCAGAAATCTCCCCATTCAGGTATGGCATATCGCCCTTCCTGCGGGTATAGTTTTTGCAGTGTTTGCACTCATTGGGTCAAGAGGCGTAAAGGAGCTTGAATAAAATGGACAGAATAGACAAAATCAACTATTATCTTGATATTGCCCAGATAGTTGCCGAAAGAGGCACTTGTTTGAGAAGACGCTTCGGCGCCGTAATCGTTAAAAATGACATTATCGTAAGTACCGGTTATGCAGGCGCTCCCCGAGGCCGTATAAACTGTTGCGACAGAGGTATTTGTATCCGTCAGGAGCTCAATATTCCCAGGGGCGAAAGATACGAGCTTTGCCGTTCCGTTCATGCGGAAGCAAACGCAATCATCGCCGCTTCCAGAGAAGAGATGCTGGGAGCCACTCTCTACATGTCCTGTATGGACGGGCAGACGGGTGAGCTTGTGGACGGTACCACCAGCTGTTCCATGTGCCAGCGCCTTATTATCAATGCCGGCATTTCCACGGTTATCGTACGAGATACGAAGACCGATTATCGCGTTATAGACGTGGAAAAAGAGTGGATAGAGAACGATTCTTCGCTTTCTTACCATGAAGGATATTAATTACATATATTAGGATACTAAAAAAGACAAATATTTATTGCATCCGGATTTAAAGTCGGTTTTTCCGACCTCTTAAGTCTTTTTATTGGAGGAGTTTATTTATGGAGCGCGAACTTACAGTTACCAGACAAGAATATCCGCGTCCTTCGTTAGTACGTCATCTCTGGCAGAATCTTAACGGCGAATGGCAGTACGAGGAGGATAATTCTCTCGTGGGGGAAGAGCGCCGTTTTTATGAGCGTGAAACTTTTGACGGAAAAATAATAGTTCCTTTTGCTCCCGAAAGTCCCCTTTCGGGCATTGGAAAGACGGATTTTATAAACGGAGTTTGGTATAAAAAGAAATTCCGTATTACCAGAGAAGGACAAAATCATCGAGTAATCCTCCACTTCGGAGCGGTAGATTACGCCACAAAAGTTTGGGTAAACGGAAACTTCGTCGGACGACATATCGGCGGGTATACCCCATTTTCTTTTGACATTACCCACCTTGTACGTACCGACGTCAAAAATGATCTTGTGGTTTTTGCGAAGGACGATACCAGGGATCCTTTCCAGCCTACGGGAAAACAGGCTATTAAATATGAAAACAGCGGTTGTCATTATACCCGTACCACCGGAATATGGCAAACTGTGTGGATAGAATACGTTCCTGATATTTACATAACGTCACTTAAGCTTACTCCTGACGTGGATAATGAAAAGCTGCATATTTCTGCCACTCTCAACAAACCCTACTGTGGAGAGATACACACATTTGCATCTCTTGACGGTGAGGGCGCGGCTGCAACCTCTGCCCATGTAAACGGAATACACGTGGATTTTTCCATGACTATAAGAGATCCTCAGCTTTGGTGGCCAGATTCTCCTGTTCTTTACAATTTGGAGATATGCGTGGGTAACGACTGTGTGACAAGCTATTTCGGCATGAGAAAGGTCTGTATAAAGGGATATGCGATTGAAATAAATGACAAACCCATCTTTCAGCGCCTTATCCTTGATCAAGGCTTCTTCCCCGAAGGCATCTATACCGCACCCTCCGACGAGGCTCTTCGCGACGATATAATTCTTTCCAAAAAGATGGGCTTTAACGGCGCGAGAATGCATCAGAAGATATTTGAGCCCAGATATATTTATTGGGCAGATAAGCTGGGTTATCTCCTTTGGGGAGAGTATCCAAACTGGGGACTTGACGTGTCCGATCCTGCGGCTATGCATTCAATGCTTCCCGAGTGGCTTGAAGCTGTGAAAAGGGATTACAACAGTCCTGCAATAATCGGCTGGTGTCCCTTTAATGAAACGATTCCTAATACAAGGGACCACCTCTATTATGCCGCAATTGCAGCAACAAAGGCATACGATCCCATTCGCCCCATAATAGATTCCAGTGGTTGGGTTCACGGCCTTTTTACTGAAATATATGATGTTCATAATTATGAACAGGACGTTGAAAAATTCAAAGCTGCTTTCGAAGACTTCAAGTATTCCGATGATGCCGTATGGCAGAGTAAAGTGGATATTAAGAAGGGTATAAAGTATAAAAGCGGTATGCCCTATATGGTGTCTGAATTTGGTGGCACATTGTGGGCCCCCAACGATGAAAACAGCCGTTGGGGATATGGAAATGCGCCCCTTTCCGAAGATGAATTTTACACCAGATACGAGGGCTTGGTAAACGTCCTTCTTGATCATCCCAAGATGTGCGGATTCTGCTACACGCAGCTTACCGACGTATTCCAGGAAAAGAACGGGTTACTCTATTTTGACAGAAAAGAGAAATTCGATTCCGACCGTCTTAATGCTATAAACAGCCGAAAGGCTGCCATCGAGAAATAACTCTCGGAAACAGTGTGGAGATTTTTATGCAAAAACTTACTTTTTCCAAGGTTTTGGCCGTTTTAGTTGTGGTTGCCGTTTGTTTCTCTTATCCGACCACTGTTTTCGCGGCTGCTATTCAGAGCTCGTCTTTTGATTCTTTGGAATTTGATAAATCATATATTTTTCCCCTATTTTTGGAGTCTTGTCTGAGCGGTGAAGGAACATCTATTGGTCTCTCCGACGGCGGAATTTCCGCCTCTGCGTTATCGTCGGGATTTGAGAGCGTAGGTTTTTCCGTTACGACAGATGAGGATTTTGACCCCTCTGTTATAGGTAAAAGCGGCGCTGTGCTTGAACTTGCACTGAATATCCCCGATATAAACGGCTTTTTGGATTCGGCTGGGAATTTTATGGGTGGAAAAGTCACCCTTTCGGTTGCGGGCATAGAATATCAATGGAGCCTTGACGACGTAAATGTAATTCAAGGAGAAAACGTTATCAGGCTCAACGTAAGAACGGCCACAATTATTTATCCTCAGAACGATGTTGAAGAAGAGCCTATTGATAGTGAAGATGAGGAAGTCACTGTTTCCGAAACCTGCCTGTTGGGAGTGTTTTTAAAAAAGCTTCCTTCTAAAGAAAAAGCCTCCTTTATTCTTAAAGAGGCTGCGGTAGAAATACCTCGTGTGACTTTGCAGGACAAGGGAGAGACTCCCCTGCCCTCCGACGATATCGGAAAGACAGAGATCATCATTGCCGTAGTGATAGGCGTAGCTATAGTGGTCACCATACTGGTGTGGACGATAGTGATTGTTAAAAAAGAAGAAGAGAAAAAGCGCAAAAAACGCAGAAAAAAACGCATTGAATCCCAAGACTGACCGAAAGGAAGCTCTTCAATGAATTTTGATAAAGCGAAAAATATATACTTCATAGGTATTGGCGGCTCATCTATGTCGAGCCTTGCCCTTATTATGAAAAAGAGAGGGCATAACGTCTGCGGCTCGGATATGCAGAAAAGCTATACCTCGGATATGCTTGCCGAAAAGGGTGTGACCGTCTATATCGGTCACTCTGCCTCTAATATCGATGCCTCCTCCCCTGCCGTAGTTGTAATGACGGATGCTATTGCTCAGGATAACCCCGAGCTTTGTCGCGCAAAGGAGCTTGGTATTCCCGTTTGCAGAAGAGCGCAGCTTTTGGGTTATATTCTTGACGGATATAAAAAGACGGTAGGCGTTGCGGGAACTCACGGGAAAACCACCACTTCTTCCCTTATTACTTCCATATTCGTTGAGGCGGGTGCGGATCCTTCTGCTATTATCGGCGGAAAGATGCTCAATACAGGAGCTTCCTATATGTTGGGTGAGGGTGCCCCCTGCGTTTTTGAGAGCTGTGAGTTTAAAGAAAGCTATCTTTATTTCCGTTCCGATATATCGGTCATTCTTAATATAGCCCCCGATCATATGGAATATTTCAAGACCATGGATAATCTCATCGCCTCTTTTGCCAGATACACGGGCAACGTAAAGGCGGGAGGCTGTCTTATCCTTAACGCAGAGGATGAGAATTCCATGACTATGCTTGAGCGTAGCGGGTATTCGGGTAAGGTTATTCTTTTCGGTATTGAAAAGGGCGACGTTACCGCAACCGATATAAAGATAGAGCATGGATTGTCGGAATTTACGGTAAACTTTAAGGGTCAACCCCTCTTTAGAGTGGAACTGAAGGTTCCAGGTTATCATAATATAAAGAATACCCTTGCCGCAACGGCGGCGGCGCTTGAATACGGACTGCCCGTTGATGCTATAAAGGCAGGTATAGAAAACTTTAAGGGCGTTGGCAGAAGATTTGAGTATCACTGTACCCTAAACGGCGCGGTTATAGCCGACGATTACGGACATCATCCCGATGCTTATAAGGTTACCTTTGATACGGCACGTTCTCTGGGATTCAAGAGAATTATAGCCATCCATCAGCCCCACACCTTCTCCCGTACCAAGATGATGATGAAGGAGTTTGTGTCCGTTCTGTCTACCGTGGATAAGGTTTTGGTGCCTCCCATTTATCCTGCCAGAGAAACCAACGATGCCTATAATATTTATGCCGAAGACGTGGTTGCGGCGCTCCCCAACGGGGAGTATCTTCCCGATTTTGAAAGTATCGCTCACCGCGTTAAGGAAATAGCACAGCCCGGGGATATATTTATCACCCTCGGTTGCGGAGATATAAACAAGGCGGCAATTCTTATTACCAAACTTTACGGAGAAAAGAAATTTTAAAACGAGGCGAAATCAATATGGAAACAAGAGTAGCCATAATGGGAATAATCGTTGAAAATACCGAATCGGTACAGAAGCTTAACAATATCCTTCACGAATACGGGGAATATATATTCGGAAGAATGGGGATTCCCTATAAGGAAAAGAAGATAAACGTTCTTTCGGTTGCAGTTGATGCTCCCCAGGACGTTATCTCCTCTTTGTCTGGCAAAATAGGTAAACTTGATGGAATAAGTGTAAAGACCGCCTACTCCAACGTGATTTCCAATAAGGAGAATTAAAGTGTCGAACATATACACCTCCGTAGAGCAGCTTATAGGTGGCACTCCCCTGCTTGAGCTGACTAATATAGAAAAAGAGCTTGGCCTTTGCGCAAAGGTTATTGCAAAGCTTGAATATCTTAATCCTGCCGGCTCCGCTAAGGACAGAGTGGGTAAGGCTATGATAGAGGATGCGGAGTCGAAAGGGTTACTTGTTGAAGGCTCCGTGATAATCGAGCCTACCAGCGGAAATACAGGAATAGGCTTGGCCGTCGTTGCCGCGGTAAAGGGATACAGGGTGATCATCGTTATGCCCGACAGTATGTCCCTTGAACGCAGACAGATACTAAAGGCTTACGGCGCAGAGTTGGTTCTTACCCCCGCGGCGGAAGGAATGGCGGGAGCCATAAAAAAGGCCGAGGAATTGGCAAAGACTATACCCAACTCCTTTGTAGCGGGACAGTTTGAAAATTCTGCAAATCCAAAAGCTCATTATGATACTACCGGCCCCGAGATATACAGAGATACTGACGGAAAGGTTGATGTTTTCGTAGCGGGCATAGGTACGGGCGGTACTATATCCGGTACGGGACGGTACTTAAAAGAAAAATGTAAGAAAGTGGAAATCGTAGGCGTTGAGCCCGCAAATTCCGCAGTTTTGTCAGGCGGAACTGCAGGTGCTCATGGTCTTCAGGGTATCGGAGCAGGCTTTATACCCAAGGCTCTTGATAGGGAAGTATACGATTCCCTTATGACCGTCACAGAGGAGCAAGCCTATGAAATGGGCCGCTTGCTTGGTCGCAAGGAGGGTATCCTTTGCGGTATTTCTTCGGGCGCGGCTTTATGGGCGGCGGTAGAACTTGCCAAAAAGCCCGAAAATAAGGGTAAAAACATAGTGGTGATTTTGCCCGACACGGGTGACAGATATTTGTCCACTCCCCTTTTTAGTATATAGATGAGGATGGAAATGAGCGTATTGGAAAATAACGCAAAGACAACCAAAAAAGCTCTTATAGCTATGAGTGGCGGCGTGGACAGCAGTGTTGCCGCAAAGCTCGTTCTTGACAGAGGTATAGATTGCGAAGGCTGTATAATGGTTCTTAACGGTTCCGATTCTGTTTCGGACGAGAGTGAAGGCGTAATTTCTGCAAGAGCCGTTGCAAACCGTCTTGGAATGAAGTTCCACGTTATGGATTTTCGGGACGAGTTTAAAAGCTGTGTAATCGAGCCCTTTATGGAAGAATATTTTATGGGCCACACCCCCAATCCCTGTATAGACTGCAACAAGTATCTTAAGTTTGGCAAGCTTTACGAGGAAGGGAAAAAGCTTGGGTGCGACTTTATAGTGACGGGGCATTATGCGCGCATTGAAAAGTTGGGAGATAAGTATCTTCTCAAAAAGGCAAAAGACCCCATGAAGGATCAGAGCTACGTTTTGTATAATCTTACTCAGGAGCAGCTTGCTCACACGCTCTTCCCTCTTGGCGAATACGAGAAGCCCGAAATCAGAGCCATAGCGGCGGAAAACGGCTTTATAAACGCAAACCAAAAGGACAGCCAGGACATCTGTTTTATCCCCGACGGAAAATACGCTTCATTTATAGAGGATTATACGGGAAAGATTTGCCCTCAGGGAGATTACGTTGACCTTGACGGTAACGTAATAGGAAAGCACAAGGGTGTTATTTACTATACGGTAGGTCAGCATAAAAAGTTGGGAATGTCGTTCCCTCAACCCATGTATGTGTGTAAAATAGATCCCCAGAACAATATTATTATGTTGGGAAGCAACGATGATTTATTCACCCGTGAAGTTGCCCACGTGGGAGATTTTAACTGGATATCGGGTGAGGTTCCCTCTGAGGCCATACGGTGTAAGGCTAAAATACGTTATCGCCAGATAGAGCAGTGGGCAACGGTAACTCCCACAGGAGAAAATTCCGTAAAGATTCTTTTCGATGAGCCTCAAAGGGCAGTGACCCCCGGGCAGTCGGCGGTGTTATATGACGGTGACGTTATACTCGGCGGCGGAAAAATATATTAAGCATTGTGAAGCGAAGGAGATTTTTTCTCCTTCGCTTTTTGTATAAAATAGGGGACTTGTGAAGAGAACAGCCAAGATTGTGAATATATTGTTTAATAAGTTTGCGCCGCAGTTTTGCCTTAATATGCCCTGTGTCAAAAGTAAGACGGCAATCGTTCTTCTCGGTGTAAAGCGGTTGAGTGTAGAAAAATATGATAATATAAAGAAAATATGATAAATATGTAAAGCAGATTTTAACATAAAGGTGCCCAAAGTTTGTATTTGTCGTTGCTTGACAGGAGCAAATAAAAGGCAAAAAAGTGGACGCGCTACAAAAAAGACATATAATCGTAATATAAATGAAAGATTTATGGCACTCAAATGATACAAATATTATTTATAATGTTAATAGAATTGTAACGAAGAGGGATTCTATGCCCTTTTTAGGGTGTGTAACGCCTCGCTTTTTGACAAAAAAAGGTTTTGCAGTTCACAAAAAATTGTAAATTCTCTGCTTCGGCAAAGCCGAAGGATTAAGATAGGAGAAAAACAGGAGGATAAAAATGGACAGAATTATACTTATCGCTGACGACAATAAGGATATTGTCGATATTCTTAAGATTTATGCCCAGAAAGAGGGTTATAAGTCTATTTGTGCTTACGACGGTGAGCAGGCACTCAAAATGTGGAAAGAATATAACCCCATTTTGATACTCCTTGATGTTATGATGCCCAAGATGAACGGTTTTGACGTTTGTAAGCAGATCAGACAGACCTCTAACGTTCCCATCATAATGGTAACTGCTAAGACCGAAGAAGCAGACAGAATCATGGGTCTTGATTACGGTGCAGACGACTACGTTCTTAAACCCTTCAGCCCCCGTGAGGTAATGACCAGAATTAAGGCAGTTCTTCGCCGCGTTACCGATGACGTTGTTGATGAAAAGAACAAGAGAAT
This sequence comes from Eubacteriales bacterium, assembly GCA_045542755.1. Classification (GTDB taxonomy): domain Bacteria; phylum Bacillota; class Clostridia; order Oscillospirales; family UBA644; genus JAZQLP01. The sequence continues at coordinate 15,152 of JAZQLP010000158.1, forward strand.
CGAAGTTGCCGGCCTTTGCATAGATATGAACAGCTACGAAGCTTCCGTTAACGGCAAGCCCGTTGTACTTACCAAGAAGGAAATTGAAATCCTTTGGCTCTTCGTTACCAATCCCGGCAGAGTATTTACCCGCGATCATCTTCTTGAAAATATTTGGGGCTACGAGTACTTCGGTGATACCAGAACCGTAGACACCCACATCAAGAGAATAAGAACTAAGCTGAGCCTTGATTCTTCCGTTGGTTTTGATATCAAGACCGTTTGGGGCGTTGGCTACAAGTTTGAAGTAAAATAAAGAATGCTTAAAAGCATATCATCTAAACTGATCACACTGTTTATCTGCGTTACTTCTTTGGTGTTTTTGATCACCAGCATAATGTTCATGTACTTGTTTTCAAGTTATGCGTACAATGAAAAAGAAGAGCTGCTGGTAAACAGTGCGAGCAGTATTGCCGATTTCGCCGCCGATCAGTTGAAAGCAACAGACGGCGACGATTTTTCGTTTGATCTGAGATATTTTGCGGATTCGGTATTGGATGCAAGCGTTTGGATATGTGACGGAAACGGATTTTTTAGAACCGACCTTGGTTCTTCCGGCCCTCAGACTGCTGACCAGCTGACTGACGAGGAATACGTCATAATAATGAACGCTATGAGTACGGGCGACGTCAAGGTGACTGAGGAGTTTTCAGACACCTTTGGCGAGGATTTTCTCTCCGCCTGTGCCCCCATACTTATATCCGTTGAGGAGCTTAACGCCTTGAACAGTGCTGCCGAGGAAGACGGCGGTGTAGGAGAGACCGGCTCCGATATTTTAGACAACGAAGGTCCCTTTTCTCAGCGTATTACCGTTGACGGAAAGGAATATGTCACCAAGGGACTTGTAATTATTCATTCACCCCTCACGGATATAAACGATTACTACATTAAGGCTCAGATATTCTTGCTTATTGCCCTTATTGTCGGTATAGCCGTTGCTGCTGCCGTGGCTATCGCCTTCTCTCTGCGATTCACCCGTCCCATAAAGACCATGAGAAAGGCCGCATCGAGAATCGCGGCGGGAGATTACGACGTAAGAGTACAGCTTGAGGATAAATCAGAGCTTTCCGAGCTTGCGTACGGTCTTAACCACCTTGCTTCCACCACTGGTTCCACCGTTACCAAGCTGAAAAATGAAACCCTTAAGCTTTCAAACATCATTAATAACGTTACAGACGGTCTTGCGGCTTACGATACAAGCCTCAGACTTATGACCTATAACGCTGCACTTCTGAAGATCTGTAAAGAGGACTATTTCCAGCGTCCCGAAATAAAGGACGCACTCATACAGGTAATGAAGGACGGCCAGGTTCGTACGGTAATTCTTGAAGAGCAGAACGATATTCTGCGCTTTACCTTTACCCAGATAAAAACCAACGACGTGGTAGAGGGCGCGGTGGTAATCGTTTCTGATATCAGTCAGAGCGAAAAGCTTGAAAGATTGAGAAGAGAGTTCGTTGCAAACGTTTCCCACGAGTTTAGAACACCCCTTACCATTATTCAGGGCTCCGTGGAGGTTCTTCTTGACGGCGCGGTTACCGAACCCGAAGAGGTACAAAGATTCCACGAAAGAATAGCCACCGAGGCAAGTGCGCTTGAGAGATTGGTTCGTGACCTATTGGATACGTCCAGATTTAAGGCCGGTAAGATAAAGCTTAAACCCACCCGTGTTAACGGCGTAGAACTCCTCACTTCTCTCACCGACAGTCTGGTGCCCGTAGCAAAGGAAAAGGGTATACATCTTGTATACGAGCACTCCGAGCTTCCCGACTTCTGGGCCGATTACGACAGACTCCGCCAGCTTATAATCATCTTTATAGATAACGCCATAAAGTTCACCTCCGAGGGCGGGTACATCACCGTTTCTACCTACCAGAAGGACAATATGGGCTACATCTGCTTCAAGGATACGGGCGTGGGCATTAACCCCGAAGAGATCCCATTTATCTTTGAAAGATTCTATAAGGTTGATAAGGCCCGCGGCGGTTCCGAAACCGGCACCGGCTTGGGGCTTTCCATTGCCGGACAGATAGTACAGCTCCACGGCGGTAAGATAAACGTTGAAAGTGACGTGGGCAAGGGCACTACCTTTAAGGTAATGCTTCCCCTTTACGACGGTCAGGATCAGATTCCTACCGAAGAGGCTGAATAAAGTTAATTCAAAATAAAAAAGAGCCAACGCAAGCAGCTTATGCAAAATGCGTTGGCTCTTTTTTATTTGTGAAATTTTTGTAAACGGTATTGACAGCGTAACATTGTTATGCTATAATGCAAGCGTAACAATGTTACGGCAGGAGGGAATCAATGAGTAACGAAAGCTTGATTTCAAAAAAAGAACTGCTTACGAGATATAATATCTCATACGGCGCTCTGTATAGATGGAAACGTAAGGGGCTTATTCCCGACGAGTGGTTTATGAAGAAGGCGACTTCAACGGGGCAGGAAACCTTTTTCCCCGAAAAGCTTGTTTGCGAAAGAATCGAAACCATACAAAGTATGAAAGAGGACGTTCTTCTTGACGAGCTTGCCCAAAAGCTTTCGGGTGAGGAGAAGAAAAACGAGTTTATCCTTCTTGATACCGAGTTTGGGGAGAAAACCTTTAGGCTTTGCGATGTAAAGTCCATTTCCGTTGTGGACAAAAACGGAGAAGTAACAGATATTATGGAAACTGTAAAAAACATACTCAATAAGGGCAACTAAGGAAAGGTTGGTAAATACATGAATATAAGCGGAAGCGGAACTATTCCCGCAGGTGAATACAATCAGAAAATAAGCATAAGCGGCAGCGGAAAAATAGACGGCAATATAAGGTGCACCGAGTTTTTTTGTGCAGGATCTGCAAGGGGAAACGGAAATATTGATTGCTCCGGCGAAGTTGAAATAGCCGGCTCTATGTCAGTTGACGGTTCTTTGACGGGCGAAAAAATAGAGGTAAGCGGTTCCTGTAAAATTGGCGAAAGCTGTACGGCAAAAGAAAAAATAATGATCGCGGGGTCTTTAAAAACCAAATCAGCAAAGACGGCGTATCTTAATTGTATGGGAGTAATAACCACCGAGGAAATCGAAGCTGAAAAGGTAAAGGTTTCGGGCGTTATAAACTGTGAGGGGCTTCTTAATGCAGAAAAAATTGAAATCGTAATGGAGCATAATGCATGTAAGATAGGATCTATAGGAGGAAGCGATGTGAAGATATACCCCAAAAACCGTTTCCGTAAATCCAACGCATCCCGTATGCCCCTTCTGTCCAAGCTCATTGGAATGGGCTCTGACGGAGCTGTTACATATATTTCCGAATCCATAGAGGGTGACGTTATCGCACTTGAAAACGTAAAGGCTCCTTTGGTTATAGGTAGAGTTGTGGCTATTGGTAACGGGTGTGAAATTGGACTCGTTCAGTACAGCGAAGCAATAGAGATAGACCCCGACGCAAAGGTAGAAAAACAGGAAAAGATATAAAAAGAGCGCATCCCGAAAAGGGATGCGCAAATTTTATTCTTAAAAGGACAAAAGTTGTTATAGATTGCTCTATAACAACTCTTGTAAACACCCAAACACACAACAAAATTACGAGATGTAAGTGGTGATATAAGTTCAAGTACAACCGTTTGGGCAAAATTGCCAATCCCTTATTCGCATATATTATAATACATTTCTTAACTTTTGTCAAGATTTATGTTCCCTTAAAAGTGTGACAAAAGGCTGAAATGTTGGGTTTTCAGCCACATTTTCCCCATTTATCGCCCATTTTTTTGATTTTTCGGTGGAAGGCTTGGTATAAAACTCAAAGGCCGAGGAAAGATAAAAACGTAAAAAATTGATAGGTGGGTTAAAGAATGTATATAAGAAGACGGTCCTTTGTACTGATACTCTCGTTTGCTTTGTTTGCAACTGCAATAACGGGGGGATTTTTGTTCTGCGAGGCAAGAAAGAACGCCTCTCTTGTATCCGATAACGGCTACGGTTACCAGCGTGATATAGCAAACCTTGCCGTTTCTCTTGATGAGATAAGCAGGGGATTACAGAAGGCAAAATACGCACAAACACCCTATCGCTCGGCGGCAATAGCGGCAGGGCTTCTTGCCGAAGCGGAAAGCGCAAGAACGGCCCTGTCAGCACTTCCAACCTACGAGCTTATGCTGGAAAAGACAAACGAGTTTTTGAGCCGAGTGGGGGATTACTCTATGTACCTGACCCGCAAAGCTATTAACGGCGAAACCGTAACGGCAGAAGAAATGGCGAACTTAAACTCCCTCGCCCGATCTGCGGCCATTCTTGCAGATAAAATGGCGGAAATAGAAGCTTCCGTTATAGGGGAGAATATGGATTACGACACCATATCGGAGATGTTTGACGTTCCCGACGAATATTGGGAGCAGAGCATTGAAACCTCCTCCGGCGGACTTTCGGAAACAGAAGCACCCAACGACTTTTTGGGCTTTGAGGAGATTTTCCCTTCGGACGAGTTTAATTACGACGGTCTTTACTCCGATCATCTTAAAACCGTAACTTCCCCCTTCCTTGATTCTTTAGAGGCCATAACCGAAAAAGAGGCAAAAGAAAAGACGGCGGCAATTCTGGGTTGTCCCGTAGAGGAGCTTTCCCTTACGGGTGACGTAGGAACTACCAGCATGAAATGCTACGTTTTCACCCGCGGACAGGACGGAGCTACCGTATATCTTACCAAGCAGGGAGGATATCTTTATTCCTATTCCTCAAACGGCGGAGCTACGATGGGCGATATATCCGTTGACGAGGATACTGCCGTTGCTTCGGCGGAAGAATTTCTTGCAAAATGCGGATATTCAAACTGCGGCAGAGCCTATTGGCAGTACCAGGATAACCTGATTATGCTTACCTACGTTACCGTTAATAACGGGGTAAGAATATATCCTGAAGAGATAAAGGTGGGCGTTTCCCTTACCGACGGCCAAGTGGTATACTGTGACGCATCCCGTCACCTTATATCTAAAAACAGCTCAAGAGATCTCGAGATAGAAGGTGGGATAACCGAGGAAGAGGCTGTTGCAACCATCTCCTCTCTCCTTGAAACCGAGAATGTGGAGAAGGCTGTTATACAGACTCCCGGTAACAGAGATATTTTATGTTACGAGATATACTGTAAGTCAGACGACACCGAAATGGTAGTATATATTAATGCTCAGACGGGGGCTGAAGAGGAGAGTCTTTTGCTTACCCGTAACGAAGAAGGGTATTGGGCAAAATAAAAAAGACGGACACGAAATAACGTGTCCGTCTTTTTTTGCTATATATGCTTATTTTCTGTAAAGCAGAATCAGATGACGTCCAATATGTCTTTCCAATCTTCTTGCATACTCTTCGTCGTACTTTCTCCATGCGTCGTACAGTCTATCGCGGAAACGGAGGGTACCGTCCTCGTTCTTTTCGTTAAGAATAAGACCGTATGTTATATGGATAAGCTGACGGGAGTCGTTGTTTTTGAAGAGTTCGGGAAGCTGCTCGTCGGTAAGGTCCGAAAGCTGGGGGATATTGTTCAGATCGGTGGTGACGTGATAGTATGCAGTGGCCTTTTCAAAGGCGTAATCCCTTGCATACTGATGTATCTCCCTGTAAAGCTCGGGGGAATGTTCTGCAATTACCGCCATAGCCTCAAGCCAGTTTGTGCCTGCGGTCTTGAGGTGGAAGCAACCTTCGGTATGTTTACCCACAATACCGAATACCGAGAATTTATCTGAACCCGAGTGAACGCTTATCTTATATCCGAAGTGCTTTGCTATGGCGGCGTGAATAGCAAATTCTCTTTCAAACTGCTCGATATCGCCGATATAGTCTATACCCTTCTGGAACTCTCCGCAGAAACGGGGAGCCACCGTAGCGGGCTTTACTCCTCTGGAGATAAGCTCGTTTGCAACGTAAAAATGCTGGATAGGATCGGTGGGGGTTGCGGTTTCGTCAATGGATACCTCAAAGTCGAGAGCGTCGTCCTTACCTGCAAAGAAGTCGTCGTATACGGATACGGCAAAGTCTATGGCCTTATTGTAGATGAGGCAGGTCCTCTTAAAGGTGTCCTCGTCAAAGGTCAGGGACAGGTCGCCTACGGCAAAGGTCTTGTTGAGATACTTCTCTTCAAGGGCGGCATTGCTTTCGTATGCGGCGTTTACCTCTTCGGCGGTCATGGCTGTTACGTCGTTTCTGATATGCTCGCTACAGTCAAGAGTTATCATGGTGTAGCCGCAGGAAATGGCGTATTTTACCTCGTCCTTGGTTTTGAGATGGTCACCGTCGGCGCCAAAGCCCTTGGTGAAGTTTTCTCTGAACACCGCCCAGGAAGCGCAGTCAAGAACATCTTCGAAGGTTCTGTTGGTGAGGGTAAGCTCGCGGATGGACTGCTGGGCAAGGATAGGATATGCGTCGCATTTTTCAAAAACACGGATGTGGCCGGGAGTTGCAATTCCCAATCTGTCGCCAACGCCTACCGTACGGGGTTTTTTCAGTACCGATACGGGAGCGGTGAAGGGAAATACCTTACGAAGAATAACTGCATTTTCATGGGTAAGGGGGGCATATATCCATTTGTCGCCTCTGGCGGGGAATGCTGTACCCGTAAAGCCGAGAGATGCTTCGGCTACCAGATAGTCGGCATCCTCTGCCTTAACCATAAATGCGGTTCCCTGGAAAGTTCTGTGAATGGAACGGGGATAAACACCGTATTCCTCGGGGTTCATCTCCATCTGTTCTATAAATCTAATTATCTGTGTATTCATAATATTCTTTGCTTCCTTATTTTTCGAGAGTATAGAGGAATCTTAAGATATACATAAGGTTTCTGGTAATATGATAGGGGTCCTTAACGGGAAGAGCAGTAACCTTAGTCACGGGCTGACCGTCGCGGCGAAGTATCTGTACCCATTCACGAATCTCTCTGTCGGGATTGGGATGGAAGGTAAAGGTATAGTCGAAAATCTTATCATACCATTCCTTAAGCTCTTCATCCTTAGTAAGCTCGCCGAAGAGAAGTGCGGAGTAGAGGGCTTCGCTGTGTACCCACCAGAGCTTGTCGCTCCAGCCGGACATAAGCTGCTGATAGATGGGCTCGGTTGTGGGATCGTTTTCGCCTGCAAGGGGCTCGCCGCCCTTTGAGTCGATGAAGTGATAGAGTCCGCCATAAACGGGGTCCCAACCTGTATTGAGGGCGTTTTTAAGCACCTTCGCACATCTTTCGGTATAGCTCTTGTCCCCAAGCATGTCTGCGGCGTGCTGGATAAACCACATTTCTTCGCAGATGTGGCCGGGATTTGAGTGGTTACCGAAGATACCCTCAACTCTACCGCCGCCTCTGTAAATTACCTCACGGAGAACGCCCTCTTCGTCGGTAAAGAGGTTGAGAACGTTGTCTACCGATTCGCGGAGCTTGCCCAGAACGTAATCGCAATATTCGGGGTCAAATACCTGAGAAGCCTGATACATATTGTAGCAATGGGCTATTCTCACCATATAGAATCCGTGCATTACGTATTCGGGAGAAATGGGGTAGGGCAGTGTGCGGTAGTTGTAGGTTTCAAATCTGGTCATTATGGAGGCGTAGAGCTTTCTTGCAATATCGTACGCTTCCTTATCGTTGGCGGCAATACTGTACTGAGCAAGACCGTCGTGAACAAAGCCGTCGGCGTAAATGCTCATATCGTATATATCAAAGCCGTCTACTTTAAGGGGTTCGCCCTTTTCGTTCATAAGGAATACGCAACGAAGGGGCTCGTCGGGCATAAAGCAGTGGTTTACAAGAAAATCGCGACCGCTTTTTGCAAGACGGAGGAACTCCTTTCTCTGTGCGTCGGTAAAGGGACGCTCCATTTGTGCCATTTTGGAGAAAAGCCAAAGGAATCGGCCTTCGCTCCATGTATATTTGTCGGTGGAAACAAGCTTGCTGCCGTCGTTTGTAAAGCAGTTGAAGTAGCCGCCGTTTACCTTGTCCTCACATCTTTCAAGCCAAAAGGGGAGGATGTTGTTACAAAGCTCGTTTTCGTAAAAGCCGATAGAGAGCTTAAGATCGTTTTTGGTCATTTCTTTATATCCTTATTTATAGATGTCGAAGTAGCCGTCCTTCTTCAGGCAAGCGATCAGATGATCTGCAGTGTCCTTGTCAAGACCTTTCGCGGGGCGACGGAGGGCGGTACCGCAGTCTACGCCGTATTCCTGCATAACCACCTTGAGGGGAGCCTGAACAGAGGTAAGCATGTGTTGTTTCATAATGGTGATGAAGTGGTTTATTCTGCGCTGCTCGTGCATTGCGTCTACCAGATTATTTGCCTTAAAATCGTTCCATACCTTCACGAAGCCTGCGGGCATTACGTTGGGGAAGGCGCCGATATTTCCGTCGGCCCCCGCAATAATTGCGTGAAGCATCATGGCGTCGTGGCCCATAAATACCATCTTGTCGGGATTGAATTCCTTGAATTTACCGAGAATCTCAAGGTTGTCAACGGTATATTTTAATCCTACGATATTGGGGATTTTATAAAGCTCAAGAATGTTGTTGTAATTGAGCACAGTTCCTTCGGAATTGTTGTAGACGAGGAAAGGCAGGTCGGTGGACAGAGCAATGGCCTTGAAATATTCAAGTACTAAGCCAATATCGTGTTTGTAATAGAAGGGAGAAACAGCGGAAATGCCGTCTGCGCCTACCTTTTCTGCATGCTTTGCCATACGTACTGCAGAATCAGTTGCTGTGGTGCCTACGTGGGCGATTACTTGGGCTCTGCCTGCAGACGCCTTAACTACGGCTTCTACTACTTGCATACGCTCTTCTTCGCTCATCACCATGCCTTCGCCGGTGCTTCCGTTTACGTAAAAGCCGGTTGCTCCTCTTTCTACCTGAAAGTCTACTATTTCTTTGATAGCGGATTCTCTTATGCTTCCGTCCTCGTTAAAGGGGGTGAGGATAGCAGAAAATACACCCTGATTTATAACGGTTTTCATAATGCGTTCAATTCCTTTATCTTAATTTCTTACCGATATTTTGCCGTCAAGAATTACCGTCGTGACTTGGATATCCTTGTCCAAAATGACAAAATCGCCTTTTTTACCCTCTTCGATACTTCCTATCTGCTTGTCCATACCGATTATTCTTGCAGGTATCAGGGATGCCATTTTCACCGCCTCGTAGAGGGGGGCGGGGGTAAGCTTGACCATAGTTCTTACCAAGTGAGATGTTGTGGAAAGGCTTCCTGCAAAACAGCTTCTGTCGGGCATGACCGCAACGTTTCTTTCAATGGTCAGCCAGTGGTCGCAGATGGGGTCGTAGACCTTTTCGCCTTCCCTGTATTGCTTACCGCCGTATCTGATACAGTCGGTTACAAGGGCGATTTTGTCGGAGCCTTTTATTTTATAGATAAGCTGAAGCAGTTCACGGGGGAGGTGGGCGCCGTCACCTATTATCTCCACGTCAAGCTCGTCGCGGAGAAATGCCGCTTCAACCAATCCTCCTTCTCTGAAGGGGGCGTTTCTGTGGACTATTGAGCAGCTTGAATAAAGGTGGGTCACACTTTTATAGCCGTGGTTTATTGCTTCTTCCGCCTCTTCGGTGGTTGCATCGGAGTGGCCGATACTTACACTTATGCCTCTCTTTTCCAGAGCCTCGCCCATTTCCAATGCGCCGTCAAGCTCGCAAGCGATTGCCCAACGGATTATATGGGGAGTTGCGTTGAGGATGGCTTCGTATTCCTCAGCCTTGGGCAGACGGATTATCTCTGGAATCTGCGCTCCTGCCTGGGCGGGGGCAAAGTAGGGGCCTTCCATATGTATGCCTGCCAGGTGGGGGATACCTTCTATGGAATCTTCTCTATCTTTATATTCGTTATAGAATTTGATGACCTTGAGGTAGGTTTCGAGAGTGGCGCTGCTGAAGGTGGGAACTATCGTTGTGGTTCCTCCCTTGTGGTGAGCGCGGAGGATCTCGTTAAAAGCCTCTTCGGTTCCGTCTATAAATTCGTGTCCCACGCCGCCGTGAACGTGTATGTCCACAAAGCCGGGAGCAAGATAATTTCCTTTTGCGGAAATTATCTCACTGTAGTCTGCCTCGGGATAAGCTCCCGTGCCTATTGTTTTGATGACCCCGTCCTGGCATATAACGTATCCGTTTTCAAGATAGCCGTCTTTAAGGACGAGAGTGGCATCTTTTATAAGGGTTTTCATCTGTTTGATTACTGATATTTTGCAAGGAGAGCTTCGTCACACTTGGAAGCAGATCCTTCGTCGATAACAACGTGGGTGCAACCGTGGTTCTTAAGAAGGGTTGCGGGAACCATAGGATCGATCTTGTCGCTGCTGAGTGTGTTGTAGATAGCGTCAGCCTTTCTAGCGCCGGGAACTGCACAAACGATAGTCTTGCACTTCATGATCTGGCCGCAGGTCATGGAAATAGCCTGCTTGGGAACGTCGTCAACGGTAGCGAACCAACCTTCGCCAACCTGTTGCTTTTTACAGGTATCGTTAAGGTTAACAACGTGATAAGCGCCTTCCTTGTCAAACATTGCAGGGGGATCGTTGAATGCGATGTGAGCGTTTTCACCGATACCGATAGCGCCTACGTCAATGGGATGAGTTGCAAGTTCTTCTTCAAGCATCTTGGGGTTTTCTTCAACGTCGCCTTCTCCGTTTACAAATACGGCTCTCTTGAGAGGAACCTTGGATACGAAACGCTCCTTAAGGTACTTGCGGAAGGAAGCGATGTGACTTTCGGGAAGGGCTACGTACTCGTCAAGGTGGTACATAGTTACCTTGGTCCAGTCTATATTCTTGTTTGCGATAAGTGCTTCAAAGGTGGAAAACTGAGAAGAGCCGGTAGATGCAAGATAGTTTGCCTCGCCTCTTTCCTTAATAGCCTCAATAAGACCTTCTGCAATAAGGTCAGCGGCTACCTGGCCAAGTTCTTTTTCGGTTTTTAAAACATGTACTTTCATTATTTTGTCCTCCTGAGTTTTATACAAGCGTCCGAAGTTACTCAGACATATAGTATTATTTATACTTCATTATAAAGTGTAACATGGGTAAAAGCAAGGGTGAGGGAGTAATGTTTGAAAAAAATTGCTAAAATTTTTGCTCTGACTGTCGTTTTTATCGGGATTTTAAGGCCTCCCTCAGCTTTTCAATGGCGGATTTTTCTATTCGACTTACGTAGGAACGGGATATACCCATTTGCTCTGCCGTAGCCTTCTGGGTCAGGGGAGAGGCGTTGATTCCGTATCGTAGTTTAATGAGTTGTCTTTCCCGTGGATCAAGTACTTTGTCAACGGCTTCTGCCAGAGCGGCCTTTCTTTCTCTTGAGCAAATATCCTCTAAAATGGACTCCTCACCATCCTCTTCTGCGGTAAGAATATCCGCCAAAGTGAGAGCGTTTCCGTCCTTATCCGTATCTATCTGTTCGTTTATGGATACCTCTCCGGCCGTTTTCTTTTTTGATCGGAAGTACATCAAAATCTCGTTTTTTATGCATTTTGAAGCGTAAGTTCCCAGCTTTACCTTTTTCCCCGCTTTAAAACTGTCTATGGCCTTTATCAGTCCTATTGTTCCTATGGATATAAGGTCGTCTTGTTCTTCGGAAGAAGAATAATATTTTTTTACTATGTGGGCTACAAGTCGAAGATTCCGTTCCACAAGAAGGTTTCTTGCGGCTTTACTTCCTTGGGATAACAAAATGAGCTGTTCTTCTTCCTCTTTTTCGCTGAGAGGTGGGGGAAATCCCGTTTTTTCCGTTATGTGTAAAATGAGAAAGATGAAACTTAAGGCCGTTTCGAACATTAAGAACCTCTATTCTGCCGCAACTCCTTCTGCGGCTGAAAAATGTATTAATGTATATGAAGCAAAATAAGGTAGTATGAAAACGGGGCCGAAATAGGTTTAAGCGAATCTAAACTTTTTATTAATCATTCCACATTTATCTTGACACATGGGGATTTTTTTTGATACATTTTGAATGTTTGCGGAGTTTAAAAATTCTTGAGTGTAAAAAACGGTTAAAACACTTGATTTTGCCTCAATGATGTAGTATAATAAAACAGCAAGGGAAGTCTGCGCGTAACCACGAATTGTTGGCACCTGTGTTATTAAAAGTTTAATTTGCAGAAAGGGATGAGATAGAGATGGACATAAACGTGCGCAAGTATAACAAGCAGCGTTTGTCTAACGAGAATAGAAAGAGCAAAAAGCTTCCCGACTATCTCATTACCGTTTTTACCGACAGAGGCATTTCCTATTGTGATTTAAAGGTTTTTGAATACACGGATATGGACGGGGAGATGCAATACGCCGACGGCTTGGTTGCTTTTGACGATAACCGCTTATACGTCGTTACGGGAAAAGAGCATTTTGTAAAAAAGCCCTTTGGTAAGTCATTTGTAAAATACGAAGTGACAGATTTCTCCGAATATCTTCTTGAGGATATTGACAGCCTGGAGGTTGAGAGATTTATTGCCTCTGCCCGTCTTATGGGAATGAAAAAGTCTTCTTTGGACGGGGAAAAGAAAGAATATAAAGAGCTTGCCTACTTCTCTTTGGGAACGGCGGGCAAAATCGACAGGTTTGTTCGCAATTATAAGGCGTTTAAGGATGGAGGAGAGCCCTCGGAAGATGAAACCAAAGACAGATTCTGTCCCAAATGCGGATCGAGATATCCCAATAGCGACAGGCCTGTTTGTCCCAAATGTCTGGATAAGCGTTCCTTGACATTAAGACTTCTCGGATTTTTAAAATATTATTATAAGCAGGTAGCGGTATTTTTTGTTTTTTTACTGCTTTCCTCTGTTTTTGCTGTTTTGTCGCCCTACATAGGAACGAAGATGCTTTATGATGACGTTCTTACGGATAGCGGTTTTACCCTTTTCGGTAAGCCTCTTTACGGCGAAATAGCCCTGGTACTGTTGATGATTATAGGGGTAAGAGTTATAGCCTTGCTTCTTACGATTTCTCAAAATTGGGTATCGGCCAAAATCGCGCCGTATATGATATACGACCTTAAATTAAAGATATTTTCTGCTATGCAGAGGCTTTCTTTGAGCTTTTACACCAGTAAGCAGACGGGTTTTCTTATGGAAAGAGTAACCAGAGATGCCCAGAACGTATACTGGTTTTTTATGGACTCGTTGCCATACGTATTAATAAACGTTACCAAATTCGCAGTTATCCTCGTTATTATGATTACCATGGATTGGAAGCTTACGGTGGCTATTGTTGCCGTAATGCCGTTACTTCTTATTTCATGGCGATTTATCCGTAAGCTGTCCCACCGTTTATACCATTCCTGGTGGACACAGCAGGCTCGCATGACCTCGCTTATAAGCGATACTATGAACGGTCAGCGTATCATAAAAGCTTTCGGTAAAGAGGATGAAGAGGCGGAAAGGTTTGGCGCGTATTCGGCCAGAACCACTGGTTCAAAAATGAAGGCCGATATTTTCAGCGGAACCACAGGACCCTTGCTGGGACTTATTCCCATAATATCCCATATGTTTGTTCTGGCTGTAGGCGGCGTTATGATCGTTAACGGTAACGAAGGCATGACCTTCGGTGAACTCATGACCTTCGCTACTTATATGGACATGCTTTATGCTCCCCTGGATTTCTTCTCGGGCATGATACATATGTATGCCAGATGTATGGATTCTACCCAGAGAATTTTCGAAGTCATAGACTCCGTGCCCGAGGTTTCCGAAAGCGATGACCCCATACCCATGGAAAAGATGAATGGCGACATTGAGGTCAAAAACGTAATGTTTGAGTATGAACCCGGCCGCCCTGTTATAAAAAATCTGTCCCTCAGTGTTAAAGCGGGACACATGGTAGGTATAGTAGGCCGTACGGGTGCGGGTAAAAGTACCATTGTTAACCTTATTGCCCGCTTGTACGATGTAAAAGAAGGACAAATTACAATTGACGGGGTAGACGTCAGAAGAATACCCTTCAAGGATATGAAAAACAATATCGGCATCGTTTCCCAGGAAATATATCTTTTCAGTGGAAGCATAGCCGATAATATCAGATATGCCCGCCCCGAGGCTTCTATGGAAGAGGTTGTTGCGGCGGCAAAGGCCGCATCGGCTCATGATTTCATAATGAAGCTTCCCGATGGGTACGAAACGAGAGTCGGCTCGGGCGGTCAGGACCTTTCGGGCGGAGAAAAGCAGCGCATATCCATTGCCAGAACCGTAATACAGAACCCCGGTATACTTATTCTTGACGAAGCTACCGCCGCAATGGACACCGAAACGGAACGCCGAATCCAGGAATCCATACATTCTCTTCAGGAAGGCAGAACCACTATCGCAATAGCTCACAGACTTTCCACCCTCCGCGACGCGGACGTTTTGGCCGTAATAGACCACGGAGAGATGAAG
>JAZQLP010000159.1:0-5619 GCA_045542755.1 Eubacteriales bacterium
CATTGACGGCGGTCTTATCGGCGGCGCTTCCCTCAAGTCCGCAGACTTCACAACCATCACCGAAGCTGCAAAGCAGTAATAATTACAGTCACCTTTGCATATAATTGACCACACGTCGGTCACTTATAGAAATGCCATAAAGTGACCGTATAGAAAAGGAGTTGTTGATATGTCAGTATTTTTAGACATCATTGACTACCTCAGAGAGGTCAATCTTATATCCATTGCCGTGAGAATAGCATTCTCCTTTCTCGTGGGCGGAATAGTAGGCTTTGAAAGAGGTAAAAAGGGCAGAGCTGCCGGTTTCAGAACGCATATTCTCGTTTGTGTGGGTTCCTGCTTGGCAACCCTCACAGGACAGTACATAATAAGCGTTCTTGAGATGAGCGGTGACCCTGCCAGACTGGGCGCTCAGGTAATAAGCGGTATCGGTTTTCTCGGTGCAGGTACTATCATTACCACCGGGAAGAACCACGTAAGAGGTCTTACCACGGCGGCAGGTCTCTGGAGCACGGCTGCTATCGGTCTCGCCATCGGTATCGGCTTTTACGAAGCGGCCATCATTGGCTCTATCGCAATAGTGTTCACCATAGTTATCCTTCATAAGTTTGACTATTTCATCTTTGCAAAAACAGCAGATATTGACGTGTATATAGAGATTGCGGATATTGGCAATCTGAAAAACATTCTCAACAGTATAAAAGAGCTTGAGTATGATATGCACAATATCAACATCACACCTTCCAAATCAGGTGTTGGACAGCACGTTGGTATAGAGGGAATAATTTCCTCAAAGAAGAAATGGAATAAGAGCGAAGTAATCACTCTTATAGGAGCTATCCCCGGCATTGTGTTTATAACAGAAACCACATAATGATTAAGAGGTTGCCTTACGGGCAACCTCTTTTAAGATAAAAGAACTATGGGAAATAAAAAACGAATACTTATTCTTGCCCGAGAATGGGAAGAATATCAAAAAATTCTTTCCGAATACGGATATATAAGCGAAATTGCCACATCCGAATCGGATTTGTTTGAAAAGGTCAGAGAGTTCAGCTTCGACGTTGTGATAATCGAATGTGAACGCCCCGTAGGGGGACTCTCAGGAACCGACATTATTGAATATACGGCTATGCTGAGAAGCGGAACACTTCCTTCTATTATAGCCGTAACAAAAATGACTACGCCTCAGGCAAAGGAATATTACTCAACCTTTCCCGCTGACGAGGTAATGTTCTTTACTGATATTAGAAAGAGTCTTGACAACGCCATTAAAAATGTACTATCTCAACCAAAGAACCCTCTTCCCGAAAGAAAAAGGCGCCGTACGGTAAAGGAAATTACTGCGTTACTTGAGCAAGAGGGACTGAAAGAGTCAAACGTGGGAACCGTATACCTTGCAGAAGCAATAATGGAAGTAGTATATCGCCCCGAAAACATCAAGCTTCTTACAAAGGTGGTTTATCCCGATATTGCGGAAAGATATTCCACTACTGCCGCAGCCGTTGAAAGAAGCATCAGATTTGCGGTAGATAAGGTTTCAGATGAGCCAAACTCTCATTATATCCAATATTGGGTTACTCGACTAAAAAGCAGAATTTTCCCCTATTTTTAAACAAATCAACCCTTTTGAGTCCAAAAGTTTTCCGTAAGTTCCCCCGCTTTGTCGGGGGACTTTGCTATATACAGCTTCTTCCAAAAGGAAGGAAACATCTGCGTATAGCGGTTTTCAAGAAACCTCCTGTCAAGAAGCATAACGAAGCCTTTGTCACTTTCGCTACGTATTACCCTACCCGCCGCCTGGAGGACACGGTTGAACCCAGGGAATCGGTATGCGTAATCGTATCCAGACTCGCCTTTAGCGTCAAATATTTCTTTAATAAGATCTCGCTCAAAGCATAACTGAGGAATGCCAACGCTGACAATAAAAGCTCCTGACAATCTTTCGCCCACAAGGTCAATACCCTCGGAGAATATCCCGCCCAACACGGCAAACCCAACTATGGATTCGGTAGGGTTATTGGTAAATTTATCCAAATAATCAGATCTCTCACCTTCCGTAAGCTCGGGAGTCTGTTTGAGAACCTTAACATGAGGATATTTTTCGGTAAATATGCCATACACTCTTTCAAGATATGCAAAGGAAGGAAAAAATGCAAGATAGTTGCCTGTCTTTTTCTCCATACCGCGCATAATATACTCTGCACAAGGAAGATAACTTTCCTCCCTGTATCGATACTCTGCAGAGAATCTGTTGCCTATTATCATATGAAGATTATCAGCAGAAAAAGGAGACGGAAGCCGTATCTCATAGCCATTGTCCGTAGCACTGTTCTTTCGGCCTATAAGCTTTTTACAATATTCCGAAGGAAGAAGGGTTGCAGAGAAAAACACGGCCGCAGTGCACTTATTGTAAACCTTTTCAAGCATTTCAGACGGATCGGCGCAAAACATTTTGACGTAAGTATCCCCGCCTCTGTTTTCAAGGTAAAACCTGAAATGTTCCTCGTCATAGTTGGAATAGAGGTATCCCAGATTATTCATGTCAAAATACAGTTCTAGAACCTCTTTGTCCTCAGTTCCCTTTATTCTCTCAGACAAATACACGCCAAAGCTTTCGCAGAAGGCAGAACAAAGAGAATAAAATTCGGTGGGAGGAGCCAACACTTCCCTCTCGGACGCCATACTTTTCTTTAGCTTTAAAATAAAAGCGTTTATCTTTTTAAGTCTTTTGGCAAGAGGAGGAATATGCTTAAGGGTAGCAGCCGCCCTTAGAACAGTCCTCTTGCTTATACCGCAAGAATACATATCTCGTCCGCGGTCTATAAGATTATGAGCTTCATCAACAAGAAGAACGTAATCTCCACCCGAGGTAAAATACCTCCTCAAAGAAGCCCTCGGGTCAAAGGCGTAGTTGTAATCACAGATTATAACGTCACACCTTTCGGACACGTCAAGGGAGAATTCAAACTCGCAAACACTATGCTTTTCAGCATAACTCCTCATAATATCCTGGGTTATAATAGACTCATGAGAAAGTATATCCATTATAGCGGCGTTAACCCTATCGTAATGCCCCAAAGAAAAAGGACATACTTCCGGGTCACACTGTTTCCCGTAACCGCAGGTCTTTTCCTTTGCCGTTATGACCATACAGCGCCAGCCGAATTGAAGATTTTTCGGATAAAATCCACTCTCGGCCAATGCGCGGCAAGCTTTTACGGCAACGTCTCCAGTAACGGTTTTCGCCGTAAGATAAAATATCTTTCGCCCATGTGGCGACTTTTTTTTATTGTAAAGAGTTTTCGCAGCTCCGAAAAGCACCGACATAGTTTTGCCCGTACCCGTAGGAGCTTGAGCATAAAGAGTAGATTCGCCGTTTACAACTCGATAACAGGCCGCGGCAAGCTCCCTCTGTCCTTTACGGTATTCGCCGTAAGGAAAAGCAAGACTTTCCGTACCCTCTTCCCTTTCGATGCGGTGAATAACGTCAAACACAGCCCATTTTTTGTACTCGTCAACCAGCCCGTAAAAGAACTCGGCAAGTTGACCGATAGTTTCGGAAAGATAAAATCTTTTAACCTCGCCGCTTTCTATCTGATAATACGTAAGGCGCACGTTCAACTCATCAAGCCCTTGCTGAGCGCCATAAATAAAGGCATAACATCTGGCTTGAGCCCAATGAAGAGGATATGTATCCGACTCTATATTATCAAGACTATCTGCCGTAGATTTGATTTCGTCAATTACGGTAACTCCGTTTTCCTGAAGGATTCCGTCACATATCCCGTCAATTTTAAGTTCTATTTCAAATGACAGATCTCCTTTATGCCCTAACTCTCGGGCAACTTTAGCCACGTCGGAAGATGAGATTACCGAAGAAAATTTCAATCTCACCTCTGCCTCGTACCCTTCACCGGCGGCCTTTTGCAATTTTCGGTGAGCCTTTGTGCCCTCTGCCATATCAGAAGAGGATGCAGACCGTCCGGGAGAGATATCCCCTTTGCGTAGCAGAAACTCTATCAGATTCCGCACCGAAACAGATACCTTGTACCTTTTATCCACATATCTCACCGCCTTGCATTCATATCATATAACACAAGTGTAACATATAAAGGTGTCCAAACTATGTCATTTTCTCACGAATAGCGATTATTTTTATTTGGGAACTTATTGCAAACTCTCTTGACTTTAGCGTAGCAATGCGTTATAATACTAGCACGCCAAGATTGTATACAATTATACATTTACATAAAGGAGGACTTACTCCCATGCTTGAACTCAACAAAAAAACAAACGTACTGGAAGAAGAAACCTACCGATACACCCTGCAGGACGTTCGCCAACCCCACCTCTACAGAGATATGTATCCTTACACGGAAATTCCAAAGGTAGCATTTAACCATCGCCGCGTACCTATGAATATGCCTGAAGAAATATGGATAACCGATACTACATTCAGAGACGGACAGCAGTCCGTAGCTCCCTACACCACAGAGCAGATGGTGAATATTTATAAAATGCTCCACCGTCTTGGCGGCCCCAATGGTAAAATCAGGCAGACCGAATTTTTTGCCTACAGTAAAAAGGACAGAGATGCCATAGAAAAATGTCTTGAGCTGGGCTACGAATTTCCCGAAATAACCACATGGATAAGAGCAAATAAAGAGGACTTTAAGCTCGTTAAGGACCTTGGAATAAAAGAAACGGGTATCCTCGTTTCCTGTTCAGACTATCATATATTCAAAAAGCTTAAGATGACCCGTCTGCAGGCCCTCAATCACTACCTCAACGCAGTTTCTCAGGCCATTGAAGCAGGACTGACCCCTCGTTGTCATTTTGAGGATATAACCAGAGCAGACTTTTACGGTTTCGTGGTTCCCTTTGTAGATGCCCTTATGGATATGGGCAGAGAAGCGGGCATTCCCATAAAAATACGAGCCTGCGACACTATGGGATACGGTGTACCCTATTCGGAAGTAGCTCCCCCCAGAAGTGTTCCAGGACTTATGTACGGTTTACAGCATCACTCCGAAGTACCCTCTTCGTGCCTTGAATGGCACGGCCACAACGATTTCTATAAGGGTGTGGCAAATGCATCTACAGCTTGGCTTTTCGGCGCATCTGCCGTTAACTGCTCCCTCTTCGGCATCGGCGAAAGAACCGGTAACGTACCTCTGGAAGCTATGGTTATAGAATATGCATCCCTCAAGGGTACCACCGACGGAATGGACACCACGGTAATTACCGAATTGGCTGAATACTTTAAGAAAGAAATCGGATACGAAATTCCTCCCATGACGCCCTTTGTAGGTTCCTCCTTTAACGTTACAAGAGCAGGAATACACGCAGACGGACTCCTTAAAGACGAAGAGATTTACAATATTTTTGATACAGAGAAAATACTTAACCGCCCCGCAAACGTGTCCGTTACAAACGCTTCGGGCCTTGCAGGAATTGCTTTCTGGATAAACAACCATTACTCACTCATAAGAGCCTCAAGGATAGACAAAAAGCATCCCGGCGTTATAAAGATAAAAGAGCTTGTAGATGCTGAATACGAATCCGGCAGACAAACCATTATCAGTGATGTGGAGCTTGAAAAATGGGCAGAGCAGT